>CAZXXF010000015.1:0-6418 GCA_964644805.1 uncultured Candidatus Saccharibacteria bacterium | reverse complement strand
GCACGCCTTTCGGATGCGACATCCAGTCTGAAACAAGATGCGCTGATCATTCGAGCTGCTATCAAGGTCAAAATTATCTGATGTGTTACAATAATGATCTTTATTGGTATAATCCCCAAGGTCATCGGTTAAGCTTGTATCAGTCTTGCGGAGGCAATTATTGCGATAATTGGCAAAGCGCGTATTATTGTTCGGGAAACGCAGTTTACAGACAAAGAACTTGTTATTACAGGGGTTGCAGCAATAATGCCTGTTATGGCGCCAGCTATATTGAAAGCCAGTTAGTTCAGACTTGCGGGACAAATCAAACTTGCAGCAATGGCCAATGCGTAAGCCAGTGCGTATGTTCGACCGGACCATGCTGCGATGGTTGCAACTTTAAATCATCTTCCACAATTTGTGACAGTAAGATTGAAACCGAATACGGATGTCCTTGGGGCACTGCTTGCGGAGCAGATGTCGGAAAAAGAACTAAAACAACATTTAGGTATTGTTCGGCCAATAGCTCGAGCTGTTCTGGAAATTGGGGAACAGCGAGTCCGTGGAGTGCCTGGACTGTCGCTGATTACTGCAGTTCAGAACAGGTTTGCGCAGCCGGTTCTTCTAAGTGCAGGTATAAATCTGCCTGTGCCCAACCTACTCCTTATTATAGAAAAGACTGCTACGATAACGCTGTTTATTGGTTTGACGCATACGGAGTAAGACAATCTAAATACAGGGATTGCGCGGATAATAATAGCTGTACAGTGGACGGGTGCAGAAATGGAAAATGCACCAATGAATTAAAATGCGATGGATCTGCTTGCAGTTTAAGTTCAAAGGATTATTGTAATTCCTGCAAACACTGCGGAGATGGAATCTGCAATTGCGATGAAAATATTTGCAGTTGTTCTCAAGATTGCAAGACAACCGGCTTGAGCATTTCTTTTTTGGCTAAAAAGCAGGAAGATGGAATAGAATGGAAGAAAGAATTATCCGTTTCGCCTCAAGATATGATTGATTTTATGTTAATCATTGCCAATAGTGGAGAGCAAAATTTAAACAATGTCTCGGTTAAGGTTAATTTGCCAAGAGATGTCATTTATAAGAATCAGCTTAAGTTGGATGGAAGTGGCATCTCCGGAGATGTTGTCTCCGGCATAACCATATCCAATCTTTCAGCCAAAGGCATAAAAACGATCACTTTTGCCGGACAAGTAAATCAAGAAAAATTCATTGATTTTGGAACGACCCAAATTGATATGATTGCCTCTGTCAATGCTGAAAATTTATCAGCTTCCGATCCCATTGTTTTGAAATTAGAAAAATTCTCTAAAACGCCTATCGGGGACATAAGCATGATTGCTTCAATCAAGGGTATTTTGAAGGGGTGGCTCTGGTGGATTGCTTTAGTTCTGTTCGTGTTGATCGCATTATTTTTGGGAGGATTTTATCTGTTGTTTTTCTTGATAAGAAGAAGGAGGGGATTGGAAGGATTGTAAATCAGGAATATCGGTTGAAAAGCCCCGCCGTTATGGCGGGGTTTTTCGTTGCCTTTCAACAAATCAATCTTTTAACGGCCTAAATAGTTTTCCACAGTTTCAAATGTTGACCAATGGTTTGTCGTGGATTATAGTGGTTAATAGATGTATGATTGTGGAAAAAAGTGGGGAAAACTAACTAATCCTGTGGAAAACTAAATTATATGTTTATCGGCGAATACGCATACAGTCTTGATGATAAAAGAAGACTAGCCATACCGGCTAAGTTTAGAAAAATTTTAGGCAAAAAAGCAGTGATTACTCGCGGATTGGATAATTGCCTTTTTCTTTTTTCAGAATCTGAATGGAATAAATTAGCCGCTAAATTAAGCCAATTGCCGCTATCTCAGGCAGATGCCAGGGGATTCGCCAGATTAATGCTTGCCGGCGCAAGCGATGTTTTAATAGACGGATTGGGAAGAATTTTGGTGCCAGATTATTTAAAAGGATACGCGGGATTAAATAAAAAAATAATTATAGCGGGCCTTTTTAACAGAGTGGAGATCTGGGATGAAAATAAGTGGAAGAGTTATAAAAACAAAACAGAAAAAGAAGTCGGCGATATGGCTGAAAGGCTGAAAGAATTAGGCGTGTAAAAAATATTATGCATTTTTCCGTTCTTCAAAAAGAAGTAATGGAATTACTGTCGCCAAAATCTAACGAAAATTTCATAGATGCAACATTTGGAGAAGGCGGTCACGGTTTAAAAATTCTTGAAAAAATAGTTCCCGACGGAAAATTATTAGCCATAGAAAATGATCCCGAGGTTTATGTAAGAAATAAGATTGAAAACGCAAGACTCATTTTAATAAACGATTCATACGCCAATATTGAAAAAATTGCAGGAGAGATTTCGTTCGCCCCCGTTAATGGAATTTTATTTGATCTGGGCGTTTGTGCTTGGCACATAAAGGAGAGCGGGAGGGGATTCACCTTTCAGAAAGATGAGCCGCTTGATATGAGGTTTAACCCCAATAAAAATACTTTAACCGCGTTCGAAATAGTAAACTATTGGCACCAGGAAAAAATTGCGGAAATAATAAATAATTTTGGGCAGGAAAGATTTTATCGCTCCATTTCAAAAAAGATAGCAGGGCAAAGAAATATTAAGCCGATTAGGACAACGCTTGATTTGGTAGAAGTCATCAGGAAGTCGATTCCTTTTCAATATCAAAGACAAAAAATCCATTTTGCCACGAGAACTTTTCAGGCATTGCGCATCGCGGTGAACGAAGAACTCTCTAATTTAGAAAAAGGGTTAAGCAGCGCTCTAAAAATTATGGAGAAAGAAGGGAGGATAGCGGTGATTTCTTTTCATTCTCTCGAGGATAGAATTGTTAAAAAATTTTTCATGGAAAACAGGCAATTAAACCATTTAAAGGTCGTAATAAAAAAGCCGATCCGGCCCACGGAAGAAGAAATCAAAATTAATTTCCCTTCCCGCTCCGCAAAATTAAGAGTTGCTCAAAAAATATGATGCCTTCTAAAGCGGCCAAAAAACCAATCTTAATTTTATCTATTTTCTCCATTCTTTTGCTCCTATTTCTTTATTGTTTTCAGATTGGCGCTATGAGCCACAACATGAACAATATCGCTTTTGCTCAAAAAAAGATTAACAATTTGACAAGGGAAAATGAAAAATTAGAATTTTCGATCATGCGCAACAATTCCGCCCTGACCATAGATTCTTTAGCACACAATTTTGAATTTGAGAAAATAGTAAAAGTGCAATATCTGCACACTTCAGAAAACATAATGGCCGCAAAATGAAATCATGGAGAATTAATTTTGTTTTGTTTGGTTTCATCGTTTTGGGCGGGGTAGTCCTGGGTCGATTAATTCATCTTCAAGTTTTTAAAGGCGATTATTACAAAGCCGTAGCCAAGGGACAACAGGAAATATTTGAATCTCTTTCTCCATCTAGGGGGGAGATTTTTTTTCAAGAAAAAAATCAACCCATACTTGCTGTCACCCAGAGAGACAATCAATTTTGTTACGCTTCTCCCCGGGAAATAAAAGATAAAGAAAATACGGCTGATATTCTGGCTCAAATTCTTAAATTAGACAGATCCATTCTCTTAAAAAAACTTGATAATCAAAAATTGTTCGTTGCGGTTAAAAAATCATTAACAGAATCAGAGATAAGCGATTTAAAGAAAAACAAACTGCCGGGTGTTTATTTGAGAGAGGAAAGAAAGCGTTTTTATCTTTATAATTCGGTAGCAAGCGACATTTTGGGCTTTGTTGACGGAGAAGGGTTCGGAAAATACGGGATAGAGGGACATTTCAACGATATTTTGGGCGGAGAGGAGATTACCGTTCAAAGAAAATTCAACCCTTTTGGATATTTTCTGAAAGAAAGTTTTCTTGATGAAAATAAAAACGAAATATATTTGACGATTGATAAAAACATCCAGAACCAAGCCGAAATATTATTAGAAAAAGCAAAAAAGAATTTTAAAATCGAGGGCGGGCAAATAATAGTAGTAGAACCCGATTCGGGGAAAATAATTGCGCTGGCCGATTATCCAAGCTTCAATCCAAACGAATATCAGGATTTTAAAATAGAGACATTCAAAAACAACGCCATTCAGACCCTTTATGAGCCGGGTTCAATATTTAAGGCGATTACTATAGCCGCAGCCGTAAACGAGAAAAAGATAACACCGGAAACAAAATACAAAGACGAAGGCTTCGTGAATGTTGGTGGAAGAATAATAAGGAATTATGGTCAAAGAACGTGGGGGGCAAGGACAATGACTGAAGTTTTGGAAAAATCAATCAACACCGGAGCCGTATTTGCCCAATTTCAAATGGGAGATTCGACTTTCTTGAAATATATAGAAAAATTCGGCGTTTTTGAGAAAACCGGAGTAGAGCTTGAGGGAGAAATTTTTTCTTCAAACGTTAATCTCAAAAAGGGGTATAAATCCAATTATGCAACCGCTTCTTTTGGCCAAGGGATTGAAACTACGCCTCTTAATTTCGTCAGGGCATTTTGTTCTCTTGCAAACGGAGGCAAATTAATGAGATTATATGTAGTAGACGAAATAAAAAACGCATATCAAAGCAATAAAACAAAATCGCAGGTTATCGCAAGCAACATACTTTCGCAGAAAACGCTGGGACAGATAACAAAAATGCTGCTTCAGGTGGTTGAGGTGGGTTTTGGGAAAAAGGCAAAGATTCCCGGTTATCATATCGCTGGAAAAACAGGCACATCGCAGATCCCTTATGCGAGCTTAGGAATAAATAAGGCGGGATACAGCGGAGAAACATGGCAAAGTTTTATGGGATTTTTCCCGGCGTTTGAGCCCAAAGTAGTTGTTTTTGTGAAGCTGGACAATCCAGAAACCAAAACCGCAGAATATTCTGCCGTGCCGATTTTCAACGATATGGCGCGTTATATAATAAATTATTATCAAATACCGCCCGACTATGAATAATTACCTTCGAAAAATATTATTAAGATTTTTACGCTCGGAAATTATAATGGTTGACGGATATTATCGAGAAAGTTCCGCGGAGGCGGTTTTCCAGGTTTTTAATCGGGCAGGAAAAAGAATCAAGAAAATAGATGTTAGTTTTTGCAATCTCTTTAAAAAGATTTTTTATAGAGGAATAATTGTTATCCCCTCGTGCGAGGAAGAACTTTTAAACATGCTTAAAATTATTCCGAATCATAAAATAAAAGCGATCATTTTTAACTCTACAAAAGAACTGCCGGAAGATTATTCAACTCCGGCTGCTTCGCGTTCTTTTGAAACGGCAAAATCTATTCTTGGAAAAAAAGCCCATAAAAACATTTTTTTAATCAATATTGATGACGGCGAGTTAAAAAGAGTGGCAAATTCAGGCAGTCTGACGTTTGGATTTGATGAAAAAGCTCGGTTAAGGGCAAGCGATATAATGATTGGCGGCGAAGGAACGAATTTCAAATTAAATTTTGAGGGAAAGGTAATTCCGGTTTGGCTTAATAAAATTTTTGGAAGGGAACAAATTTACGCTTCGCTTGTTGCGATTGGAACGGCTTTCATCTTCGGGATAAATCCTCTTGAAGCCTCTCAGAATTTAAAGTTTTATAAATCTCTGCCAGGAAAAATGAAGCTTATTGAGGGAATAAAGAGAAGCTGGGTTTTAGATGACAGTGAAAATGCGAGTCTTTCAACAATGATTGAAGCGATAGATATTATAAATAAAATAATTCCACCCCAATTTGGATCTTTCAACGGCAGGAAAGTGGCTGTGTTGGGAGACATTATCGGGCTTGAAGAATATACCGCCGAGATTCACGAAAAGATCGGAGATAAAGTTGCGGAAGTTTTCAATATTTTATTCACGATCGGTCCAAGAGCAAAATTTATTGCCCAAGGGGCCATTAACAGCGGGTTTCCCAAAGAAAATATTTATACTTATCTTGATGTTGATGCCGCCAAGCTTGACATTCAGAGAAAGATGAAGGAAAAAGATTTGATTTTAGTTGATGGCGCCGCTGAATTGGAAATGAAAAAAGTCGTTGAAGAGATTGAAAAACTTTAAAAAAAGAAATAAATAAAAGACACCAAATTTAATGGGTGTTTTTTGATTGATTTCTAAGTTAATTTTGATAAAATAAAACATATTAAGCCCCTATCGTCTAGTGGTTAAGGACATCAGCTTCTCAAGCTGGTAACACCGGTTCAAATCCGGTTAGGGGCATATTACAAGGTGGGATGCCAGAGCGGTCGAATGGGGCGGTCTTGAAAACCGCTGTATCTGCAAAGGTACCGGGGGTTCGAATCCCTCTCCCACCGCCAATTTTCAAAATTAGGTTTTTGGGCGATTGTTGCCTCGCCCTCGCTACGCTCGGGCTCGGCTTCCGCCGTGATTTTGAAGGGAAATTTGAAATCCAAAAACAA
>CAZXXF010000014.1:0-12801 GCA_964644805.1 uncultured Candidatus Saccharibacteria bacterium | reverse complement strand
GTGAAGCGAACCAGGCAGAATCAGGCGCCCGCGATGGGTGCCCGTGAACTTCGTGACAGAACCGGGTTTCGGGATCAGGGATATCTCAGCGAATCTTCCCCCGCTGTTCTTTTTTGCGCCACTCCTCCTCCTTACGGCACCTCTGTCGTCCTGACAGAGCATATCAGTTGGGGACGTCACGTGACGGGCCCCTTTTTCTTTTTTAATTGCGCAATCAATATCAGTCCGTATAAATCTCCAGCATAATTGACCGGATTTTTTTATAACCCTATACTGAAATTGATGAATCCTTTTGTGATTTTGGCAAAAGAGGCGGTGGAAAATTTTATCAAAGAAAGAAATATCATTTCTCCGGACGCAAATCTTTCTCAAAATTTTTTTGAAAAAAAATCCGGAGTTTTTGTGAGCATCCGCAAAAACAAAGATTTGCGCGGATGCATCGGCACATATCTTCCGACAAAAGAAAATTTAGCAAGCGAAATAATTTCAAACGCCATTGAAGCGGCCCAAGACCCGAGATTTCCGCCTGTTGAAGAAAAAGAATTGCCCCATCTGTCATACGAAGTTTATATTTTGGAAAAACCGATTATTATAAAAAATCTTGGAGATTTAAACCCCAAAGAATACGGCATTGTCGTAAAATCGCTTGATTATCCTGAAAAATCCGGCCTTTTGCTGCCGGACCTTGAAGGAATCGAAACGAAAGAAGAGCAAATAGCGATTGCTTGCCAAAAAGCCAACATTGACATCAGAAAAGAAAAAATAGCGATCTACAGGTTTGGGGCTGAAAAATATTCATAAAAAAGATAAAAAATGCCGAAAATGAAAAAGGGGGGAAAGCGGGACAAAAAATCTGAAATTGAGAAAGAGACAGATATTCAAAAAATAGTGAATTATTATTTCTTCACGAAAGGATTAACGCTGGATAAAATAAAAAACGACGCCAAAAAGAAAAAAATCGTTTATTCAAGATATGTCCGGCCCGCGAAACAACTTCTGGAGCTGGCCGGTTCGGCAAGAAAGGCGATAAAAGCGATAAAAATAGTTGCCGATTGGGCAAACTCAAGAAAACTTGATTATGCCATTGAAACGGTTTTCAAGCGCTGGCTTGAACTTGACCGCCTAAAACCAAGGGAAATCGTAAAAAAGCCGTTTTACGAGGGCGATCCGATGGTCTGGTCGGGAAGCAAGCGAAAATGGTTCGTAATAAGCAAAGACGGGCAATGGCTGGAATTTGCCGACAAAGAATCAAAAATTGAATGGAAAATTGACGACCGGTAGCAGGGTCAAGCCCTGAAAATATTTCCAAGCAGAAAAATAAAGGAATGGTTGAACAAAAGAGAACAAAATAGAAACATTAGGACGATAAAAGTTTTTAATGCCAGCGGTTTAAATTTTACAGCCACATTTGAGACTATCTTGGCCGACATCAGGCAAAGAATAATTATTAATGAAGA
The DNA here is from genome assembly GCA_964644805.1 of uncultured Candidatus Saccharibacteria bacterium. GTDB lineage: Bacteria > Patescibacteriota > Minisyncoccia > Minisyncoccales > PEYH01 > JBBIKX01. Next base: position 11,344 of record CAZXXF010000014.1, on the reverse strand, counting down.
AATCGCCCAAAAAATGGCGATTGTTTTCGGCGCGGAAAAAATGCGGCTGAAAAAAGAGGAATAATAATTCGCTTTTTGCGGAAATGGAGTTTCTTCAAGTCTGTTCAGTGAAACGAATGTTTCTTCCGGTTGTTGGAAATTATCATAAGAGACAAAATTTCCGCCTTCGGCTGTTTCCGGGCCTAAAACGATCTTTGAATCCGCTTTGGCGGAAAAGGAAACCTTTTGAGAATCGGGTTTAGCTGGCGCTTCTTTTTCCCCGCTTAGCGACAAAATGGGCAAAATTTCTCTTTTGCGAGATCCAAAAAGCTGAACCACGAAAAAAGCTTCTTTATCTTTGTACAAACCCTTTGCCACGGCGATGCCGATTTCGGAAAAATTTTGATTGACGATATTGTTTTTATGCCCCAAAGAAGAAAGCCACGCGTTATGCAGCGCTTGGGAATCGGAAAAATTAACCGCTAAATTCTCTCCGGCGAAAACAAAATTATAACCAACTTTTTCAAACCAATGCCAAGGAGTAACGCCTTCCGGACTGGTGTGGGCAAAATATCCTTTTTGGGCCATATCTTGGGCTTTCATCTGGGCGGCTTCTTCAAGCAAAGGATTCACGGTCAGAACGGCCAGCGAATGGGCTTGGCGATAATCATTGGCAAGCCCGATAAGAACATCCGGATATATTGAAGCAAGAAAACGCGATATTTGATTAAAATCAAAAACGCCGGAGGCGAAAAGCATTTCAACGGCAAAAATTGAAACAAAAAAAAGAATGAAAATCTTTTTTCGGGAAAGATGGAATTTGCAGACTTTCTGTCCGCCGCAAATGAAGCATTTTTTAAGATAATCAAAAATTTTTCCCATCATTTTAATTATCATATATTGCGCTTCCAAAAACAACACCGCCCCGAGGGGGGCGGCGATGTTTTTTTTAGATTTCTATTAAGACTTCTTCTTATTCAGCAGCATAACCGTCGCGCCCCCGGCAATGATAATCGCGGCAAGAATAATCATCGCGATCGTTCTGTTCCTCTGGATTGGCTCATCTTTCCCTGCTTGTACTTCTCCGGCCTCCGAATCTTTAGCAATTTCTTCCTCGCTTAACGGCTCTTCTTCCGGGGGAATATTTTCATCTCCTCCGTTCTCGTTTTCTTCTTGCGCAGAAACGCTTTCGCCAAGCACCTCGCCCTCTGGTTTAGCGCCGCTCTGGCATCCGACGCAAGTTAAGCCGGGTATCGGAATAATCAAGGAAGGACATTTTATAAGATTAATCCATCGCCTCGTGGTTATATAAACATAACCGGTTGGAATGTTCTCGCTTTCGTGAAAACCCGCTTCAACCCAAGGTCTTAAAACCTGTTCTTTGTATCGAAGCTGAAATTTATTAACCCATTCACGGGTCTGAGAATCATAAATTCCTGTGACAGGAAGGTTTGTGCCCATATGTTGATTCAAAAAGATCTGAAGTTTTTTCACCTCTTCCGGGTTATTGTTGGCTCCGTATTTAATATATTCAAGCAGATAAAGCGCGCATTTCACATTTTCTTCTGACACGGCTGTTTCTCCCAAAACCTCGCCCGCTTCAAAAGAAGCTATTGCCAGCTTGTCATTATCCATATCAACCGCGCAAGTATTGCTTGTTCCGCTGCAAGCGCCGCTCCAGCCGCCGAAAGTTGAAGAACCGTCAGGATTGGCAGTCAGAATAACCTGGGAACCTTTGGGATAAGAATTTGAACAGGCATTTCCGCAACTGATTCCCCCGATATTGCTTATAACACTGCCAAAGCCAGATCCGATTCTGTTAACGGAAAGGGCATGATAAAAAGTCCCGGTTCCGCCGCCACCGCCACCGCCGCCACAGGAAGGACCCTGTACTGCTACCCAAGCACATTGATTGGAACAATATTGACAACTGTTATTGCAGGAAGGCGTACAGACATCGCCATTTTGAGATCCATTATCGCATTCCTCTCCCTCATTCAAAACTCCATCTCCGCAATAGGATTGCGATTCTTGCCGTCTGTTGCCAAAATAAACATCAAGATTTTTATTTTCCGAGCCGAGGGCAACTTGCTCGTAACAAACCGCCCAAGGGCCTTCCCCGGAATTGGACCAATCAAACGGAGTATAACCGGGTTGGGTATTAATCCAATTTTCTCCGGCTGGAAAAAATTCGCAGACATCGTAATCTCCAAGTTGTAAATTAGAAAAAACAAATTTTCCTTCTATGTCAGTTATCGGACCCGGACCTTCGTATTGATAATGCTCATTCCAAATTGATACTTGCCATCCGGGCAAAACCCAATCGCCTTCATCAAATTCTCCGTCGCCGTTATCGTCGTAGTATTTATGAATGGTGATACTGCCAAGGCAATCCGAATCTTCTCTGTCAGTCAAGCCGTCGCAATCATCGTCTAAATCGTTATTACAAATTTCAGTTATTGGCTTTCCGGGAGTTACCGAACAAATTGTTGATCCGGATGGGTTTTGGGAATTGCAAACATAAGTTCCGCTCGCCGAACAATAACCTACGCCGACAGAACAATCATTGCCCTTGTTTGCCCATAACTCTCCTTCATCAATCTGTCCATTGCAGTTATTGTCTAAACCATCGCAAACTTCTGTGGAAGGATAAATCGCGCCTGAACACTCTCCCCATGCGCCATTTGCGCAGGTCTGAATGCCCATAGCACACTCTCCCACATCTGTTTGTCCGCAAAACCGAGTAGCTCCGTCCGTACATTTACAGTCTTCATCAACAGAACCATCGCAATCATCATCAATTTGTCCGTCACAAATTTCCTGGCTCGCTCCCTGAAAAGGATCGCAGGTATTTCCGCCCCATACGCCAGCAGTACAAGTTTCTATTCCGGTATTCCCAGAACAGACGCCAACGCCACAAGATGTGGGTCGTGTTAAATTTTCATCAATCTGTCCGTCGCAATCATCATCAATATTATTACAGATTTCTGTTGCGCCCGGATAAACATTAGAATTAGTGTCGTTGCAGTCAGAATTATTTGCAACATAACCAGCGGGTTGAGTATATGCCTGTCCGCTGTTTTGCGGATCTCCGTAACCATCATTATCAGCGTCGCGATACCAAGTAAGCAAAGTTTCAGTTTGGCAAGTCGAAGAACAGCCATCGCCATTTGTATTGTTTCCATCATCGCACTGTTCTGATAGCTGATTTACCGTACCATCGCCGCAATAAGGAAGAGGGATAAATGGTATGTCTGTCCCTCCAATGTCCGGCCAGTCATTTTGATTTCCGCTTGGTTGTTGATTAATATTATTGCTATTATTGTCGGTCATCCACCATACAAGTTTAATTATTCCGCCAACTTCTGATAATTTTATGCTCATATCAAGATTCGTGCCATCAATTCTGTAGTTAAGTTTACTGGTATCTGTTATAACCGTACAATCGCTTACTTTTCTTTTTGTAGCATCGCATAAATATATATTTCCATTCGTGAATAGAATAAGATGCTCGTAATTGACAATCCTACCGCCAGCAAAGGTTGCGTTATTGTCTGCATCTAAAAACCACTTATATAGATATTTATCATCGTTAATCTTTGGGCTATTTTGCAGATTCATTCGCAAATATAGATAATTGCTATCTATGCTGTAGTAAGTAACCAAGACGTTTCTGTTTGCGTCTCCGCTACAATCAGTGTCGGAATCATCATTGAGAAGCGTCCAAGAAGTTGGCCAAGTTGGACCTGCTAAAATATTCGTGTTCTTTATAAAAAAACCAAGCCCCACCAAACAAAGGGCTAAAATCAAAGGAAGATAAATTTGGGACAATGTGTTTTTTGCCATATAATTTGTTTATTTTTAATTATTTTTTATTAATTATTAATCTTGTTTATTTTAATCCTATTTTAAGAATTGTCAAGCGGTCAGATTTTTTAAAATTACAATGCGGAATCCGGACGAAAAAAATCCAACAGAAAACGGCCTCTTTTTATCAGGGCCGTTTTCTGATTATTAGATTATTTCTTTTATCTTGTTATCTGAATTGTTTCTCCTAATTCTGCGCTCGGGGCTTTAACAGTAATTCTCTTGGTAGTTGCGTCTTGAGACATGGTATATTTTGTATTATAAGCACCGGTAGCGCTATTATAAGCAGTACCATCTTTAGGGTCAACTGGAATTTCAGACATATAATTTGGAACAATACAAGATCTGATATTTAAGGCAGTACTGGAAACTTCCTTATCGGCGGCATCAAGTCCTGCGGTAGCGAAACACGACAAATTCCCCTTGTTATCCGCCATGTATTGACCGACCGCATTGATAAGAGAATTGACATTACTTGTTCTTTGTGAATTTCTGGCTTGGGCGAATTGTCTGGCCGGATTTATGGCAATAATAATGACCGCGGCCAAAATAGCGATAATGCCAATGACCACTAATATCTCAATAAGAGTAAAGCCCTTTTGATTTAATCTTTTTTCCATATATGATTTATAATTTTTAATTTATAATTTTTAATTTTTAAGCACGACCTTTAGGTTATTTTCTTATTAGTATACAAGATTTTAAAAATAAGTCAAATTAAAACTTCGGGACTTCCTGCCAGGAAATAATATTTAAATCGTAATCAACAACTGCCTGAATATTGCTGTATGATTTTTGAGGAAGCGCGTTGGGAAATATTCCTTTTGTTTTTATTGTTTGGGGAGCGGGCTGGCTTACGGAAACTATATAACATTTCCCGGCATCAATTGTTATTTCTTCATTATTTCCGGCATAGCTCATATTTTCCGCGAGTCTTAATCTTGCCACATCCACGCATGCTTCCGCCAAGTTTAAGCTTTGTTTTTTATATTCATCATTCAGGGCGTTAAAACGCGCGAAAAAAGCGGAAATATTAAGAGTCAGCCCGACGACGATTAACAATATTGAAATAATAGCCGCGGAAATCAGTGCAATATATCCCCCGCTTTTATCCTTGTTTTTAAAATTCAAAGTTATCATCTATTTTTTTAAGTATTTCTTCGCTTCAAAATTCCGGCTGAAATTCTTTCCCTGATCAGAAACAGTGGAAAGCGTTAAAAAAATTTCAATTTCCCCGGCACTGGGCTGTTTAAAATTCAGGGAGGAAACCGCGGTTCGTTCCGAGTTTAATTCAAAAAATCCGCTACCGCTGTCAAACCGGATATTGCCGCTATCCAGATCCGCTTGAGCTTTTATGTTGTTGCCGGGCAATTTTTTTACAATTAACGCATCGGAACTGCCTCCTATTGCCGGAGGATTTATAACAGTATCCTTTGCCGCTTCGCTTAGCGCCCAGCTTAATTTCGCCATAATAAAATTACCTTCTTCCTGCAAAATCGCCTTCGCCTGAAGAGAGGCATTGCCCTCAATAATATTATAAACCGCCACCATCGCCCCTCCTATAATAACTGAAAACAGCGCCAGATAAACCAATGTTTCCATTAATGTAAAACCGTTTTTTTCGCAGTTTTTTTCGCAATTCATTTTTTTAAAAAAGTTGACAGATAACATCAATCAACTTTTATTTGAAATTTATTGCTAAGTATATTTCCCGGAGAGCCGACAACATATTGATTGCTGTGTGTTCCCTTTCGGGCGCCGGATGGAGAGGAATAATTAAAAGTTACAGAACATTGATAAGGGGCGGTTGAACTCGGAGCGCAGGAAGCGGAAGTCGGACTAATGGATATATTCGCTGGAGAAGGATTGGGCGGAGTTAAAGATATAGATTGAGGAACTGCGCCGGGCGTCATTGTTGCGGTTACTGTTAAAGGAACAGCAGGTCCGCCCCGCATAATCGTAAAATTTGCTATGTTGTTCAATGCATAGGAAAATGCCGGAGCATTAACATTAAGCATAAAACTGGTGTTTTTTCCGAGCAAAGAACCTGTGATTGTTATTAATCTAGAGCCGATTTCCGCGCTGGCAGAAGCACTAAAAGTCAATGTGCGCGAGCAGGTCGGATTACAAGAAACGATTGAATTTACGGTAACGCCGCCTGGCAAAGAAGAAACAGTAAAATCAACAGTTTCAGAATTGCCGGAAATTAAAGTGGCGGCAAGACTGGTGCTTTGAGACGCTCCAGCCCGAGTCAAAACAACATCTGCCGGTTGGGACAGCGCATAATCAAACGGCTGTTGGGCAACAATCAAATTAAAGCTTGTTGTCTTGCCGCCCGTGCCGGTAACTGTTATCGGATAAGTTCCGGCCGGAGTTGCGGGAAAAGAGGTTGAAATTTCTAATTCAGCCGAGCAATTGGGCGCGCAGGATGCAGGATTAAAATTAGCGCTTGCGCCGGCAGGCAAGCCGGAAGCAGAAAAAGAAACGCCCGGAGGAAAGCCGGAAACAATGGCGGCTGATATGGTGTTTTTTCCCGCCTCCCCTTGGGTTACAGAAATATCTCCGCTGTTTGAGAGGATATATTCATTTTGAGTTTTGGAGGTGATAACAGAAATTATATCTTTATTGTTTCCTTGGGGAGATTGAACGGCAATATAAAAATAATCTCCCGAACAATAAAGCGATGTTCCGCTTCCGGTTGTTGATCCTTGGGAAAATTCGGAAAGGGAAACAGAAGAATAAAGATTAATCGCGGAGGGATTTGAAACATCCCAAACTTGAAATTCTTGGTTGGTAATGAAAAAAACCAGATTGTTCTTTACTGCCAGTCCGTTTATGCTGTCTCCTGATTGGGGCAAAGGAAGCGAGCCAAAAGACAGAAGCGGATCAGTTGTCGGATTGGAATTGTTAAACATAAAAAATTCGGGAATGGCATCATTTGTACCGCTAAGCTTTGTGGCCGTGCGTCCAAAATAAAGATTATCGTCTTTAACATATAAGCTCTTTCCGTTTCCGCCGATTGCGCCATGATGATAAAACTTGCTTATGGGTTGAGGGCTTTGGGGATCGCTGATATCTAATACTGTTAATTGCCGCTGGGGATTATTGCTCGCGGGATGAGCGATATAAGCGTATTTTCCCTGAACTAAAATATCATTTATGCCGGCGCCGATAAAAAGGGTCCCTTTTAATATGGGATTAATCGGGCTTGCCGGCGACCCGCCCCCTCCCACGTCAATAATATTAAATTCTCCTCTCAAGTTTGTGCCGTTATCAACCACTTTGGCTAATCCAACATAAAGAAATCCCCTGTAAAAATAAACTTTATTTCCTGCCGGTAATTTATTTCCGGAAGTGGCGGAGGGTATTTTAATGTTTTTGACTGCTGTCGGATTCGAAGGATCGGTAACATCAATTACCTGAACTTGGGCGCAATTATGATTCTCCAAACAATTAACCGAAGCGCTGGCATAAGCGTTTGCCACATAAGCATAAAGTTTGTTTCCGTTTGGCGCGATTATAACGGAATTAAGGCCAACTGTCACGCTGGAAGAATTATCGCAGCGGCCGCGGAAAATAGGAGTCTGGCTCGGATTTTCAGGCAAATCAAAGATATAGAAAGTAGAACTGTTTGTGGAGGTCGGCTCGAAGACGGCCACGTATAATTTTTGATTAAAAACTTTTAAATCTGTTATCGCTATGCCATCGGCATTATTGCCGGGTATTATCTCCGCGGACTGGAAATCATAATGCTCTATTTGGCTCCAATCTCCGGTTAATGTCTGACTGCAATCATCGCTGTTTAAATTTAATAATCGCTCATAATTAGACACCAGAGTCGCTAATTGGACATATTCATTGCGGGGATCAATATTCCAATCTTTGACGCCTGCGGAAATTTTCTTTACAAATCCGTATGGCCCCCAATTGCTGACTTCCAGCTTGTTGTCTTTATAAATATCAATTTCCGGCAGAGTTTTTGGATAGACAGACTGAAAATGAACCCTTGAATCAATCCGGACTTTATCTAAAAAAGATTGGGCTATATAAGCCGCTTCGCTGTATGTCTGGCTGTCCACAAGCGTTGATTGATTGCCAAAAGACATTAAAATAGCCGCTGAAATGCTGATTATTATCAGCGTTAAAGCAACAAGCATTTCCAGCGTGCTGATTCCCCTTTTTCTATTGTTGGTAAATCCTGCCTTCATAATTTATTGAAATTATTATATCCGGGCGGATTTTGTCTTTCAAGACTAAATCTCCCCCGCTTACATTTGCTCTTCCTGTTAATTGTTCAAAAACAACTTCGCTCATGCCGCTATGGCTTATCGCGGAACTCGTTTCAAAAGATATGGCGTTCGTATGGGCGGCATAATTTTCTCCCTCAAATAAAACATAGCGGTCCGGTTCAAAATAAACTCCGTGCTTTCGCTCATTAATGTTTGCCATTGCGCTGCTCCTCGCTTTCTGCAAAATGCTGATTGCCATATTGCGCTCTGTCAAAAAAGCGTAGCTTCTGTAAAAATCCATACTTAAGAATAGTCCCAGTCCCATGATAATAATCAAAATCCCGACGGAGATTATCATTTCAATCATGGTAAATCCCCTGTTTTCCTTTTTATTTTGGCGATAAATGCTGGGTGACATTGTAAATTGGAACAATAATTGAAATAGCGATAAAGCCGACTATCAAGCCCATAAAAATCATCAAAAACGGCTCAAGAGAAGCGGAAAGATTTTTGGTTAAATCGTCAAATTCGCTTTCGTAAAGCTCGGAAAGATAAGACAAAGAATCGCTAAGTTTTCCCGATTTTTCTCCGGTGGCTATCATCTGGGTTGTAATTTCCGGAAAAAGACCGGGCCTTTTTTCAAGCTCCGAATAAATGCTTTTGCCTTTTGAAACGCTTTCGCCGAGCCGCTCAATTTCTCTTTTATAAACCAAATTGGGCGTGGATTCGGCAAGAATACTGGTAATTTCAGACATTGAAACCCCGCTTTTAATCAAAAGCGAGAAGGTTCGGCAGAAATTGGCGAGCTGATAATTTTTGATCATCTTGCCGGCAAACGGAATCCTTAAAACAAAAATCTGAACCTTTATCCTGAATTTCGGGATTTTTTTCATTAACAAAATAAAAACGATTGACAGAAAAAGAAAAAAAATGCCGATGTAAACTCCGTATGCTTTTATAAAATCTGTTGTGGTTATCAGCAATCTGGTTGTTATGGGAAGATCCATGTTCAAGCTTTTAAAAATAGGCAGAACTTTGGGAAAAACGAAAACGAGCAAAAGCAAAATAATTCCCAAAGTGGCAAGAATAATGAAAGCCGGGTAAATAAGCGACCCTATAAGCTTATTTCGCAAATCCCTTCTTTTTTTCAGCTCTTCGGCCAGATGCCCGAGATTCTCGTGCAAAACTCCGGCTCTTTCGCCCACCTTTATTATGTTTATGAAAAACGGGCTAAAAATATGGCTGAATCTTTGGAAGCTTTTTGAAAGAGACTGGCCGTTTGAAACATCGCCTATAATTTCGTCAAAAATCCTTGTCTTTGATTTGGACCGGAACTTGCGCATCATTTTTAAACATTCAAGGATCGGCACGCCCGATCTGATTAAAAATGAAAGCCGCTGAACCAAAAAAATCTGCTCTTTCAAAGAGAGCCGGCCGGTAAACTTGTTTTTTAATTTATTCGTAGAAAACCCTGATAATTTCATTGATGGTTGTGAGGCCCGCTCTGGCTTTTTCAAATCCGTCATCCGCCATAGCGGTCATGCCTTTTTTAATTGCGATGCTTTTAATGTCGTTTGAAGACGCTTTCCTTAAAATTGCTTCGCGAATATCGCTGTCAACCAATAGAACTTCCTGAATTCCCATTCTACCGCGATAGCCGGTAAAATTGCAAACATCGCATCCCTTTCCGCGGTAAAATTTCTGGCCGGTGGGGATTTTTACGGATATGATTTCGGACAAACTTTTCAATTCTGCTTCGGTTATTTTGACCTCTTCTTTGCATTGAGAACAAATTTTCCTTACCAACCGCTGGCCAATGGCGATGTTCACCGTTGAAGCCGCCAAAAACGGCTCCACCCCCATATCCAAAAGACGGGGCAAGGTTGTGGCGGAATCGTTTGTGTGAAGCGTGGAAAGAAGCAAATGTCCGGTTAACGCGGCATTAACGGAAAGAGTGGCTGTTTCCGAATCGCGGATTTCGCCCACCATAATTATATCGGGATCCTGCCTTAAAAAAGATCTTAATCCCTTTGCAAAGGTTAGGCCGGTCCGCTGATTAACCTGAACTTGTTTTATTCCCTTTATCGCGTATTCTATCGGATCTTCAACGGTAATTATTGAAACCTCTTTATTATTCAACTGCTTAATCATCGTATAAAGAGTTGTTGTTTTGCCGGAGCCGGTCGGCCCGGTTGCCAAGATCATTCCGAATGGTTTTTTCAAAGCGTGATTTATTTTTCCCAGATTTTCAGAACTAAAACCCAGTTTTTCCAAAGTATATTCTTCGGACTGGTCGGCAAGCAAACGCAAAACAGCGTTCTCTCCGTAGTATGTCGGCACAATAGAAACACGGATATCTATTACTCCTCCGTCTTCAATTCTAAATCTAAAACGGCCGTCTTGGGCGGCCTGATGCTCATCTGTTCTCAGATCCGCGAGAATTTTTATTCTGGAAACAATTTCCGGACAAATAGTGAGAGGAAATAAAAAAACATCCTGCATTACTCCGTCAATTCTGTATTTTATTTCCAAATTTTCCGGAGTCGGATTGATATGAATGTCTGAAGCTCTTAATTTGTGGGCGTGCATTATCAAAAGCTCCATCAGATTGATAATTGAAATATCTAAGTTTTTCGCCAGCTCTTCTTTTATTCTTTCTTCATACATAAAATTTTAAAAATTCTGACCCTGATATATTACAATAATATCCTTTAAAAAGCAAGGGGGATGAATTTTACCCATTTAAAAATCGGCCGTTGAAACCGCTTTTCATATTTTAAGATATTTTGATTCGGCTGAAAAGAAATTTAAAAATAAAAAGAACATCGGGCCCGGCGCGTGCGCGCCGAGCCCGATGTTTTGAGATCAGAGGGTGAAAGTTCTACTCACAGCCCGAATTGTTGGCTGTGTCAAGCTGACCGGCAAGATCAAGCATCGTATTCCGATCTGCGCTTGCCAAAGCCGCATTGACTTTGGCTGTGACTCCGGAAATCGGGTACGAGGATCCGTATCTTGCCTCGTTGAGGACGCCGGCAACCGCTTGCCTGAGAAGGATCTTGGCTCCGCCCTCAACTCCCGGACCTCCGCCAAAGTTCAGCGCCGCAAGCAACGTAGCATCCGCAAGCGATGGATAGCCGCTGATGTCAAAGACGCTGCCAAGTGCCTGACTCGCGCTGTAACCAGCAGGCCACTCATGCGGGTGATTCTTCCAGTAGCCAACTGAACAACCTTGCTGGACTGGCGGTGGCGGCGGTGGTGGAGGAGGAGGA
>CAZXXF010000013.1:0-13645 GCA_964644805.1 uncultured Candidatus Saccharibacteria bacterium | reverse complement strand
CGGGCATTCTTGAAAAAATCTGGGCCAAAATAATCCCCGCTCCCATAATTGAAGCGCGAATTGCTGAAGCGGGAAAGCCGATCAAAAAAAGATAAAAAAGAACAAAGAGCATAACTGCCAACCCGGAAATTTTTCTTTTTATTCCCAGTCCGATGAAAATTGCCATTAAAACATTCATCAAAATTGCAATATGCATTCCGGAGATTGCCGTTATGTGCCGGATTCCGCTTTTGTTAAAACTCTCTTGGAGATAATCGGGCATTTCCTTTTTATCGCCCAGAACAATCGCCCTCAATAAGATATTTTTTGGAAAAATGAGCGTTTCATCAATAACAAGACGCAATTTTTGTTTCGCTTCGAAAACAAAACGCCAGAAAATAGGCGCCTCTCTTTCTTTTGTTATCTTTGGATAATAAATAATCGACGATATTCCCATTTTCGCAAGGTAGTCCTTATAGTCAAAATCCCCGAAATTTTGGGGAGAGATCAATTTGCCCCTTAAAGAAATTTTTTCTTTTGGAATAAATTTTTGCGCTTTATCCGCATAAACCAGCATTTTACCGCGCCATCCTCTGTCAAAAATTTTTTCAACCCTTACAACGATGATTTGATGGAGCGCTTTTTCTTCAGGCTCCTGATCAATATCTCCGGTTAGAATAATTTCTTCATTTTTTGCGTTTGGGGGCGGAAAATCAGCCGCTTGGTTTGATCTTGCCGCCCCGGTTAGAAAAACGGCCAAAAATAAAAATAAAATCGCACTTTTCTTAAAAATGAAGAGAAAAAGAGAGCATAAAAAAACAGCCGCGGATAAAATCGGCAGATCAGTAATTAATCCGGCAAAAAGGCCAAGGATCAAAAAGATTAAAAAGCCTAAAAAAATATCCGGATATTCCATGCCGCGGGAATTTATTCCCTTATTTGGCAAGCTTCAAAATGAGGCGCGATCATCCTTTGGATTTCTATCAGATGCCCCAGTGAGTAGGGTTCTATTTCCTGAAAAGCAGAATCAAGATTTTTTATCGTTTTAAACTGTTGTATAAAATATTTTTTCGCCGGAGCGATCCATTTCGCGATTTTGAATATATCTTCATCTCTGACAATGCCGGGCACAACCGTAGTCCTAAATTCGTAATCAGGAGATTTCTCCTTAATAATATCTATGCTGTCTTCAATTCTGTGCAAATAATCGCCGCTCTCCGCAAGAAGAGAATATTTTTCTTTTGACGTTTTTATGTCCATCGCGACATAATCAATTATTTTTTCCTCCAAAACCTCTTCTAAAATGTCCGGATTGGAGCCGTTGGTGTCAAGCTTTGTCAGAAATCCCATTTTTTTTATTTTTTTGGCGATGTCGGGCAGATCTTTATAGATGGTCGGCTCGCCCCCGCAAAAAACTACCGCGTCAATGAGTTTTTTTCTCGCCTTTAAAAATTGATAAACCGAATCAAGCGGAATGGTCGGCTGTTTTTTTATCAATTCCGGAGCGACCAATTCGGGATTATAACAAAAGCCGCAATGAAAATTGCACCCGCTAACAAATAAAACCGCGGAGATTTTCCCCGGATAATCGATAAGGCTTATTTTTTGAAGCCCGCCTATTATCATTTTTTTATCTTAAATTGCTTTCTTTCCTTAAACTCCTGCTGTTTTCCCATGTTCCATTGGGCAACCGGGCGCAAATAACCGACAATTCTGGAATAAACCTCGCATGGCTGTTTGATCGTGCATTTCGGGCAGAAAAAATATTCGCCGCTCAAATAGCCGTGGTTCGGACAAACGGAAAATGTTGGAGTAATGGTTATGTATGGAAGTTTGAAATTGCTGAAAGCTTTTTTAACCACCGACTTTACCGCCTCTATGTCTGCAATTTTTTCGCCTATAAAAAGATGCATAACCGTGCCGCCCGAATATCTGCATTGCAAATCGTCTTGCAGCTTAATCGCCTCGAACATGTCTTCGGTATAATTGGGGGGAAGTTGGGTGCTGTTAGTGTAGTAGGGCACCTTTTTCGTTCCCGCTGTTTTGATGCCGGGATATTTTTCCATATCTTTTTGGGCGAGACGATAAGCCGTAGATTCGGCCGGAGTGGCTTCAAGATTATAAATATTTCCCGTTTCTTTCTGGTATTGGACGAGCCGATCTCGCATAAAGTCTAAAACTTCAAGCGCAAATTTCCTGCCTCTTTTAGAAGCGATATTTTCGCCTAAAAAATTTAACAGCGCCTCGTTCATCCCTATAAGGCCTATGGTCGCGAAATGATTTGCGAAATAAGCCCCCCGAGATTTTTTAACAGAACTTAAATAATGCCTTGAATAAGGATACAGTCCTTTCTCAATAAAATTTTCGATCGCCTTTCTTTTTATTTCCAAGCTTTCCCTGGCTAAATCCATCAATTTGCCCAATTGTCCAAAAAAGTCTTTTTTGGTTTTTGAAGCGTAACCTATGCGCGCCATATTGATCGTGACAACGCCGATGCTCCCGGTAAGAGATCCGGAACCAAAAAGGCCGCCACCTCCGCGATTGTATAATTCGTTAAGCTCCAAGCGAAGCCGACAGCACATACTCCTGATGTCCTGAGGACTCATATCGGATTTTATATAGTTGGCGAAATAATTAACTCCGTATTTGGCGGTCGCTTCCCATATTGGATTCAAAACAGGATCATCCCAGTCAAAGTCTTTGGTGATGTTTATGGTTGGAATGGGAAAAGTAAAAACCCTTCCGTTTTTATCGCCTTCAATCATCGCTTCGTAAAAAGCGCGGTTGAAAATGTTCATTTCTTCCTGAAATTCGCCGTAAGTTTCTTTTTTGGGATTGGCGCCGATAACAACCGGCTGTTTGGCAAAAATCGGGGATGGTTTTATATCTATGGTTATATTGGAAAATGGCGTCTGAAATCCGACTCTTGTCGGAATCGCCATATTGTATAAAAATTCCTGAAGCGCCTGTTTGGTTTGTTGATAATTAAGATTGTCATAGCGGATAAAGGGGGCAAGAAGAGTGTCAAAATTGGAAAAAGAAACTGCGCCGGCGCATTCTCCCTGAAGCGTATATAAAAAATTAACTATTTGGCCCAGCGCCGTCCTTAAATGGTTGGGCGGTCTTGATTCAACCTTCCCGGGCACTCCTCCAAACCCTTTGAGCAAAAGATCGTACAGATCCCAACCCATGCAATAACAGGCCAGGGTGTCCAGATTGTGAAGATGAAAATCGCCCGAACGATAGGCCTCTCTTATTTCTTTGGGATAAATTTTATCAAGCCAGTATTTTTTTATGATATAGGAAACGCCGTAATGATTGAACCCCTGAAGAGAAAAAGCCATATTGGCGTTTTCTTTGACCTCCCAATCTATCTTTTCCAGATATTGATCCACTCTTTCAACGGCTTCTTCTGTGGCAGTCACTGCCTCCCTGATTCTTCTCCTTTGTTCACGATATAAAATATACGCCTTTGCGGTTTCAACCAATCCCTCTAAAATAAGCACTTCCTCAACTATGTCCTGAATTTGTTCAACGCTTGGAATTTCTTCTTTTTTAAATCTTCGATTCAAGATCTTGACCACCTCTTGGGAGAGTCTTTTTGCAACTTTTCCGTCTCTTTGACCCGTGGCGGTAATCGCCTTAAAAATCGCCTCAATAATTCTTTCTTGGCTGAAATCAACGATTTCTCCGTCTCTTTTCTTCACTTTTAAAACACGATTTTCCATAATATTTCTGGTTGGATGAAACTATTATAATTTGTTTTTTAAGAAAAACAAAAACAAGCGCCTGTGGATAACTATTTTCTAAAATATCTCTTTAGACTCTATGCCGGTGGCGATAAAGGTTATTTTGATTTCGTCGGGTTTAAAGATTTTATCATCTTGAATCGCGCCGAATATAATTTTAGCCCCGGGGGAGGAATTTTTGGTTATGATTTCAGCCGCTTCCTGAACATTGGCAAGGGTCAAGTTTTTCCCGCCGCTGATGTTAAAAAGTATGCCGCTTGGCTTTTTGGAGGAAAAATCAACCAGCGACGATTTAATGGCAAAAAGAGCCGCCTTTTTCACTTTTTGTTCCCCTTCCCCGATGCCGATTCCAAATGCCGCCAATCCTGAATCTCTCATAATGGATTTTATATCTGCGAAATCAACGCTTACTATTCCCGGGACGATCATCAATTCGGCAATGCCTAAAACCGCCTGCCTCAATATTTCATCAGCAGTCAAAAAAGCCGAAGAAAGTTTTATTTTATCGTCACATTGGGATAAAATCTTTTCGTTGGAAACCGTAAAAACGGTATCTGCCTTTTCTTTTACTTTTTCAAGCGCTTTTGCCGCTATCCTCCTCCTAAAAAAACCTTCGAACTCAAAGGGAAGAGTTGCAACGGCAATGGTTAGCGCCCCGATTTCTTTTGCCGTTTCGGTTATTATTGGAGCCGCGCCCGAGCCGGTTCCGCCGCCAAGACCGCAAACGATAAAAACAATGTCTCCGCCCAAAAGACGGCTTTTTATTTCCTCTTTTGATTCCAGCGCCGCTCTTTCTCCGATCTTTGGATTCATGCCCGCCCCAAGGCCGTTGGTTAATTTTCTGCCTATTTGAATTTTAAAATCCGCTTTTGTTTTTTTTAAATCCTGCAAATCAGCATTAACCGCCACAAGCTCTATCCCCGGCATCCTGTATGGATAAAAGCGCGAAAGAGAATTCCCTCCGGATCCGCCTATGCCTATGATTTTTATTTTGCCCTTGGAAAATTTTTCTTGGCAAGAAATTTTTTTCTTCTTTTGACGGGAAGAATTCCTGGTTTTTTTGTTTTTCTTCATGGAACAAAAACCTTTAATATTTTTTTGATCTTTGCCGCAAATCCGGAAGAAGGATCGGGCGGTTGAAAGCGCAGTCCTTTCAAAACAAGACCGCAAACGGTAGAAAAAGAGGGATCGGCCCTGATTCCCGCAAAGCCTTTGGGGATCCCCATCCGGGAAGGAAGATTCAATTCTTTTTTGGCGAAATCAACGATGCCCGGCAGTTGAGATCCTCCGCCGGTCAAAACAATCCCTGCGGGAAGGGTGTTTGCTTTTGAAATTTTCTTTAATTCTTTTTGGACCAAATCCAGAATTTCAGCGATCCTTGCCCGCCCCGCCTGCGCCATTTTAGAAACCGGAAAAGAAAAATATTCTCCCGGGCTTGTTTCTATTTTTTCCTTTCTTTTTGATGTTTTAAAAATATGCTCCCCGAATCTAATTTTTATTTTTTCCGCAATATCAATTTCCGTCTTAAGAGCGATAGCAATGTCATTTGAAATATGAGAAGAGCCCGTCGGCAGAACAGCCAGATGCAAAAGAGCTTCTTCTTCAAAAACGGCAACGCCGGTGCTTCCGGCCCCTATATCTACGATTGCCACGCCCAATTCTTTTTGCTGGGGCGTTAAAACCGCCTCTGCTGAAGCCAAAACAGAGGGCGTAATTTCGGGAACGTCTAAGTCGGCTATCAGCGCCGAGTCGGTTAAATTTTGAACATAGGGAGAAAAAGCGCAGATCGCCAGCGCTTCAACCTCAAGCTTTATGCCCTTAAGCCCGAGCGGATTTCTTATTCCGCCTTCGCCGTCAATAATATATTCTTTGGGATAGATATCGAGAACTTCTTTGTTAGATGACAGGGAAACAGCTTTTGCCTCTTCAATTAACCTGTCGATATCTTCTTGGGAGACTTTTTGATCTGCCCGGGAAATGGCAACCGCCCCTCCGGTCATCCTGGAAAAAAGATGATACCCTCCTATGTTCAAATAAGCTTCTGTTATTTTTCTTTGACAATCGTATTCAAGCATTTTTTTTAACTCGGCTATTTTCTCGCCCACCATGTCGGGATTGACAATCACCCCCCTTCTAAGGCCTCCCGAAGACAAGACATGCGAACTGATTACCTCTAAAATTTCTCCTTCTTCTTTTTTGCGCACTAACATTCCCCTTATTTTATCCGAACCGACATCAATAGCGCTGATAAAAAAATCTCTTGCCATATATTATGTGGAATTATAAATTAAAAAATTTTTGAAGATAAAAATTTTCCTTTTTTCTCATTATTAAATGTTGATCTTGATTTTTATGATCGTATCCTAAAAGATGTAAAATGCCGTGGATAATGGCGAGAGCCAATTCTTTTTGGTAGTTCATCGGGCTCATGGACGATTTACGAATAAGCTGAGGGCATATAAGTATTTCTCCGATAAGCGGCGGCTTCTCTTCTGAAAAAGCGCCCCTCAGTGGAAAAGAAAGAACATCTGTCGGTTCATTCTTTTTTTTAAAAAACCGGTTTATTCTTTTAATTTCCGATGGCGGTAAAAAAACAAGCGATAAAGCTCCTTTTTTTTTCTCGCCCGAAAAAACAGTTTTGCTTATTTTTTCAAAAAAAATTTTTTTAATCTGAATCCGGGCCAAGTTTTTTATCTCAATCATCGAATCGGGCTGAAAGATATTATTTTATCCTATCAAAACAAAAAAAACAAAGCAAACTAAAAAATCCCCACTCCCCCGGAAATTAAAAAAGCCTTAAAAACCCCCGCATTTTTGCGGGAGTTTTTAGGGCTGATTTAATATTTTTTATTCGCGATAAGTTCAAATCTTGCCCATCTTGTCCATTTTCTTATAATGCTCAACAAGCTCTCTTCTTCTTAGTGCGGCTTTAATCTTTAACTTGCGGCTTAAAGGACGGCCGCGATAGATGGATTTTTTTGCCCGCCTTAAGATTCCGCTCTTCCTAAATCTCTTCATAAAGCGGCCAACGAGCTGTTTGCTGCTTTCTTCATTTTTTCTCTCTATTTTAAATGCTTGACCCATATCTGTTTTATTTTTTTGATCGATCGTTCAATTAATATTATTAACAAAAACGCAGATTAATTACAAGCCCTCCTCGCTTAAACGCTGCCAAAAAATAAACAACAAGATTTTTATTTCAGATCTTTGGGTGTGATTTGCCAAGAACAGACCTAACCTTTTGGACTATTGAATCCTTGGGAACAATCTCCTGATTGCCGCTTGCCATATCGCGCAGGATAACCTGATTTTTTAAAACCTCTTCATCTCCGATAATGAGAGCGTGGCTCATTTTCATCTTATTGGCTGTTTTAAGCTGGGCGGTTAAAGAATCTTTTGCCAAAGAAGAAATCGCCTGAATGTTCAATCTTTTAAAAGATTCCGATAATTTTAACGCCTCAATCTTGGCGCGATTGCCCAATTGTGCAATAAAAATCTTAGGGGCGCAAAATGATTCTGGCTGGACACCCGCGTTTTGCATGGCGTCAATTATTCTCTCTACCCCCGCGGCCGCTCCCGCTGCGCGCACGCTTCTCTTGCCGATAAGTTTCAATAAGTCATCGTATCTTCCCCCCCCGACAAGGGCGCTTTGCCTTGGCTGATCATCTTTTTGGGAAACGACCATTTCAAAAACGGTTTTGGTGTAATAGTCAAGACCCCTGACAAGATGAGAATTAAGACTGTAAGGGATTTCCAGGGCGTCCAAATTTTCTAAAACTTCTTTAAAATGATCGGCGCATTCTTTGCAAAGATAATCAAGAATTTGAGGCGCCTGATTGATTGTTGTTTGGCATTTTATTTCCTTGCAGTCCAAAACTCTCAATGGGTTGACCTTCGCTCTTCTTTTGCAGTCGGGGCAAAGATTTTTTTCATTAGACTTTAAATACCTTATAAGAGATTTTTTAAAATAGGGGCGGCATTGAGAATCGCCTATGCTGTTAATGGCGACCATCAGATCTTTTATCCCAAAGCTTTTGAGCAAATTATAAAAAACCCAGATTATTTCCACATCTGCAATCGCGTCTTTGGAGCCGAAAATTTCAAAATTAATCTGGTGAAATTGCCTATATCGCCCCGCTTGCGGTTTTTCGTATCGAAAGATCGGACCGCGCGCATAAAGTTTAACCGGATGAGGCCAGCTGACCATCCCATGCTCAAAATAAGATCTGGCAAGACCGGGGGTAAATTCCGGACGGAGGGCCAAATATTCTCCGCCTCTCGTTTTTAATAAATACATTTGTTTTTCCACTATTTCCGTATTCTCGCCCGTGCCTTTTATAAAAAGCTGACAGTCTTCTAAAATCGGTGTATCAATTCTCTCGAAATTATAGAACTTTGCGCATTGATCCGAATAAGAAAAAACTTTTTCAAAAAAAGCCTGTTCTTTGGGAAGAATATCTCTCAACCCGGAGGGAGTTTGAAATTTAAACTTATTTTGCTTCATGCTGGGCTTTTTAATATTAATTTTGAGGGGGTTTGGCGAAAGTAGCTATCGGCCAAAGCCGGAAAGCCACTTTCCCGATTATGTTTTCCCGCAGAATCGCCCCAAACGAACGGGAATCAAGCGAATGCCCGCGATTATCTCCCAAAACAAAATACTCATTTTCTTTGAGAGTGATTTCCAAATCAATCTGAAAATCTCGGGGGCTTAAAAAAGATAAATATTGAGATTCATCAAGCTCATAGAATTCGTTGTTCCGTTCAAAATAAATTTTCCCCCGATCAATTTTAATTGTCTCAAGCGGGAGTCCGATTATTCTTTTAATAAATCTTTGCCGACTATTAATGGGGCTTTGAAAAACAACTACGTCCCCCCTTTTTGGTTCTGAAAAGCGATAACTTATTTCATCTACGATAAGATAATCGAAATTATGAAAATTCGGCTCCATACTTGCCCCGCGGACAAAAAACGGCTGGAAAATAAAAGTTCTTATGGGAACAACAATGACAAGGGCAATAAGCGCTATTTTTATTATTTCCCAAAAAAATAAGATAATTTTTTTCATAGATTAACCGCCTGAACTCTTAATATCATAATTAAGTTTTTGGAATCTTGCAAGCGATGTTATAATGTAAAAATGATCATCATCGCCGGACTTGGGAATCCGGGCAAAAAATTTGCCGGCACAAGACACAATATCGGTTTTATTTTTTTGGATCATATTAAAAAAATAGGCGATTTTTCGCCGTGGAAAAAAAATGAATCTTTTTTCTCGGAGATATCTTGGGGTAAAATTTTTGAAAAAGAGATTTTGCTTGTAAAACCGCTGACTTTTATGAATAATTCCGGAAAATCAATAAAAAAGGTTTTGTCAAAAAAGGGGCTGGAAACGCAAAATCTTTGGGTGATACAGGATGAAACCAGTTTACCGCTTGGCAAAATAAAAATGACAAAAAACCACGGATCTGCCGGGCACAAAGGAATTGAATCCGTAATTTCAAGCCTGAAAACAAAAGATTTTTTGCGATTTAGAATTGGGGCAGGAAAGACGGGCTCAAAAGATAAAAAAGAGTTTGTCTTAAAAAATTTTGGCAGAAAAGATTTAAACGCGTTAGACCTTTTAAAAGAAAAGCTAATTTATATTTTAGAAATAGCTCTTAGAAAAAACATTCAAGAAGCGATGACAGAGTGCAACAAAAAAGAATAAAATGGAGGAAAACATCCAATTTTCAAGTTGTGGAGAAAAAAACTATCCCGAACCGCTCAAGCTTATTCCCAATCACCCCCGGATAATATATTATCGGGGCGATTTAAATTTTAATAAAAATTTGGCAATCGCCGTTGTCGGAACAAGAAGATGCTCCGATTACGGGAAACAAACAACCATTGAATTCGTCAACAGATTAAGCGAGGCGGGCTTTACAATCATAAGCGGTCTTGCGAAAGGAATAGACAGTATCGCTCATAGAACGGCTCTGGAAAATAAAACGAAAACGATCGCCGTTTTGGGTTCAGGAATAGACAAAAAAAATTTTTATCCCAAAGAAAATATAAGGCTGATGGAAAGAATCCTTGAATCTGGCGGGGCCATAATTTCAGAATATCCCCCTGGAACCAAGCCGGAAAAATACCACTTTCAGGAAAGAAACAGGATTATCTCCGGACTTTCGCAGGCAATTCTGGTTGTCGAGGCAAAAGAAAAATCAGGGGCACTTATTACGGCCAATTTCGGGTTTTCCCAGAAAAAACCTGTTTTTTCCGTACCCGGTTCAATCTATAATAAGAACTCTCTGGGGTGCCATGGCCTGATTGAAAGGGGCGCTAAAATTGCTTATTCTCCGGAAATAATCTTGAACAATTTTGGCATAATTTTGACAAGCAAAAAAAACATCGCCGGAAAAACAAAAGAAGAAGAAGCAATCATTAATCTCTTAAAAAAAGGCGCCCTGCATATCGATAAAATAATCCAAGCCAGCAAAATAAGCGCTCCAAAAATCATTTCCTCCTTGACAGAGCTTGAATTTGAAGGAAAAATTAAAAATTTAGGAGGAAATTTTTTCTCTCTAAACAAATGAAAAATTCTTCAAAAGAAAAGTCGTTAATCATAGTTGAATCCCCCGCCAAAGCCCGGACAATTCAAAATTTTTTAGGAGAGCGCTTTTCCGCCATTTCTTCTTACGGACACATCAGGGATCTTCCAAAAACGAAAATCGGCATAGATTTGGAAAACAGTTTCCAGCCCCAATTTGTAATTTCAAAAAAAACGGCAAAAATAGTTACTCTTTTAAGAAGTGCGGCCAAGAAATCAAAAAACATAATTTTGGCGACTGATGAAGATCGGGAGGGAGAAAGCATCGCTTTTCATTTAAAAGAGGCTCTTAATCTCGGGGAAAATTACGAAAGAATAGTTTTTCATGAAATAACCAAAGATGCGATTGAAAAAGCTTTAAAAAATCCGAAAACGATTGACATGGATCTGGTGTTCGCTCAATTCGGGAGAAGAATATTGGATAGAATTGTCGGGTATAAGCTTTCTCCGTTTTTATGGAAAAAAGTGGCTAAAAAGCTTTCCGCGGGAAGAGTGCAATCCGTGGCAACAAGATTGATTGTAGAAAGAGAAAGAGAAATAAGCGGTTTCCTTTCTCAAGAATATTGGAGCGTTGAGGCGATTCTAAAAAAAATTCAGAACTCAGGAAATGCAATGGATTTTCCGGCATTTTTGGTTAAAAAAAATGGAAAAAATATTCCAAAGCTGGGAATAAAAAATCAAGAAGAAGCGCAGAGCATTATTAATGAATTGAACGGAGCCGAATATAAAATAAAAGACATCATCAAAAAAGAAATCAAGAAAAATCCCCTGCCCCCCCTTACAACAAGCGCTCTTCAGCAGGAGGGATGGAAAAATTTTCATTTTTCAGCCAAAAAAACGATGTCGCTTGCTCAAAGATTATACGAGCAGGGGCTTATTACCTATCATCGGACAGACTCTCTCAACCTATCTAATGCTTCTTTGATCGCCGCCAGAAATTTTATTTCAGAAAAAATCGGAGAAAATTATTGCAAAACCAGAAGGTTTAAAACAAAATCAAGAACTGCCCAAGAAGCGCATGAAGCGATAAGGCCAACCTATCCCGATCAATCTCCCGAAAAAATAACAGATATGGAAAAAGACATGGCAGTTTTATATGCTCTTATTTGGAAAAGATTCCTCGCCTCTCAAATGCAGAGCGCGATTTTCCATTTTCAGAAAGCGGAAATCGGGGCAAAAGATTACACCTTCCGGGCGACAGGACAATCTTTAATATTTGACGGATTTTTAAAGATTTGCCCCATGGTCTTTAAAGAAAAACAGCTGGGCAATCTTGAAAAAAACGAGATTTTATCTCTCAAGAAATTAACTCCCCAGCAGCATTTTACTCAACCCCCTCCAAGATATACTGAAGCAACTCTTATTAAAGCGCTTGAGGAAAAAGGAATCGGCAGGCCATCGACATACGCGCCTGTTATTTCAACAATTCAGGAAAGAAATTACGTCCAAAAGATAGAAAGAGGCAACCTTGTCCCGACCGAAATCGGATTTCTGGTAAACGATCTTTTGGTCGAGCATTTCCCAAAAATCGTTGACTTAAACTTCACGGCTGAATTAGAGAAAGAATTGGATGAAATTGCCCAAGGAAAAATAAAGTGGCAGGAAGTGATATCTAACTTTTACGCGCCCTTTAAGGAAAATCTCGATAAAAAAGAGGGGGAAGTTTCTAAAAAAGAGATCGCTCAAGAAAAAACCGACAGAAACTGCCCCGCTTGCAACGGACAATTGATTATCAGAATAGGCAGGTTTGGCAAATTTTACGCGTGCGGCAATTTTCCAAAATGCAGATATACCGCTCCGCTTGAATCAAAAAGGATTGATATAAAGTGTCCAAAATGCAATATCGGAGAAATTGTCGAAAAAAGAACAAAAAAGAGAAAAATATTTTACGGTTGCTCTAAATATCCAGAATGCGATTTTGCGACCTGGGATACGCCGATAAAAGAATCCTGCGAAAAGTGCAAATGGGCCTTGGTTAAGACAAAAAGGGAGCAAAAAAAATGTTCAAACCCGAATTGTTCCACCCTTGAAAAGAAATAAAAAAATGATAATATTGCAATAAACCAAGCCCGGGTGGCGGAACTGGCAGACGCTTACGACTCAAAATCGTATGGACTTCGGTCCATGTGAGTTCAATTCTCACCCCGGGCACCACGTAGGAAAAGTCAATGCCTCGCGGCGCGGAACGCGCCGCTCGGCGACCAAATCGTAAGGAGTTTTCGGGGCAAAAAGAAATTCCCGATTCCTCAAAATATGGTTCGAGCCGATGTTTTTAAGAAATGTTGGCAATTCGGAAAGATTGTCTGATTTAATCAGTTTTTCGGCTTGATTTAAGGATAAAACGAACTCACGAGCCGGTTCGAGCCAAGACAATCCTTTTTGCTCAAAGTCGGTGATTTTCTCAGAAAGTGATACTTTTTCAGAAATCAAACTCTGTTTTTTGGCGGCGTATTCTTCTGTGGACAAAGCGTCTGCTAAATAGACATCAAGAAGCTTCGCGAGTTTGTTTTCAATTTCGGATAACTTCGCTTTGAGATTCAATACTTCACCCTGCGCTTGTTCTCTCGCTTGTGTTTCTTCTGCGTCCAACGCCGCCAAAACTTTCGTCATGTCTTGGCTCGACAAAGAAACTTTTTGAAGAAAAGATTTGATTTGTTCTGTTAACGCTTCTTCGCGGAGATAATGCTTTTCTTGGCACGGTCCTTTTTTCTTGGTGCAACGATAATAGTTATGGCCTTTCTGTCGCTCTCCAGTAATTGAGCAACCGCAAGAGGAACATTTTATGAGGCCAAGAAAAGCAAAATGGTGTTTGCGGATTCCCTGCACTTTTCCACGCTTCGCCATAACATCTTGGCATTTATCAAAAAGTTTCTTTGAGATTAACGGCTCGTGCTGTCCCTCAAAAATTTCGCCTTTCCATTTCATCAAGCCCAAGTAAAAAGTATTTTGTAGATTCTTTTGTGTGTTGGCGATAACTAGTGGCTTATTGAGATTGCCACGCAAACCAGTTTCCTTGCACCAATTTGCGAGAGAATGAAGTGTATAGTTTCCGGTGGCGTATAACTCAAACATTTTTTGTACCCTTGGGGCTTTGTCGGGGTCAATGTCTATTCCACGAGTTTTAGGATTATTGGTATAGCCCACCGGAGCCCAGCCGGGCCACACGCCATTTCTTATTTTTTGCCTCAATCCTCTTTTCACATTCTCTCGCAAATTGTCTACAAAATATTTTGATTGACCGAACGCGATATTGAGCATGAAGAGTCCTTGCGGTGTTGGCTCAAACCAAAAGGTGGGAAATTTGAGGGACTTAATCAAGCCGCGATC
>CAZXXF010000012.1:13743-14554 GCA_964644805.1 uncultured Candidatus Saccharibacteria bacterium | reverse complement strand
ACATTGAATCTTTGTAGTAAGGATAATGCCCGGAAACCTCATATAAAGCCACGCGGGCCAGATCCGGGGTATAAATGTGCATGTACCCTCTCTTAATTTCTTCTTCAACGATGAATTTTTCCAATTCCCTTCTGATTATTGATCCCTTGGGCGTGAAAAGGGGTAATCCTTTGCCTACCAATTCGGAGAATGTGAACAAATTAAGCTTTTTTCCAATTATCCTATGGTCTCTTTTTTCCGCTTCTTTAATCAGTTCAAAGTGATTATCCAGTTCTTTTTTATTTTCAAAAGCAACCCCATAAATTCTTGTCATCATTTTATTCTTTTCGCTGCCCCTCCAATAAGCGCCCGCGATTTTTGTCAGCTTGAATCCTTCTGCCGGAAGCTCTTTGGCGGCTTTAACGTGCGGGCCTCCGCACAAATCAATAAAATTTCCGGATTCATATACCATAACCATTTTTTCTTTAAGCTCTTTGATCAGTTCAATTTTATACGGTTGATTTTTAAAGATCTTTTTTGCTTCAATTTTGGAGATTGATCTCTTTTTAAATTTAATATCGCTTTTGATTAAATCCTTCATCTTTTTTTCAATGGCGGTCAGATCTTTTTCCGCAAGAGGAGAGATTAAATCAAAATCATAATAAAATCCGTTTTCTATTGCGGGCCCAATGCCAAATTTTGTTTTTGGATAAATTTCCTGAATCGCGCAAGCCATTATGTGCGAAAGGGAGTGCCTTATTTTTTCTAAATCCATAATTTTACGCATTTTAAATCGTAGATTTTGTTATACATTTTAAATCGTAGATTTTGT
>CAZXXF010000012.1:0-13643 GCA_964644805.1 uncultured Candidatus Saccharibacteria bacterium | reverse complement strand
TATGCATTTTAAATCGTAGATTTTATTATGCATTTTAAATCGTAGATTTTATTATGCATTTTAAATCGTAGATTTTATTATATTGATTTTCATCGATGCTGGCAAATACGGGGAGGCTTCTTTATTCCTCTTTTTCAACTATTTCTTCTATTTCTTCGGCGATAATTTTTGGGATTTCGTTTTCAAAATTGACCCGACCGGAGATAAAGACCATTTTGTTTTCCTGAAACGCAGTCGGATTTTTTTCAATGACGCTTGGGAAAATAACCGTTTCTATTTTTTCTGAAAGATCTTCAATTTCCACGAAAAGCATTGGCTTTCCGTTCCGCGTTATAATTTTCTTTATTTTATTTATTATTCCAGCCACTCTTATCTTCGCCCCGGGGACTATTTTTCTTATGAGGGGGATTGAAAAACGATTCTGTTGCGATTCTTTTTGATACAGCCTGATGATGGGCGTCGCTTTTTGATTTATAATTTTCTCAATTGCCCTCAGAGGATGTCCGGAAACATAAAGTCCCAGCAGTTCTTTTTCCCAGAGAAGCTTTTCTTTTTCCTTAACCTCGCCCCCGGAACATTCGTCCATTTTTAAATGACGGTTATTGCGATTAATGCCGTCAAACAAGCCCTTCTGTCCGTTTGATTTTGATTTTTTAAGTTCTTTGTTGTATTCGATCAATCTTTCCAAATTTTTTAATAGTTTGTTTCTTTTTTCGACGCTGTCAAAGGCGCCGGCTTTTATAAGCGCTTCCATAGATTTTTTATTCAGGTCTTTGCAGTCTATGCGATGAATATAATCGCCGATTGAAAGATATTTTCCGTTCATTTTTCTTTCTCTTACGATTGCTTCCACAATGTTTTGCCCGACATTTTTAATCGCCAAAAGCCCAAAGCGGATTTGATTTTGGCCTATCACCGTGAAATTTTCCAAACTTTCATTAATATCCGGGCCAAAGACTTCAATGCCCATTCTTTTGCATTCTTCGATAAGAAAAGCCATTCTTTCTATGTCCTGTTTTTCAGAGGCAAGGACCGATGCCATAAATTCAACCGGAAAATGCGCTTTTAGGTATGCCGTTTGACATGCGATTGTAGCGTATCCTACGCTGTGGCTTTTATTAAAACCGTAGCTTGCAAAAGGCAAAAACCATTGCCATATTTTTTCGGCAATTTTTTTGTCTATATTTTGAGCGATAGATCCGTCAATAAATTTTTCTTTTTGGGCGTCCAAAAGAGAAGCAATCTTTTTGCCGATGGCCTTTCTCAAAATATCTGCTTCGCTTAAAGAAAAACCGGCTATTGTCTGAGCGATCTGCATCATCTGTTCTTGAAAAACAGGAAGTCCATATGTTGATTCAAGGATTATTTTTAATTTGGGATGAAGATAGACAATATTCTTCTTCTTCTTCTTTCTGGCAACGTATTCGGGGATAAATTGCATCGGACCGGGGCGATATAGGGCAAGCATGGCGACGATATCTTCAAATTTTGAGGGCTCCAGCTCTCGCAGCCATTTCTTCATACCTGAACTTTCAAGCTGGAAAACACAGCTTGTTTCGCCCTTTCTTAAAAGTTCAAATGTTTTCTTGTCGTCAAAAGAAATTTTTTCTATATCAACATTTTTTTCTTTGATTCTTTCTATAAGCTTAATTGTGTTTTCAATTATGGTCAGATTTTTAAGACCTAGAAAATCCATTTTTAAAAGACCGAGATCTTCAATGGAATGCATTTCGTATTGGGTAACTATTATTTTATCGTCTTGCGTCGGATGTTGCAGGGGAATAAGATTGTCCAACGGCTCCGGGGATATGACCACTCCGCAAGCATGAGTTGAAGCGTGTCTTGCCACCCCTTCAAGTTTTTTGGCGAATTCAACTAATTTTTGCACTTTCTCGTCTGCGAGATAAAGCTGTTTGAATTCATCTATTTTTTCAAGAGTTTCATCTAATGTGAAGCCAAACGGAATAAGTTTTGCGATCTTGTCGCAATAGCTGTACTGGTATCCCAAAACCCGGCCCACGTCTCTTACTACGGCCCTTGCCGCCATGGTTCCGAAAGTAATGATTTGCGATACTTTTTCTTTTCCATATTTTTGGGAAACATATTCTATGACTTCGTCTCTGCGGGTGTCGGCAAAATCAAGATCAATGTCAGGGAGAGAAATCCTTTCAGGGTTCAAAAAACGTTCAAAAAGGAGGTTGTGCGGCAGGGGATTAATGTTTGTGATTCCCGCAAGATACGCTATCAAAGATCCGCCAACGCTCCCTCTTCCGGGCCCGACAACTATTTTTTGGTTTTTGGCCCAATTAACAAAATCGGAAACTATCAGGAAATATGATTCAAAACCGGTTTTCTTAATTACTTCCAGCTCGTAATCCAGTCTTTTTTTCACTTCACCCCTCAGGGCGATTCTCTTTTTATTTGCTCCTTCAAGGCAGATCTCTTTTAAGCATTGTTCGGGAATTTTTCCGGGCGGCAGGGGAAAGCTTGGCAATTTCGCCCCGTTCATTTTAAATTCAAAATTGCAAAGTTCTTTAATTTTCTGGGTATTTTCAACAGATTCAGGCCTATCTTTGAAACTCCCCGACATTTGCTCCGCCCCGCGCAACGAAAAGTCATCCTCTTTCATGGTTAATCTTTCCGGATCGTTCGGATCGGCTCCGGTGTTGATAAGCATTAATATATCCTGCGCTTGGGCGTCTTCGGGTTTAAGATAATGAACATCGTTTGTGGCAACGAGCGGGATTTTATATTTTTTAGAAATAGCGACAAGAGCTTCATTGACTCTTTTTTGCTCCGGAATTTTTAAATGATCCTGCAGTTCCAGATAAAATCCGTCTTCTCCGAAAATATCTTTGTATTTTTGAGCTAATCTTTCCGCTTCCCCAATTTTTTTTGACAATATGAGGCGCGGAATTTTCCCCTGAAGGCAGGCGGTCATCGCTATCAGGCCTTTGGAATGCTTAAATAAAAGATCCTCGTCGATCCTTGGCTTGTAATAAAAACCCTCTAAATTGGCTTTAGTTATCAGTTTTACCAGATTTTTGTATCCTTGTTCGTTTTTTGCCAGCAAAACCAAGTGATAACGCCTATTGTCAACATTCGGCCTTTTTTGATCCATTCTCTCAAAAGCAAGATAGACCTCGGCTCCTATTATCGGCTTAATATTTCTGGCTTTCGCTTTTTTAAAAAATTCAACGGCTCCGTATAACGCCCCATGATCGGTTAATGCGATGCTGTCCATTCCTGAATCTTTAACGCAATCTAAAAGATCGTCTATTTTGGCAAGGCCGTCTAAAAGAGAATAATGGCTGTGAACGTGTAAGTGGGTAAATTTTGAAGACATAGCGTCAATCAATCTATAATTCAGAGCTTAGTTTCAAAATATAATTTAAAAAATAAAACCATTTTTTTGCATTTTGAAATTTTGATTTTTAGGCAAGATGGGCTATCAGGTTTTTACATTGAAAATTAGTCGTTACGGTTAGTCCGCTAACTATTGTTCCGGTAAGGTCCAAAATTTCCTGAATCTGCGATCCGCTCAAATCCAGGTCATTATTGATTAGGGAATTTTTAAAACTGCCCAGCCCCTGGAAAAAAGAATTTTTTATTCGCATTGATCCAAAAATTTTTGCCTCTTGAAGGTAAAAATCGCCCCTTATTGTTCCCGTCCTTGTCGTAAGATCTCTGACAACAACCCCGTCTAAACAAAGATTTTCTCCAATTTCAACTTTGTTAAGTCCAAGAAATCCCCTGATTTCCATGTTTTTAAGTTCAACCTCTTTTTTAAAGTTTGAAGCTATTAAATTGGCCACCTCTCTTATAGTGGTTTTTTCCATCACAAAATTTCCGTCAACAACGGTTTCATTAATATAAACCGTGGAATAAATCATCGCGTTTTTAAGATAAAGGTCGCCTTTTATTCTGCAGTTGTCAAAATAGAGGGATCCCTGGATGGTGGATCCCTCAAAATCCAAAGAAGTATTTATTTCTTTTCCAGAAAAAGAAAGCTCGGATAAAAGTTTATAAGTTAAATCCGCAGGACGATTTTCTCTTTCAGCTTTCTGGATTTCGTTTAAAACTTCCTCCGGTGAAAATCTCGAGAGAGGAGCTTTCATAAAACATTATTGTTTTTGTATTATAATATAGAAGGAATGCAAAACAAACAATCAAAAAAAAATAAAAAGGGAGAAGAATTTTTTATGATAGGCGTAGACGAAGTGGGAAGGGGGGCGCTTGCCGGTCCCGTGATGGCGGCGGCAGCAATGATTAAAAATTCCAAATTAAAAATTCCAAACCACAAACAAATCCGAAATCCAAAATTCAGATATTTAAAACGCGTTTTGAATTTTAGTCATTGGAATTTGTTTGAAATTTGTGATTTGGAATTTGGATTTTTGCAGAATAAAATTAAAGATTCTAAAAAACTTTCTCCCAAAAAAAGGGAGGAAATTTTTGGAATTTTAAAACAACATCCTCAAATTATATGGGGCAGGGGATTAGCAAGTTCAAAAATTATAGACAGAATTAATATTTTGGAAGCGACAAGGTTGGCAATGAGGCGGGCGGTAAGAAATTTAGAAAAGAAAATGGGGAAAAAATTTCCTTCCGATAAAACAGTTTTGATCGTTGACGGCAATCAGGGCATTGGCACCGGCTTTCTGGAAATTCCGATAGTGAAAGCGGATGAAAAATTATTTTTATGCTCGTGCGCTTCTATTGTCGCCAAAGTTAAAAGAGATGCCTTAATGGAAAAACATGAAAAAGTTTACAGTCGATATGGGCTCGCCAAGCATAAGGGCTATCCGACCAAATTCCACAAAAGAATGATTAAAAAATATGGATTTTCTTTAATTCATCGTAAAAGTTTTAAAGCTGGACAACAATCACCCCCACACTAATTACTGTTAGTTGTGGGGGGGTGGGGAAAACTTATTTTCTTTGCGCTTTTATTTTGTTATAATAAATAAATTAATTTATCTCTTTAAATATGAATTTTAAAATTTCCTCTAAATTCGCGTCTCTTTTTTTCTCGGCGGCGGTATTAATTTTTGCCGTTTCTTTTATTGCTTACGCCTGGACAGAGCCAGGCAGCATACCGCCTACAGGCAATGTTGACGCTCCAATAAATACCGGATCGGCAAATCAGGTTAAATCAGGAAGGTTTGGCATCGGAAGTTCCGTTGATGCAAATTATTTATTCACCGTGGGAACGAGTCAGGGAGCAAAAATTACGAACATTGGAGTCCAGCCGACTTTATATGTTGAAGATGAGGCAAGCGACGCAACTCCTTTTGTTATTGCCGCCGATGGCAATGTGGGCATTGGAACGGCCAGTCCGGACGCAAAATTAGTGATAGCCGGCCAAATTAAAATTACCGGCGGAACTCCGGGAGTCAACAGAGCGCTTGTATCCGATGCTTCGGGCCTTGCTTCTTGGCAGTCAATATCTTCTGTAGGATTTCCGCTTTTAGCTCCCGACGGAACAGCCGCCGCGCCCAGCTATGCCTTTGCGAATAACGCTAATCTGGGCATTTTCAGGCCTGCCGCTAATGTTTTGGGATTTTCAACCGGCGGAGTGGAAAGAATGAGATTAGATGCAAGCGGCAATGTTGGCATTGGAATAACAGCGCCGGCCAGCACCCTTGCTCTTAGGCGCTCAGCCGCGGGGACGGTTTTTAGCGTTAGAAATACGGGAGACACGACCAATACTTTTACAATCAGCGACGCTGGCGCCGCATACATGACCGGTTTCCAGCTGGGCACTAGCGCCACAGCCGGCCATGTTTTAACAGTTAATGCGTCAGGCATCGGCACTTGGCAGGCAATTCCCGGATTAAGCTGGCCGCTTCTTTCTACGATTGACGGCACTGCCGCCGCGCCTGCTTATTCTTGGTCCTTGGATACCAACATGGGAATTCGACGGGGGGGCGTAGATGATTTAAGGTTTGTTACAAATGGAGCAGACAGGATTATGATTAATTCATCGGGTCAGGTGGGTGTTGGAACTACGACTATTAGGGATACATTAACCTTAGGCGGAAATATAGTGCCTGCCACCGCAAACACAGGACAACTGGGGACAGCTACCTATCATTGGAATCAGGTTAATGCCAACGCATATTATTATCGTTCCGACGAAAGCCTTAAAACAAACATAAGGCCCATTAATAATAGTCTTGATAAAATAAGCAGTCTTTCCGGCATTTATTTTAACTGGAAAAATAGCGGCGAACAATCAATCGGAATCCTCGCTCAAGAGGTAGAAAAATTCTTTCCCGAGGCAGTAGCCATTGATAAAGAAACCGGCATCAAATCGGTTGATTACGCGAAACTAACGGCTCCGTTGATAGAATCCATCAAAGCCCAGCAAAAACAAATTGAAGAATTAAAACTGGAAATTGAGGATTTAAAGCTAAAAATTAGATAATGCGCCCGGCAGAGAAAATTTTTTTATGGAAAAAACAAAAAACGAGAAAGAATTATTTTTCGCCACCGGATGCCTTCTGATATTATTAATGCTTTCCTTGGGCGGTTATTTTCTTTTTTTCTCTTCCCCGATAGCCGTATCTAATATTAAAACAGATGATACTGAAATCAAAAATCAGGATGGTGAAGACATCCAAAACATAGAAAATCTGGTTCTAGAAACCAGAGAAGAAGTTATTGAGAAATTAAACACTCCTCAAAAATTAATTTCTTTTTTAAACAAGAATTTTAAAGTTCGGGAAAGAGAGGGATACAAAGCATATGAACCAGATGAATTTCTTGCTCAAAAAAACGGATCGGCTCATGATTTTGCCGTCTTCTGCGCTTATATTCTTATCAAAAATGAATACGAAGCGGGCGTTATACGATTTAATTATAAGTCAAATGACGGTGAAAAATCTGGAAGTCACAGCGTGGCGGTTTTCCGGGATTCAGATTCGCCAAAATATATTACGGTTACAAGCGAAGGCATAAAAATGTTTCATCACGGATGGAGTTTTGAAGATGTCTGTTCGGCAGAGGAAAAAAGATTGAATATTCAAATTTTTGAATATGCTTTTTTCCCGGCAGGAATTTTTGACCTCACAGATCCTCTTGACGGCTATCAATGGAGAAAAAGACATTAATGCAATATGAATAAAAAGATCTTTCTGGCATTGATTCTCGCATCACTAATAACCGGCTTTTTCTTTTTCATTTTAAAGCCGGCCCTTGGCGCTGATTTTTACAGGTCAAACAGGAACACTACCATTCAGGCAGACGAATGCCCAAAATGCCCCTCTGATTCAACATGCTGCAGAAGGATAAGAAACAATTCCACCACCGAAGATGTTTTTGTTCCGACCATGACTTGTGGCGAATGGAGCGAATTTAAGATAAACAAATCATCATTTATAGCCCTATCGCCCTGCTGCACAGGGAATATTTCGTTGGCTCTTGATCCTTCAAGCGTTTTAATCTCTGGCTCTGTTACCGCCACTGCCTCCGGATTGAGCAATTGCGACGCCAATGTCGTATATATCAGAAGAGATTCTTGTTCCGGTACCCAGCAGTGCACCTGTAATGTTTCAGCCGGATCCTGTTCCTGCAGTTTTACCGCCCCTTCAAGCGCTGGCACATACACATATCTTGCCTGCACAGACAAAAACCTTGACGGAGATTACGCGGACGCGGGAGAGAGCGCTTCAAGAAGTTTGACTGTTGTCGCTCCTTCAGGGTCTCTTTCTTGCTCTTCCAGCACTACCAGTTCAATTACTCTTAGCTACAGTTTTTCATACAGCAATTCGGGCCAGGTTTCTTTATTCAGAGGTACGACTCTTTTGACAACGTTTTCCGGAGAGTCTGGTTCGGGGACATTCACCGATTATAATCTTAACTCCGGCGCCAGTTACCCTTATTCTTTAAGAGACGGCACTTTAAGCAGTTCTCCCCAGCTTGCTTCGCGAAGCTGTTCCACTTTGGTTCCTCCCGGCAGTTTATCTTGTTCATCCTCAACGACTAATTCAATTACTCTCAATTATAGTTTTTCTGAAAGCGCTTCCGGCCAGGTGTCGCTTTTTAGGGGTACGAGCAGATTGACTACATTTTCAGGATCATCTGGGTCCGGATCATACACTGATACAGGGCTTTCTGCCGGCACCAGTTACACTTATTCTTTAAGAGACGGAACTTTAACCAGCTCTACGTTAATCGCGAGCGCATCCTGCTCAACAACGGCTTTGCCGAGCGGAACTTTATCTTGTAATTCTTCTACCACGACTCATAATATGATCGGGCTTAACCTTACTTTTTCTAACGCAACGCAGAATGTCGAACTGTACAGAGGAAGCCAATATCTAGTCTTTTTTTCTCCGCCCACTTGTTCTGCCTGCAGCCATACCGACGGTGCCAGCCTTAGTCCCAATACCAGCTATACTTATAGATTAATGCATGGGAGCGCGCAACTCGCTCAAGTAACTTGCAGCACTAATCCCTCGCCAATTGAATTGCCCGCTTGTCCCGAGCAAACCTGGGGAGCAGGTGTTTGGGGCAATCCAGATGTTGGATGGTATGCGACAGCATATGAAGGTCCTTATAGGTGTAGGCTTGGAACTTCTTGTACCCGAACATCATTGTGGGAAGCAATTAATACTACAGCCACAACATTCAGATCCTATGGGCCGGCCGGTAGCCGAAGGACAGTAATGTGCAAAATAGGCGATCAGGCCAACAACATTTCAGCCTGCCCCTTTTCAGGTGGAAGTAGTGGCTATCTTTACATAACCAGCACTCATGATTGGTGGAGTGGTTGGAGTAGCAATATAAATGATTGGTGTCCGGTAGGATGGAGTCAATGCCATAAAGTTAAAACGTCTTTATTGGGAGGAAGCAGCAATATAGTGGTACATTCAGGACAATATGCGGGCGAGTGTTATCATTCAACACTTAGCCTAACCACTTCTTACGCTTGTTATGTTTGTGTCGTGAAATAAATGGTTTTTATGGAAAAAAAAGCAAAGATTATTTTTATTACAGGTTTAATTTTTTCTCTTTTATTTTGTTTTTTTATGTGGCGATATTTGCAATCAAGCCAAAATTATCCCATCAATACAGAACATTCAAACAACGGAGAAGATAAAGACTCTAATGAACCGGTAAATTTTATAATTGAAATTTATAATCACAAGATAGAGCCGTCTTCTTTTACAGTTAAGCCGGGCCAGGACGTTAAATTGAAAATTGTTTCTATGGAGGGAACTCACTCTATCGCTTTTGAAAATGAAAATCTTTCTTGGGTTGGAGGCGATTTTGGGGAGGCAGGGGAAACATTAGAAATTACCTTTACTGCTCCTCGGGAGCCGGGAAGCTATTTGTTCTATTGCGCGAGAGACAGTCATCGTGAAAAAGGAGAGAGAGGAGAGATGATCGTAGAATAATTATTTTTTATTAATCTTAAAAAATGGCAAAAAACTTTTTTTTGATTATACTTCTTGCGTTATTAACAGCCGGTTTTTTCTTTTTCATTTTAAAGCCGGCCCTTGGCGCTGATTTTTACAGGTCAAACAGGAACACTACCATTCAGGCAGACGAATGCCCAAAATGCCCCTCTGATTCAACATGCTGCAGAAGGATAAGAAACAATTCCACCACCGAAGATGTTTTTGTTCCGACCATGACTTGTGGCGAATGGAGCGAATTTAAGATAAACAAATCATCATTTATAGCCCTATCGCCCTGCTGCACAGGGAATATTTCGTTGGCTCTTGATCCTTCAAGCGTTTTAATCTCTGGCTCTGTTACCGCCACTGCCTCCGGATTGAGCAATTGCGACGCCAATGTCGTATATATCAGAAGAGATTCTTGTTCCGGTACCCAGCAGTGCACCTGTAATGTTTCAGCCGGATCCTGTTCCTGCAGTTTTACCGCCCCTTCAAGCGCTGGCACATACACATATCTTGCCTGCACAGACAAAAACCTTGACGGAGATTACGCGGACGCGGGGGAGAGCGCCTCTGCCACTTTAAATGTTTGTCAATGCTGGTCGGGCGATTGTTGCGATGGGTGCAGGTATTACAATTCTTCAACGGTTTGTTCAAGTTGGTCGGAATCACAATCTGGTTGTTCAAGTACTGCTTGCAGCGGAAATGTTCAGGAAAGAACAAGAACGTGTAACCAAAATTGTCCCGGAAACGGTTCTTATTGTACAGGCTCTATTAGCTGCGGAACTTGGAGCTCTTGGAATCTTATTTCAGATTGCAGCAGCACGGAAAAATGTCATTCAACAGGCTTTTATTGTTATTATGATTCAAGTTGTTCCTGCAGCTGCGGAAGCTGGACTCAGTGGAGCAATGTTGGTTGCGGGCAGTGCGGATGTTCTACTACCGAGATGTGCCAAAGAAGAACCAGAACCTGCACTCCTAGTAATTGCGATACTACGATCGAAGAGCAATGCGTGAGCAGCAGTTCTTGTAGCGGAGGAGTCACATGTGCCTCCGGACAAATTAAGCTTACTGTTTGCAAGGAATGCTCAGGAGCAGGTACAGTAAAAAGCAACCCCACTGGAATAGATATAAATTGTTCAACGATGGGAGACACTTGTTGCCAGGACGCTTGTTTTACTTCAGGGACAAGCGTTACGCTAACCCAGACGCCAAATAGTTTTTCGTATGTGGGTGGCTTTTCTGGTAGTTGTGTTAGTTCAGGCTCAACTTGTACTAAAGTTTATAATGGCACATCAACTGTTAAAGCCCTTATTCATGAAAAACCCGTGCTTACTGTTTATAAAACTCCATCCAGCACAGGCACCGTAACAAGCAGTCCGACAGGCATTAGTTGTGGAATTGGCTGTTCCGAACAACAAGCACGCTTTAATTACGATGCTACGGTTACTCTTACAGCGAGTCCCAGTAGCGGTATTTTCAGCGGAGATTGTACTGGCACTGGAAGTTGTACGGTAAGAATGACTAGTTATAAATCCGTAGATGTAAGATTTTAATAATATTTTTTAAAGTAAAGATAATATGATTTTAAATGATAAAAAATTGGTTTTATTAATATTGATTCTTGTAATATTGATTATTTTTTTATTGTTTTTAAGTTATGCCGTTTTTTATAATGATTCAAAAAATATAGTTCAAGATAAAAAAATTGATTGCCAGACCATGATGCCATCAATATCAATTACTCCCGACATACAAACCGGTCGGGAGGGTACAGGAGCTTTATATAGCGTTAGTGTAAAAAATCATAATTTTGGAAAATGCGCCCAATCTATTATTAAATTAGACGTTTCTGATTGTCCTGCTAATTGGATATGTAAATTAGAGGAAAATTCTTTTTTATTGAAACCGAGCGAAGTTGGATTAACAAAAGTTTTTGTTCAATCATCAGAAGAGGCATCAGCGGGCAATTATTCTTTTATAATTAAGGCCATAAACGAAGAAAATTGGAAAGAATTTCGTGCTGTCTATTTTGTGCCTTCTTTTTCAGAAAAATTCGCTAATCTTACTATTCAAAAAATAATCCAAAACGCTGATAGACCGTTGGGCACAGGTAGCATTATTAGTTCACCAGCTATGATTGATTGTGCTGAAAATTGTTCTTTAGCTTCTTATGCAATGGAGCTAAACGAAACAATCATACTTAAGGCAATATCATCGCCTGATTCTTATTTTGGGGAATGGAAGGGTGATTATTTGAGTGTTAAAGAAAACGAGTGTGAAATTAAGATGGACTCAGACAAAAGAGTGGGAGCTGTTTTTTATGCCAAATCAGCTTTAGACGCTTCAGTTATTGACTACAATTATAAATATTTTTCTCCTTCAATTCCTCAAAGTTGTAGAAGTTTTTGTAATGCCTTAGGATACAGCGGTTGTAAAATGATTAGCATAGACCCTCATCATAATATTATTTGTGATCAAAAAAATTGTACTGATTGCGGTACAACACAGTGCCAATATCCCGAATTTTCTCAACCAGCGGATGTAGAAGGATATTATAACAGCAGCGGTACTTTTATTCAGTCTTTGGGCTCCGCAGGATGTAGTGTTTCCATTCCTGCCGGCGGAAATACTTATTGTGCTTGCGGGTTATAAAATTTAAAATTCGAAAAGAAAATATGAAGAATACCAATTTAATTGTTTTAATCATTATTTTATTAATCGCTATATTTGGAATTATATTTATTTTTCCGGACTTTAAAGAAAAAACATTGGAGGAAAATAAAACAAATCAAGAAAAGCAATATATTCCTTTATTAGATTTGTATGGCGAGGTCGAGGAAATTAATGGCGCGGAAATAATGTTTATTTACCCGGATTTTAACAAAGACAATGAATTAATCGGAAAAAAACAAGTAAAACTTTTAACTGATAGTAATACAAAAATCACTATTTCGGAACTCAAAGAAACAGTTGGAAAAATGGTTTTAGAAAATAAGCGCGATGCTTATTTTTCAGACATTAAAGTAGGAAGCAAAATTATAGTATTTTCTGATTTTGATATAAGAGATAAAATCGAAATAAAGCCAAGGGAAATTAATATTATTTTCTTAAAATAGAAAAAATATTAGTATTGTAAAAAAGAGGAGGCCCATCGAGGCTTGTGAAAGCTCGGGGCCCCGTTTCGGTTTTAGGCGGCATGTTTGGAGGTTGCCGCTTGTTTATATTGCGATCGGGTAAGCGATAAAATTGAGATTTATCAACAAAGCCCAGATTTGTCAGAATGAAAGTTTGACATAATCTTAAAAGACGATACTATAATAATATAGCATAATCAAAGTTAATCGAGGTTAATAAGATGAAAATTGAGTTTTATCCGGAAAAAAAATTAAAAAAAGAAATTCTGAATATTATTGACAGATATTTGGATTCAACAAAATACAAAGTTTTCTTTTTCGGCTCGCGGGTGAAGGGAGATAATTTTCCTCGAGCAGACATAGATGTTGGGGTTTTGGGACCTAAACCAATTTCTGCGATTGTTAAAATTCAAATAGAAGAAGAATTGGAAAAACTGCCTACTTTATATAAATTTGATTTTATAGATTTTAAAGATGTGTCCAAAAATTTTAAAAGCGAGGCGTTAAAATATGTTGAGCATATTAAATAAATCGCCCATATTCAGAGATTTTAAGAATGCTGTAGTGCGGTTAGAAGAAGTTTTGAGGATTAAGAAAACAGATGTAGTTCGCGATTCGGCCGTCAAGCGTTTTGAGATTTGTTTTGATTTAGCCTGGAAAACAATTAAACTCTACGCTAAAGAACAGGGAATGGAATGCTATTCTCCTCGCGAATGTTTTAAGACGGCTTTTCAGGCAAAATTAATAGAGCACAATGAACAATGGCTCCAAATGATAGATGATCGCAATAAAGCAGTCCATCTTTACAGGGAAGAATACGCAGAAGAGTTGTATGCTAAACTTTCAGGACATCTGCAATTATTCCAAGATTTAGTTACTAAATCTTAACAGAGAAATTTTATTGAGGTGTTAAAATCAAAAGGGGCTGGCTGGATTTACGAGAAATCCGACAGCCCCTTTTCGGTTTTGGCGGCATGTTTGGAGGTTGCCGCCCGAGGTGGGGTGGAACGACCGATAATCCGCTTCTTCTTTTTTGCTTCTTTGCTTGGCGGGCACAACTTCCTCCCTTTTTGCTTGTCCTTAGCGCCGCTTTGGGGCG
>CAZXXF010000011.1:0-14600 GCA_964644805.1 uncultured Candidatus Saccharibacteria bacterium | reverse complement strand
TTGGGCTGATAGAAATTGATTACAAAACCCTTGAAAGAAAGCCCAGAAAAAGCGCAAGCTTTTATTCAGAAATCTGCAAAAATAACCGCCTCACCGTCAAATAAATGCTTTGGATAATTTTTGCCATTCTTTCATATTTTTTGCTGTCCATATCCTCGATATTGGACAAGATTCTTTTGAGCAAGCCTGCTTTTGGCCCGAAAATTTACGCCTTTTTAGCCGGCATAACAGGAGGCGCGGCAGGCATTCTGATTTGGCCGTTTATTTCGCTTGGCAATTTAAGTGCCCGCCTTGTTTTGTTGGGATTTTTATCGGGCATCGCTTGGATTTTTGCGATATTTTTTCTTTATCTGGCTTTGCGAAAATACGAAACATCAAGAATCATTCCCGCGATCGGAGGTTTCGTGCCGTTATTTACGCTCGGCTTAAGCGTTCTTTTTTCCAGAATAACGATTCAGGAGTCTTATCGTCTTAACTTTTGGCAGATTATTTCCTTTTTCCTTCTTGTTGCCGGAAGCGTTTTTATCAATACCGATTTTAGAAGAAAAAAAAGCGGCTTCAAAGAAAGCCTTGTTCTTTCCGCGGCATCAGCGTTTTTATTCGCCCTTACCTTTTTTCTATCAAAAATCGTTTATATTGAAGCTCCATTTTTGGCGGGACTCTTTTTAAAACTCTGGGGCAGTTTTTTGGCAGCTTTTTTCTTTATTTTTTCAAAAGAAACGAGGAATTATTTATTTTCTTTTTGGCTTAAAAAAGAAAAATCACTCCGCTCGGGGCAAAAAATATTGCCTCTTTTTTTGATAAATCAGTTCATAAGCGTTTCGGCCGGTTTTTTCCAAAATCTGGCGCTTTTTTTCGTACCTATGTTTTTGCTCGCCTTCATAGGCGCGCTGGAGGGGACAAAATACGTTTTTACTCTCGTTTTTGTTTTAATTTTTTCTTATAAGTGGCCGCATGCTTTGTCTGAGAGAATTTCAAGAAAAATTTTGCTTCAAAAATTAGTGGCGACCGCGGCGATCATCATCGGGTTGTTCTTATTCGCCCTTAACCATTCCAACACATGAAAAAACGTCTTAAAATTTTCATTTTCGCGCCTTTAATTCTTATTCTAATTTTTCTTCTGTTCTTTTTTGCCGGTAGGGTAAAAAGATCTGAAACAATAACCTGGGCAATCACCTTTTCTCAAAAATACTCTCAAATGCTCGGGCTTGAATGGAAAGAAAACTATATCGCGATTCTTGACGATTTAAATTCGAAAAATCTTCGGCTTATAGCTTATTGGGATTTGATTGAAAAAGAGGATTCGATTTATGATTTCAAAGACCTGGATTGGCAGATAAAAGAAGCTGAAAAAAGAAGCGCCAAAATAATGCTTGTTTTCGGAAGAAAAGTTCCAAGATGGCCGGAATGTCACGAGCCGCAATGGATTGAAGAAAAGGACGAGCAATTTAGAAACGAAAAACTTTTCCGATACATAAAAGAAATCGTGAAAAGATACGGGGAAAACGATTCTATCTGGGCTTGGCAGGTTGAAAATGAACCGCTTTTTTCCTTTGGAGAATGTCCGCCGCCCGACAAAGAACTTTTAAAAAAAGAGGTGGCGCTTGTTAAATCTCTTGATCCCAAAAATCGTCCCGTTGTTTTGACCGAAAGCGGAGAAATTCCCTTGTGGTTTAGCGTTGCAAAAATCGGCGATATCGTGGGCCACACGCTTTACAGAAGGGTTTGGATGGATAAATGGGAAAGATACGTAACATATCCTTTGCCGCCGATATTTTACGCAAGAAAAACTTGGCTTATAAACAAAATCTTTAAAAAAAGGGTGATTTGCTCCGAACTTCAGGCAGAGCCATGGGGCCCGGTTTTGCTCTATGATTTAGGAAAAGAGGAGCAGGAAAAAACAATGAATCTTTCGCGCCTTAAAGAAATAATAGAATTTGCAAAAAACACCGGCAATGATTTGTTTTACCTTTGGGGAGCTGAATGGTGGTATTGGGAAAAAAAAGAAAATCAAAACGATGTTTTTTGGAAAGAGATAAAAATTTTACTGAATCAATAACTCCCCGTCGGGCATGAATTTGACAGAAATCGTTTTTAATGATAATCTTTTAATCAAAATCCGATCTAAGGAGGTGATCCGAGTTGTTGAAACGCTGGGTTGGCAGGATGTTGGTTAGATGGCAAAGAAGGCGCAAAGCAATCCAAAGTTATTCCAGCCGCATTGATGTGGTTCTGGCGCTGGACTTTGGAATGCGAGAGAGCGATTTTCCATTGCCCGATGATTCTGTGTGCAAAAGCAACCGGGCGATGGCTGAACTGGTTTGCAGATTCGCCCAACTCCATCCAAGCGCTTGGTTGATCGTTCAGGGTGAAATCGGCTGGGAGATCAAAGAACGCCACCCTGCAATAGATCAAGGAAGGCTAATGGTCGTATCACGCCACGAGACCGAGCCGTCAAAGAACCCGGATACTCGCAAGGTTCTTCGCCAAGCCGTTGGGCGCATCAGGGTCCTTGAGCACAAGACGGAAAGGCGCTTCAACAGCGCTCTTCTGATCTGTCACCGCGTCCATCTTTGGAGAGCCAAGCGCGCGCTGGAACAGCTTCTGTTTGAGGCGAAACTGAGAATCACTGTGCAAACCCTGGGCAGGGAAGATCTCAAAGACATACCATACGACCGGAAGTCATCTCAATGGTGGACAAGGGGTCCGGTTCGCTGGTGGCTTCGGGAGTTCTTGGTGGCTATGCCCTGGTATAAGTTCCGCGGATGGATCTGATCGGAGCGGCGCGCACTGGACAGATTGTTTGTCTTTTGCGCGCTTCTTCTTTTGCTATAATGATAGTATGGATAAATTCTTTAACTTTAAAAGATTTTTTTATAATTTTGGCTTGGCGCTTTTTGCCATTAAAAGAGCGTTTTTTTCGGAGCAAAGCTTCCGCTTTCAGATTTTGGGGGCCGTTTTTATTATAGCGCTCGCTTTTTTGTTGCCCCTTAAAACAATAGAATGGGCGATTCTGATTTTAACAATCGGAGCGGTTCTGGGCTTTGAACTTTTAAACTCCCAGATGGAAAAAATACTTGACATTGTCCAGCCGAAAAACGACCCTTTGGTTAAAAAAATAAAAGATTTTTCATCAGCAGCCGTTTTAATAGTGGCGATCGGATCGGTTTTAGTGGGGTTGATAATTTTTCTGCCCCGCATCATGGACTTTTTTATCCGCTAAAAAAGTGCTAAAATACGGTAGCAAAAGGCAATTTTACATAAAATTATGGAAGAAAAATTTTTGCCAAAAAGCGGCCAAAATCAAAAAACATTTTTAACGGGAAATGATCCGTCCAGATCGCATTTTTTGGGCAAAAAAAGGGAAAAGATTTTATCCGCTGTTTTTTTGCCTGTTGTTTTTTCCCTTCTTGCCGGCGTTTTGGGCGGTTTTTTGTTTTCTAATTTTTATTTTCAAAAAAAAATTAATAATTTTTTTGACCTGCGGCAAGACTTTATTTTCAGCGGCCAAGATCAAAAAAACTATGTTCCCCAAACCAGCCAGGAGCAAAAAATAATAGACGCGGTAAAAAATAATTCCCCGGCTGTCGTAAGCATAATAATCACGAAAGACGTTCCCATTTTTGAAAAATATTACATCAATCCCTTCGGGCAAGATTGGCCCTTTAACATAGAAATACCGCAATATCGGGAAAAAGGAACTAAAAAACAGCAGATCGGCGGAGGAACGGGATTTGTTATTTCTTCAGACGGGATGGTTCTGACAAACAAGCACGTTGTTTCAGAAAAGGGCGCAGAATACACGATTTTTACAAATGACGGCGAAAAATTTCCCGCAAAAATTTTAGCCACAGATCCCTATCACGATTTGGCTATTTTGAAAATAGATCCGCCGGAAAACGAAGAAAGCATAGATTTTTCCGTCGCGAAAATCGGTGATTCTTCCAACCTTCAAATCGGTCAGACCGTTGTTGCGATCGGAAACGCCTTGGGTGAATTTGAGAATACTGTTTCAGTCGGCGTTGTTTCAGGCCTTGCGAGGACAATAACGGCAATCGGCGGGGGCACGACCGAAATCTTGGAAGACGTGATTCAGACAGATGCCGCCATAAACCCCGGAAACTCCGGCGGGCCGCTTTTAAATCTTGCCGGAGAGGTGATCGGCGTGAATGTGGCGCGGGCTGTTTCCGGAGAAAATATCGGATTCGCCATACCCATCAACCGCGCAAAAAGAGCGATTGAGCAGGTTAAAGAAACAGGAAAAATAGTTTATCCCTATCTTGGCGTATATTACGCCCTGATCACCAAAGAAATGAAGCAGGAATTTGATTTGGCGGTTGATTACGGCGCGTGGGTCGGGAGAGATAACCAAGGGCAGAAAACAAATCAGGCCGTTATGCCCGGAACCCCGGCTGAAAAATCGGGCATTAAAAGGGATGATATTATACTGGAATTCGGGGGCGCAAAAATAACTCCGAAAAACAGTCTTGCCAAGATAATCCAGAACTACGATCCCGGGGACAGCGTCCAGATAAAAATATTAAGGGACCAGAAAGAAGAAATATTAACGCTTGTTCTGGGAGAAAGGAAAGACTAATTCTCTCATTTGACAAAAACGATTTTAGTTTTTAAAATTCTTTCATAAATAATTATTTGCTAAAATCAATCGTATTTTTACATTCTATTCCCGTCCGCCCGCCTCCCGATACTCCTCAGAATCAACCACTCGTGTCATTTTTAGAACAGGTAAAAACGCTTTAAAATTTAAAAAATTTATCATACATTATGGTGCCATTCGGAGGACAAGAATTCACTTATCGCGCCCAAGAGGCAATTATCAGGGCGCAGGAAGTGGCTAAAAAAATGGGACAACAGCAAGTCGACGCTCTTCATCTGCTTTATGTTTTGGCAAGCCAGGAAGGAACGGTTGTCATCACTCTTTTGAGGAAATTGGGAATCGATCTGGAAGATCTTAAAAAAAAGGCCTCTTTCGCCCTCGCAAAAATTCCAGCCCGGGAGGATTTTATGTTTTCAAGCCAATTCTACATTACGCAGGATTTAGCGAGGGTCTTGGAAAAATCCAAGGAAGAAATAATAAAAATGGACGACGAATACATATCCACGGAACATATTTTTCTGGCTCTTTTATCTTCGCCCACAGAAGCAAAAAAAGTATTGGACAACTACCATAACCAAGGGTTAGATTACCCGACGGTTTTCAAAATGTTTGAAGAGTTAAGAGGCGGAGAAAAAATTACCGATCCCAACCCGGAATCAAAATATCAAATCATTGAAAAATACACCAAAAATCTTACCAAGCTTGCGCAAAACGGAAAGCTTGATCCGATCATCGGAAGAGAAAACGAAATAAGAAGAGTGATACAAGTTCTTTCCCGCAGGACGA
Organism: uncultured Candidatus Saccharibacteria bacterium; assembly: GCA_964644805.1. GTDB lineage: Bacteria > Patescibacteriota > Minisyncoccia > Minisyncoccales > PEYH01 > JBBIKX01. The sequence goes on along the minus strand of CAZXXF010000011.1, from coordinate 9,196 downwards.
AGAACAATCCCGTGCTGATAGGCGAAGCCGGCGTGGGAAAAACAGCCATCGTTGAAGGATTGGCTCAGAGAATCATTAACGGCGCCGTTCCGGAAAGCTTGCGCGACAAGGAAATCATCTCCCTTGATCTGGGTCTCTTGGTCGCGGGCACAAAATACCGCGGAGAATTTGAACAAAGAATGAAAGTTCTCGTTAAAGAAATAGAAAAGGCAAAAGGGCATTATATAATTTTTATCGACGAGCTTCATACCGTTGTCGGAGCCGGTTCGGCCGAGGGATCGATCGACGCTTCCAACCTTTTAAAGCCTCCTCTTGCAAGGGGAGAATTAAAGGCAATCGGCGCCACTACTTTAAAAGAATACCAAAGGAACATAGAAAAAGATCCGGCCCTTGAAAGAAGATTTATGCCTATCATGGTTTCGGAGCCGACCATAGAGGATACGATTTCAATTTTGCGCGGAATAAAGGAAAAATACGAGCTGCACCACGGAGTTAAAATAAAAGACTCCGCCCTTGTCGCCTCTGCCGAACTGGCCGCCCGCTATATTGCCGACAGGTTTTTGCCCGATAAGGCGATAGATCTGCTGGATGAAGCCGCTTCTTCTTTGCGCCTGGAAATTGAATCAGAGCCGATCGAGCTGGAGGATCTTAAAAAAGAAATCCAAAAAATAGAAATTGAAAGAGAGGCGCTCAAAAAAGAAGAAAAAGACCCGAAGTCAAAAAAAAGAATAACCGCCTGCGAAAGAACACTTGCCGATTTGAGAGAAAAGCTTAAAGATCTGGACTTGAAATGGCAGACCGAAAAAAATTTGATTAAAGACGCAAGGGGGATGGAAAAAGAAATGGACAAATTAAGTTTTCAGGCGGAAGTGGAGCAGAGAAACGGCAATTTGGAAAAAGTTGCCGAAATAAAATACGGGAAAATACCGGTTATCATAAAAGCAATCAAAAACAAGGAAAACGTATTGATTAAATTTAGGAAAAAACACCGCCTTTTGAAAGAAGATGTTTCCGAGGAAGATATTGCCCGGGTCGTTTCCCGCTGGACGGGGATTCCGGTTACAAAACTTATGGAAGGAGAGGCGATCAAGCTTGTTAAAATGGAAGAAACGCTTTCAAAAAGAATAATCGGGCAGGAAAAAGCCATTAAATCAATAGCCAACGCCATCAGGCGAAGCCGCGCCGGGATTTCGGAGGAAAATCGCCCGATGGGTTCGTTTCTCTTTTTGGGTCCCACCGGAGTTGGGAAAACCGAAACAGCAAAAGCCCTTGCCGAGTTTCTCTTCAGCGACGAAAACGCCCTGATAAGACTGGATATGTCCGAGTACATGGAAAAACACACCGTTTCTAAAATTACCGGATCGCCCCCCGGATACGTCGGATACGAAGAAGGCGGCCAGCTTACCGAAAAAATAAGGAGAAGACCCTACGGAGTCGTTCTTTTAGACGAAATAGAAAAGGCGCATCCCGACGTCTTCAATATTCTTTTGCAGATATTGGACGAAGGAAGATTGACTGACGCCAAGGGAAGGGTTGTTTCTTTCAGAAACTCGATTATCATTATGACTTCCAACATAGGATCGGAATATATTTCAATGATGGCTCCATTGGGATTTATGCCCGATCAGGCGGTTAGCTCCCAATCTTTGAAAGAAAAAGTTGTTGACGCTTTGCGCGAAAGGTTCAGGCCGGAATTTTTAAACCGCATAGACGAGATCATAATTTTTGATTATCTCGGAGCCGATGAAATTAAAAAGATTGTTGACCTCGGGCTTGAAAAAATAGCAAATCGGCTCGCAAAAAAAGGGATAACCGTTAAAGTAACCGAAAAAACAAAAGAAATAATCGCCAGAAAGGGTTTTGATCAAAATTTAGGCGCCCGGCCGCTCAACAGAACGGTCCAAAAAATGATACTTGACCCGCTTGCTTTAAAAATCGTTACCGGCGAATTAAAGGAAGGAGAAACAATAATCGCTGAAGAAAAAGAAGGAAAAATAGTTTTCATTTCGGCAAAAGAACTGGCGGCCAGGACAAGCTGATCGCCGAATTAGGCAAAAATCTTATTAAAAATAGGCAGTCTTTCAAAAGCCCCGTCCGCCCGCCTCCGGATACTTCTCAAAATCAACCCCCGCTTTTTTTTAAAAAATGAAAATAAATTCTTAATTTTTAAAAATAATGGTTTTAAAAAAGCATTTTTTGCCCATTTTTTTGACCGCTGTTTTTCTTTTTAGCGCTGTTTATTTCAACAGGCATTTGTTTTTTAAACAAAGCGATCCCCGGCCGATTATTTTTGAAGAAAATTTTGCTTCGGGCGGGGAAAAAGAGGCGGAAGAAAAAAAACTATCTTCTGACTTTTCGGACCAAGATCAGGTCCATGGTCTTTCGTCTCCGGAGATAAAAATTTTAATCAGCGAGGTTCAGATCTCTCCGATAAAAGAAAGATTCATCGAGCTTTACAATCCCAATAGCCAAGATGTTGATTTAAGCGGATGGTATGTTCAAAGAAAAACCGAATCCGCCTCTTCCTGGAATTCTTTTGTTTCCTCAACGCGATTCAGGGGAAAAATTATCAAAGCCAGGAGCCATTTTCTTGTTGCCTCGTTCACAGAAAAAGCGGATATTTTTTTAAAAATCACCTTAACCGAAAATAATTCTTTGGTTTTAAAAAATTCCAAGAGAAAAATAATTGATCTTGTTGGTTGGGGGGAAAAATCTCAAGAATTTGAGGAATCACCCGCGCCAAATCCGGACACCCAGAAAAGCATTCAAAGAAAAAGCGATCAAAAAACAGGCGGCTACAAAGACGGAAACAATAATGCCTCGGATTTTATAATGGCCGCCCCGACGCCGGGCAGTTTTTGATCCTCTCTTGTTTTATTCCAAAAAAGAAGTAAACTGCTTAAGATTCTCAAGCTGGCCTTGCGAAAGGTTTAAAGATTTTTGGATCGCTTCTTCAATTTCTTCGCCTGAAAAGCTTATTTTTTCTCCCAATTCCAGCCATCCTTCTCCGCGCTTGTTCTGGAGATGGTCTTCAATATAAATCTTATGCTCTTTGGTGAGGTTTTCGTTTCCGCCCCTTTCTTTTAAATGTTTATTCATCGCCTTCCGCGCGAGGTGGGTGATTCCCTCTCCTTTTTCTGCCGTTTCTTCATAAATCACGCCCGTGGAATTTCTGATTTCGGAGATAACGCTTTTATTCAGGGGGATGGCGCTTTCTTCTTCAAGGTCAAAATTTTTTTCAATTGTGTTTTCCAGCGTTGCCAGCCAGTTTTCTGAAGCGATTTTTGAAATCGGCTGGCGGAAAACATAGGCGATTGCTCCTGATCCTATCAATAAAAAGACAATCGCTCCCCAGCCCCAGTATTGCTTTTTTATTTTTAATTTCATAGGTTTAAATTAAAACCAGACCTTTATAAAAGACATTAATTAATTTTAATTATATTCAAAAAAATTGTAAAGCGGAAACAAACCTTTGACCGGAATCAACCTTTTTGTTAATATGCTTTTATGGGTTTTTAAGCAAAAAATATGGCCGAAGCCAAAGATTATCTTATAAAATTAACGCTGGCTGTTTACAAGGTGACCGGTCTTTTTCCCGAAAAAGATCCGCTTAAATATCAGATAAGGGAAGCGGCAAATGAAATACTGGCTGAATTGATTTGTGCAAAAAGCGGTCGGCTCAAAGAAGATCCGGCGATTCCCCTGGTTGAAAAGATAAAATCTTTTTTAAGAATAGCCGGTTTTCAAAATTGGGTTAAAGAAGAAAACATTTCAATAATCATAAAAGAATACGAAAAAATATCAGGAAGTTTTTTCGGGCCGGATGTTTCAGAACAAACAGAGCAGTTGGAAATGGTTCAAAGACGGGAAAAAAAGGAAAAAAAGAGCCCGGCAGGCGAGAGAGAGCAAAAACTTCCTCCCGCCATGCGCATTCCGCCCGAAAAAAGGCAGGAAAAGATAATGAATCTCTTGTATTACAAGAAGAGGATCAATCTTTCAGAGTTAAAAAAGGTTTTTGGACAGATAAGCGCCCGGACTTTAAGGAGGGATATGGAATCCTTGGCAAGGGCCGGCATTATTGACAGAAAAAGAGAGGGGCAAAAAGATGTAAGTTATCGGATATCGGATAGTCAGGCGCCGGACCGGTCAAATCCTATAGAAGCCGGTCATGACGCGGACATAACCGGATAATCTGGACATGACCGGAATCTAATTTATGAAAAGTATAATCTATTTTCAGTTTACCAAAATATACAGAAACAACATAGACAGTATCTATCGCTTCTTTTATTTAAAGCTTAATTCCTCCCAGCTCGCAGAAGATCTTTCTTCAGATGTTTTCACCCGCTTCTGGGACATTTGCCAGAGAGGGGGACTAAAAGACATTAAAAATTCCCGGGCATTTCTTTATAAAACAGCCCGCAATCTGCTGGCAGACCATTATCGCAGAAAGTCCGGGCTTTCGACTCATTCAACAGAAGAAATAAAAGAAACACCTGACCCTTCCCAACGGCTCAAAGAAAAGACGCTTTTAAGCGAAGAATTAGCGGAAATCCAAAGGGTAATTTCAGGCCTGAAAGAAGATTATCAGGATATCATTATCTGGCATTATCTTGAAGATTTGGAAATAAGCGAAATAGCCGGAATTATGAGCAAGTCGGAAAATGCGGTCAGAGTTACCCTTCATCGGGCCATGTCCGCCCTCAAAGATTCTTTAAAAGAAATCAAAAATCAGCAGGTGTAATAAAAAATCATTTTTCGCGTCATCTATAATAGACGGTAAAAATTGGAAAGGATTATGGAAGACAGAGAAATCATTTCAAAAATCCAACGCCTGAAAACGGTTTTGCCCCCTTGTTCCTGGAAAAAAGAAATACAAAACAAGATAACGGGAAAACAGAATTATTTTCATTTTATAGGCGATGATCTGTCGGCTTTTTTCAGCCAGCAAGCCAAAAAGCCGGCCTTTGCAATGGCAGCGCTTGCTTTATTGCTTGTTTTCGGTTCTTTTGTCGGGCTTTTCGGCGGCAATCCGGGCCAAACGCCCTTTTCCGGTCCGATAAGCCAAGAGGAGAACGCGAAATACTATTTATCAATGGCGGAAAAAGACCTTGATGAAATCAGCGCTTTTTCAGCGCAGGAAAAAACAATCAACCGGGAAAAAGTGGAAAAGGTGAACAACGCCATTAAAATGGCTTCCCAAAAATTGCCAAAATCTATTAAAAGCGCCAAGGAAACAGCCGAAATAGTCGAAAAAGTGGCAAGCATCAATAAAAAAGTTCAAAGCGTGATGCTGGCAATGGCGGATGTTTCAATTGACACCCAAGACCTCACTCAAAAAACGACAGAAATGGTGGAAAGCGGAATAAAAGAAACGACCGAAGAGCTTATTGTTTTGTTTGAGAAAACATCGCTCAACGAGGATCAAAAGATATTGTTTGAAGAGGCAAAAAAGAATTTCAGACAAGGGCTTTATCAGCAGACGCTTGAAAATCTTTTGAGAATGACGAACAATATCCAATAGTTTCTATTTTTAAAAACCGATGTCGCTGGCTCTTTTATTTGTTTAAAAAAAGATATTTTGCCCAAATTATCTAATTAAAAAGGTCAAAGGGCTAATATCTTTTCCGGCAGAAATCCGGAAAACAAAACCAGAAGAGCAGGTCACAAAAGCGACAAATATAATTAAAGGTCGAACCCCCAACACTAATCAGCGCATTTTGCTGATTGATGTTGGAAAAATTAATACACAACACAAACATAAAAAAATGAGTATTTTAAGAAAATTATTCGCTGGAGTGACTCTTTGTTCAATGTTATTCACGGTTAGCGGATCTGCTAGCGCCTTGACAATGGAGGAACTCACAGCCCAGATCGCCCAATTGCAAGACCGATTGCTCGCTTACCAGCAGCAATTGACCCAATTACAGGGCGGTCAAACTACCACCCCTGCCTCATACGGAAACATCCCGGCTGGGTTTACCTTTCAGAAGGCTCTCAGGACGGGAATGAGGAATCAAGATGTTGTTTATTTAAAAGATATTCTGAAGGTTGAGGTTCCTGCCTCGGCAACCTGGACCCTTGGAAACAATTATTTTGGTCCTCGGACAAGGGCAGCGGTTATTGCATTTCAAGACAAATTTGCTTCTGAAATTCTGACACCCCTTGGACTTACAAAAGGAACTGGCTTTGTTGGCGCAAGCACAAGAGCGAAATTAAACGCTCTCTTGGTTGCAGTCCCAACTCCTCCGGTTATACCTCCTGTAATACCCCCTGTAATTCCTCCGACCACATCAATGTCAGTTGGATTAGCCGCCGACACGCCTGTTGCCGCTAATTTATGGCAAGGATCAGCCAATAACATAGTCGCTAAGCTCACCTTTTATGGTGGAACTAGCGTTACATCTCTTACTGGCCTGACCCTTCGCTCATACGGCACAACTCAGGCAACCGGCACAACAGACATTTCAGCCGTAAAGATTTTTGACGAGACCGGGATTCAAATTGGCAGCGATCGCACAGTCGCCGGAAATCTTGTAAACTTTGTTTTTGTTCCGGCCGTGTCAATCCCAGCCAACGGTTCTCGCACCCTTTCGGTTGCGGTCAATGTTGGAACAGGAGCTCAGGTAATGGCAAGCGTTAAATTCGGCATTGAAAATGCCGCGGCTATTTCTGGAGCAACCTTTAGCGGCACCTTCCCGATAGCAGGAAACAGCTTCCTTATAGTTCCTGCCGGTTCAACCGGTTCGCTTAGCGTTGCCCAATACAGCACTCTTCCCAAGACCAGCGTTAAAATCGGTGAAAAGGACATTATTCTGGAACAGTTCACCGTATCCGCAGGTTCAAACGAAGACATTGATTTAAACCAAGTTGTTGTAAAGATTGACACCGGAGCAACCACCATTTCCGATTCTGATGTCACCAATGTAAGAATCAGGGAGATCGGAGGCGCCACAGTTGCCGGACCTCTTAATTTCACCAATAAGAGAGCCACCTTTAATTTAGCCGTTCCTATTCGCTTAACAAAAGGAACAGCCAAAAATTATGAGGTGATTGCCGACATTGTTTCGGGAAATGGCAGAACTGTTGCGGCTTATATCGGCACCAGCGGAGTTATTGCGCGCGGAGTAAGCTCTACCATCAGCCTGGTAAGCACTGGCTCAACCACCGCAAACCAAATAACCATTGGCATTGGAACATTGGTGGTTTCAATGGATGCCAGCCATCCCCAAGGAGCTGCCGCATTAATGGTTAAGACCGCAAACCGCAGGACTTTGGCCGCTTTCAATGTAAGAGCTCAGGGAGAGAATGTAATCTTGAACAATATTGATCTTCAATTTACCGCAGGAACTCTTACAGGCACAACGCTTTCATCTGTGGGTCTGTATGAAGGAGACGCTTTGGTTTCTAATTTAAGAGATGTTACCCTTGCTTCGGTAGGTACCACAGGAAAGCAATCATTCTCTCTTAACTGGACTATTCCAGCCAATACTGCCAAGACGCTTCTTGTCAAGGGCATTAACAACACATTGTCCTTCACAACCAGCGTCGCTTTGACAAGCACTTGGTCTGGATACACCGGCTACGGGCTTTCCTCTGGCGAATCTTTGACAAGTACAGCTCCTGTTACCTCAACCGCCATTACAGTTTTTGCCTCAGGAGATCTGACAATGGCCGCTGACACAGTCAGAACACCTTACAGCCAGGGCATAAGAGTTCCGGTAAATAATGTCACTTTAGCGGCTTTGAGGGTTTTCGCGATGAGAGAAAACCAGAAACTGAAACAGTTGATTATTACCCCATCAGCCACTGGAAAGCTTTCAAGCTTAACCATTTATGCTGATGACGGAATAACACAGCTTTCAGTTCCGGTTGCCGAATCGGGCGGCTTATTCACCTTTACTGCCACTGAATTTTTGAACGACATTATCTTTACAAATGGCGTTCATAGGACACTTCTGCTTAAGGGCAATGTAAGCGGAACGCAGGCGGGCTTTACTCTGTCTATCGCCAATACCTCCGGTTATTTGACCACTACTGGCGTTGACAGCGGAACTGATGTTGCCAAACAAGACCTCAGCTTTGTAATTACCTCGCCTTACGCGGGAGGCACATTCCAGCTTGCCGCCAAGATTGTGGAAATAGCCAAGGATGTTGCTTCGCCCTCCGGCTCCATTTCACGCGCAACCCAGTCAACCACTGCTGTCTGGAGATTGAATAACGCTGACGCCGCTTTGGCTAACGCCGTTATCACAGCTATCACATTCACTTCAAAGACCGGTCTGCCCTCAGGCATTGTTATTACCGATGATGACGATGATGAACTTCTCTTCAGACTTTATGACGGAGATGGAAATCTTCTCTCATCTGGCAAGACCGAGGTTGATCTTGATACTGGTAAAGTAACATTTGTCAAGCCGGCAATGGTCACCCTGACACCGGGAGCGCCCAAACAGTTCAGGCTTGTGATTAACACGACCAATACTGCCAAATGGCCATCAAATACCCAGCTTCACTGGACTGTCGCTCTTGTTGGCGACATGACAGTAACTGGCGGTTTTGCGGGCTTTGGCGGAACCGCTTGGTCAATTCCGGCCGACGCCAATATCGTGACTCTTCCGTAATTACTGATACGATTCCCGCGCTTTTCCTTGCGAAGCGAGCGGGAAAAAACCAAAAACCGCCGGTCAAACGGCGGTTTTTGGTTTTAAAAAGAAAAATTTGATATAATAAAAAAATCAGAAATCCTAAACAATATTAGGCAAAAGAAATCCAAACCTCAAAGTCCAAAATGCAAAATTACAATGTAAAATCCAAAATTTTGAATTTCCAATTGTCATTTTGAGATTTGAGATTTGCATTTTAGATTAATGCTCAGATGTCGTAAATTCCTTTAATCATTAAGATTTGTTCAGAGATTAAAAATTACAATTAAAAAATGAAAAGAATTAAAAATTAATCTGTGCTATAATAAATCATTAATAATCAAAGGTCGGTTTTTCTTTTGCCGATGCATAGCAAAAGAAATAATTAATTAAGTAATTAAATTTTAAAAAATGAAAAAAATAGTTTCTTTAATCGGAATTTTTGCTTTGTTGATTGGCGTATTTTTTGTTGGTATTATTCCAGCTAACGCCGCTGCGATAACCTCAATAACCTATACTCCGTCAGGAGCAACGGTTGGAACCGCGGTGGC
>CAZXXF010000010.1:0-16411 GCA_964644805.1 uncultured Candidatus Saccharibacteria bacterium | reverse complement strand
CGCTTGAATACGGAATGCCTCCCTGCGCCGGATTTGGAATGGGAATTGACAGGTTTGCGGCTCTTTTGACGGGCTCTGAATCGCTCAGAGAATCAATTCTTTTTCCGATGATGCGCCCCCAAGAAAAACAATAAAAATATGATTGATATAAGAATTTTAAGGGAAAATCCAGACAAAATAAAAAACGCGCTTAAAAAAAGAAGCATCAATTTTAACGTGGACGAGCTTTTGAAGTTAGATGAGCAAAAAAGAGAAGCGCAGCAAAAATTAGAGCATTTAAGGGCGAAAAAAAATAAAATTTCCTCCTCGGCCACAAAAGATCAAGAAAGCTTTCAAGAGGCGAAAAAAATAAAATCAGAAATAAAATATTTGGAAGACAAATTTAATGCAATTTCGCTTAGTTTTGAAAAAAGTTTTTTGCTTTTGCCAAATATCCCCTTGAAAGATGTTCCAGGGGGAAAAAGCGAAGTTGATAATGTTATTGTCAGCGGATGGGGGGAAATCCCCGATTTTAATTTTCCACCCAAAGACCACGCAGAACTCGGCCGGATTTGGGACTTAATCGATCTGACAAGGGGGGCCAAGGTTTCGGGCGCCCGATTTGCCTATTTAAAAAACGAAGCCGCTTTAATTGAGTTGGCCCTAATAAGATTCGTTTTTGATATTCTTTTAAGAGAAAATTTTATACCGGTTTTTCCCCCGATTATTGTTAAAAATGATTTAATGAAAGCGATGGGCCATATTGACACAAAAGAAGATTTGGCAGAGCGCTATTTTATTGAAAAAGACGGTCTTTTTTTAATCGGCACGGCTGAGCAATCAATCGGTCCCATGCACAAAGATGAAATTTTTGAAGAAAAAGACTTGCCCAAAAGATATCTTGCTTTTTCAACCTGCCTTAGGGAAGAGGCGGGATCTTACGGAAAAGACACAAAAGGTATTTTTAGGGTTCACCAATTTGACAAATTGGAAATGTTCAGCTTCGCCAAGCCAGATCAATCGGAAAAGGAACATCTTTATTTGCTTGGACTGGCTCACAGAATAATGAAATTGCTGGAGATTCCTCACAGGATCGTTAAATTATGTGCAGCGGATCTTTCTCGTCCTTCAGCTGCAACTTACGACATAGAAGCTTGGATTCCTTCGCAGGAAAAATATAGGGAAACGCACTCTACTTCCAATTGCACGGATTTTCAAGCGAGAAGACTAAATATCAAATATAGAAGCGAAAAAGGAGCGGATTTTGTTCACACGCTTAACGGCACCTCCATCGCGATAGGAAGGACCATAATCGCCATTTTGGAAAATTTTCAGCAAAAGGATGGAAGAATAGTCATGCCAAAGATTTTAAGAAAGTATTTGAAATTTAAATTTGTTCCCAAAGACAAAAGAAAAAGCAACTTAACCGCGCCGTTAATTTAGAGTCAGAAAATGGAAGAAAAAATTATCAGCGTCAAAGGAGTTCAAACCGCGATAAGGATTGAGGGCGAAGGCGATCCTTTTTTAATTTTGCACGGTTGGGGAGTCGGCAAATCTTCTTGGGAAAATATCCAAAATATTTTATCAAAACATTTCAAAGTGATTGTTTTTGATTTTCCCGGTTTTGGTTCAAGCGGTCCAATTCCGTCAGTTTGGGATGTCCAGAAATTTTCTGATTTTGCGTTAGAACTCGCGGAAAAATTAAACCTCGAAAAATTTTATCTTTTAGGGCAGTCTTTTGGCGGCAGAGTGGCTATTAAATTGGCTAATCAGCGGGGGCAAAGGATAAAAAAACTTATATTAGTCGATTCCGCAGGCATAAAACCCAAAAAAAACATCAAAGACTTAATCGCATCTTTTCTGGCAAAAATATTTAAAAAGATTGAATGGTTGCCCGGTTATGCGTCTTTCAGGCGATTCTTTTACCGCGCAATTATTAAAAAAACTGACTATCTTGAAGCAAAAGGAACAAAAAAAGAAAGCTATTTAAGGGTAATCAAAGAAGATTTAACCCCGCAGCTTGGCAAAATAAATTTAAAAACCTTAATAGTTTGGGGGAAATTCGACAAAATTACGCCGCTAAAAGACGCTTATTTGATGGAAAAAAAGATAAGAAACTCCAAACTGGCGATTATTGATTGCGGACATAGGCCTCATCAGGAATCGCCAGATTATTTGGCTAAAATAATTATTGAATTTATTAAAAATGAATCCGATTGATTTTATCATTACTGCTTTTTGGCTGATTATTATTTTTAAGAGCATCGCTTTCTGGACTTATCTTTGGCAATTGAAAGAATATCATGGAAAAAGATTTGTAGATCATTTTAGAACGGAAAAAGGGAAAAAAATATTTTTTAATCCCATTTTTTTGGCGAAAGCGTTTTTGATTTTATTGCTGTTCTTGGTCCCCGAATTTTTTTATCTGATAATTTTTATCTACGCCGCCGAAGCGGCTAAAAACGTTTTAAAAAGGAATTTTTTGATTCCGAAAATAACCCTGAAGTCCTGTTTTATAATGATTATTTCTGCCGTTTTGTTTCTGACGATAGTCGTTTTTAGCGCAGGAAGCCCATACTTTATTTACAGTATTTTGATTCTCGATCTGTTTTCAGTCGCCTTAACGAGCGTTCCGGTTTTATTTTTTTGGCCGATTACCGCCATTTTTCAAAATTTGCTTTTAAAAAAGGCCGAAACAAAGAGAGAACGGCATAAAAACATGATTGTTGTCGGTATTGTCGGGAGCTATGGCAAAACAACGGTTAAGGATTTTTTAACCCATATACTTTCAAAAAAATTCAAAGTTTTGAAAACGCCGGAAAACAATAATTCCGAAGTTGGAATCGCAAAAACCATTTTAAATCAACTGGAAAATCAGGAAATTTTCATCGCAGAGATTGGCGCTTACGATAAAGGGAAAGTTAAGCAGGTGTGCGGATTTTTAAAGCCAAAAATCGGCATTGTCTCGGGTATCAACGAACAGCATCTTTCTCTTTTTGGCTCAATGAAGAACTTAATATCGGCCGAAGGAGGAAAGGAGCTGATTGAAAGTTTATCCGAAGATGGGGTTGCAATTTTAAATGGAGATAACTCAATAATCCAAAAACTGAAACCCGAAATCAAGAATTATAATTCAAAATTAAATTCTGTAAAATTTTGTTCGGTTCAAAAAAGAGAAGATTTCTGGGCGGAAAACATTAACGCTGGCAAGGAAACCCTTTCCTTTATGGTTTTTTCCAAAGAAGGGGAGTCTGCCGAATTTAAAATAAATTTGATGGGGGCATATAATGTGGAAAATGTCCTTTTAGCAACCGCTTGCGCAAGGACGCTTGGAATGAGCTTGGAAGAAATATCTTCAGCGTGCCGGTCTGCAAACAGAGATCAGGGAACTTTGAGGTTGAGGCCCAATAAACATTGTTTAAATATTATTGACTCCACCTACTCCTCAAATCCGAGCGGAGTTATGGCTCATTTGGAGTATTTAAAAGAATGGAAGGGCAAAAAAGCCATTGTGATGCCATGTCTAATTGAACTCGGGGGCGCTTCCAAAGAAATTCATAAAAATATAGGCAAAAAAATATCTGAAGTTTGCGATTTGGCAATTATTACCACCAGCGAAAGATTCCAGGAGATAAGAGATGGAGCCGGCGAAAAAGCCTTGCTGATTAAAGATTTCGGGCAAATCTTTGAAAAATTGAAGGGATTCTCGGATAAAGAAGACGTGATAATTCTGGAAGGGAGAATTTCAAATGATTTATACAGATTATTATTCAAAAATGAATAAAAAAAATAATCGATTCCCGATATTTATTTCTTTATCGCCAAACGTTGAAAAAGACGACTTGATTTTGGCTAGAAAAAGTTTGTTAAAGATTAAGGCCTGGAAGAATGGAAATTATATCCAAGAGTTGGAAGAATATTTCAAAAAATATTTCGGGTTAAAATATGCTTTTTCTTTTTTAAGCGGACGTGCTTCCTTTTTTGCCATTTTGAAAAGTTTAGATTTGGAAGAAAAAGATGAAATTCTTGTGCAAGGCTTTACTTGCAACGCGGTGACGAATCCTATTTTAGCATTAAAACTTTTGCCCGTTTTTGTCGACATTGAAAAAGAAACCCTTAATATGGATCCTGAGGATCTAAAAAGAAAAATCAACTCAAGAAGCAGGGCAGTGCTTGTCCAGCATACCTTCGGCCTCCCGGCTAAAATGGATGAAATAGAAAAAATTTGCAAAGAATATAATCTCATTTTAATGGAAGACTGCGCTCATTCCTTAGGGGCTTATTATCGGGGAAAAAAAACGGGGATAATGGGTAAAATTTCTTTTTTCAGTTTTGGCAGGGATAAAATCATTTCATCGGTTTTCGGAGGAATGGTTGCGACCAACGATGATAATTTGGGAAAAAAGATAGGAGAAATGAGAAAAAATATTAAATTCCCCAGGTCTTATTGGATATTGCAACAACTTTTACACCCGATCATTGTCGAATATATTATAAAGCCGTTTTATTTCTTCCCGCGGGCGGGGAGATACGCGCTTATTTTATTTCAAAGATTAAAAATCATTTCAAAGGCCGTTTCCGGAAAAGAAAAAAGAGGTTATTTTAAGAAAAAAGATTTCAAGAGAATGCCAAATATTTTAGCAGGGTTGTGTCTAAACCAGATTAAAAAAATTGAAAAATTTAATAATCATAGAGAAAAAATCTCTAAAATATACTCCCGGGAATTAAGTTCGGAAAAATTGATCATCCAACAAGAAAAAGACGGAAGAATCTATATGAGATACCCCGTTATTTTAGAAGGGAAAAATACAGACGAAATTGTGCAGCATTTCAAGGAAAAAAAGATAATTCTTGATGATGGCTGGAGAAAAACTCCCGTTGTTCCGCCCGACACCGACCAAAAAAAGACAGGTTATATTTTCGGATTATGCCCGGCCGCAGAATTTATTGTTAAAAATATTTTTAATTTGCCGACTCACATTAATATTGACGAAAAAAACGCCGTTTATATGGCAAATATTTTTAAAAAACTGCTTAAAAGCGAGGTTGACAATTTTAAAAAATAATATAAGATAACATATTCTTCGCATGTGCTAAAAGGAGGTGGCGGGTGGTCAGCACAAGGTGTCATAAAGAGTTGGGAGCTCTCGAATTAGCTTTTCCCCGAGATGCAATACAAGAACGCATCAAAGGACTGGCGCGAGAGATAGAGGATTGCTATAAAGCCCCGATGTTGTGGGGGGCGGACCATGGCGAGCTTTTGCTCGTTGGAGTGCTCAAGGGAGCGAGGCCATTTGTCTGCGCCCTAGGCAAAGAGCTTCGTCTCCTGACGCCATCAAGCGCCATTGAGGTGCGATACGTTAGGGTGCGAACCAGAAACCAAGGGAAACGATCTTCCGAGCCATGCATTCTGCAAGATGTTCCTCTTGCAAGAGGCAGGAACATTTTGTTGGCAGATGACATCATCGACGGAGGAGAGACTCTAAGGTTCCTGGCGCTGTATTTCGCTATCCGGGGCGCTCGAACAATCAGGGTTTGCACCCTTCTCCAAAAGGAGAATTCTGCCAACTCCGATCATTTTGTCCCGGATTTCATCGGATTTAAGGTTAAGCGTCCGGAATGGGTTGTTGGCTTCGGCTTGGACTACAAGCGCGGCGATCTGGAAATTGGCAGAAGAATGTCCGATATTTGGTACATGCTTGGGACCGGGGTTGGCTGAAAACCAACCCCTTTCTTCTTTTTATAAAAAACATTAAAATATTATATAAAACAAAAGACAAAATCATTAGATCTTTATCCGTTTATCATTATTACAAATAAAATCATGCTTAAATACACAGATTTAAAAAAGGGAACAATATTCAGCCATGCAAACCAACCATGGCTCGTTTTAGATTATTCTTTTGTAAAAATGCAGCAGCGCAGGCCGGTTGCGAAAGTAAAAATAAAAAATCTTAAAACCGGATCGGTGGTTTTAAAAACATTTCAACAGTCAGACGAGCTTGATGAAATTGATTATAGTTCCCGGGCGATAAAATTTGTTTATAGCCATCGCGGGAAAAACGTTTTTTGCGAAATTAACGATCCTTCTCAAAGAATGGAATTGCCCGATGAAATGGTCAAAGAGAGATTAAAATTTTTAAAGCCCAATTCGGAAGTAGAGGCCATTTTAATTAACGATGAGATTGTAGACATAAGACTTCCCATAAAAATAGACCTTAAAGTCAAGGAATGCCCCCCCTCTTTTAAGGGCAATACGGCTACCGGCGGAACAAAAATTGCCACTCTTGAAACCGGGGTTACCATTAATGTTCCTTTGTTTATTGAACCCAACGATATCATAAGGGTCAATACCGAGGAGAACACTTATGTGGAAAGAGTAAAAAAACAATCGGAACGCTGATTTTCTTGTCGCAATTTTATTAATTTCTTAAAGTTTAATGATAATAAAAGAAATCCGAGAAAAAAAACAATGGGAGAGTTTTTTGAACCATTGCCATTCCAAGACTTTTCTTCAATCTTGGAATTGGGGGAAATTTTCTTCTTTAATGGGGCAGAAGATCTGGCGTTTTGGTATTTTTGAAAATGATGATTTAATTTGTTCGGCTTTAATCGTTAAAGTTAAGGCAAAAAGAGGGTCTTTTTTGATGATAGAACACGGACCAAACCTTAAAAATCAAAGATTTCAAAATACGCGTTCTAAATCACCTCTTTCTGATAAATTTAATATTCTTGGGCTTTTAATCTCGGAATTAAAAAAACTGGGCAAGCAAGAGCGGGTTAGTTTTATAAGAATTTGTCCGATTTTGGAAAACAGCCAAGAAAATCAAGATATTTTCAAGAAGTTCGGATTCATGGTCGCGCCGATGCACATTCATCCGGAAGCAGAATGGATTTTGGATATAAAGGAAAGCGAAGAAAGCGTTTTTTCTCGGATGAGGAAAACCACTCGTTATTTTATCCGCCAGGGACTGAATAATCCGGGAATAAAAATCATCAAGAGCGTCGATATTAAAGACTTAGAATTATTTTTTGAAATTTATAAAAAAACTGCCGTTCGGCGCAGCTTCACGCCTTTTTCTTTCAATTACTTGAAAAATGAACTTGAAGCGTTTAAGGATTCCGGAGAAATAACGATATTCCTGGGCAAACACAAAGAAGAAATCATTTCAGGAGCAATGATTGTCTATTGGCAAGATTCCGGATTTTATCACCAAGGAGCATCTTTTACCTCCAAAATTCCCGTTAACTATCTTTTGCAATGGGAGGCTATCAGAGAAGCGAAAAAAAGGGGTTGCGCTTATTATAACTTCTGGGGCGTTGCTCCGGACAACAAACCAAATCATCCATGGCAAGGGTTTACTTTATTTAAAAAAGGATTCGGCGGCAGGCAAGAAGAATATTTAAAAACTCAAGATCTTGTATTGAACAATAGATACTGGATTAATTATTTTGTAGAAACATTTCGCCGGATAAAAAGACGCTTATAGCCAAAATGGATAAATTAAAATACGGGAAATACTATAAAGTTAAAAAAAGAAGGGCGATATTAAAAAATCGCAATTTTTGGCTTTTGCTGGGAATTATTTTTATAATATCGGGTTCGCTATATCTTGTTTTATTTTCCTCCGCCTTCAAGGTAAAAAAAATTACGATTATCGGCCAAACTAATTATGCCTCCAGATTAGAGATAGAGACGGAAATTTATAAAAAAATTTTTAAACCTGACCTTTTTTACCTCTCTTCCAATATTTTTTTACTGAAAGAATCTTTATTCAAAGAAAATATATTAAAAGATTTTTTATCTCTCAAGGATCTAAAAATGAAAAAAAAGATGCCCGATGGCTTGGTGTTTGAAATCATTGAAAGAAAACCGATATCAAATTACTGCCCGGAAGAAAAATGTTTTTTAGTAGACGATGAAGGATATATATTCGCAGAGTCAGATCGTTCTTTGGTTTTTTTGGAATCAGGAGACAATAAGAAGGGGATCGGAGATTTTTGTCTGGATAAGAATCTATGGAAAAAGGCTCAAAATATAATGGCAAATTTAAAAGAAGAGTTAAAAATTAAATCAAACAGGGTTTCTATTTTTCCATTGAGAATAGAAATACAAACGGATCAAAACTGGATCTTGATTTTCAGTCCCCAGAAAGATGAAGACCGCCAGTTGCAAGAATTGAAAATTATACTTGGAAAACAAATCACAGAGGAAAACCAGAATCAAATTGAATATATTGATTTGCGATATGATAAAGTCTTTTACAAGCTTAGGGGCGATTAGGCGCTAATCTATATTGTAGATAAAAATGGAATTTCCGGCTCTGGCAATCGGCTGGTATTCGTCCAGCCATTTATAATAACCGGTTGGCTGATTAAATCCCTTGGTTGGATTTCCCCTGCCGTTCTGCAAGAGAGTGGCGGAAATTGCAAACCATCCTTTTTGGGGGCCTGAATGAGGGTTGAACCCTTCCCATTTATCGCCAAATCTATACTCAACATCGTCTCCGCCGAAATAATCAATTTTTATTTTTTCAATATTGTTATTTTCAACAAATCTTTGGAGCGTTTTTAAATCTTGCCCCCAATCGTAGTTTGAATCAACAACATATTTATATCCATTTTTGCTTCCTCCGGTCAATTCGTTGAAATATGAAAGATAGTGCGGGAAAGAGAACATAGAAGATAGACAATACCATATTAACATTAAAGCCGTAAACCCGATTAATGTTTTTCCTCCGCTTGAGCCCCCATTTTTTTCAAGAATTTTTTTCAAAAGCAGAACAAAAAGAATATAAGTGGGAGCCAACACCGGTAAAATATGCCTTACCCCTATATTTAAATTTCCCAAAATGGAAGTGGCCCAATAAACAGCGATTATTATTAAAAGCGAAAATGCCTCTATATTATCGGCGATTATTTTTTTGGCGTTCAAAAGGCATTTGCCGCAAAATTTCTTATTATCTTTAATCAAATAAGAAAGAAAAATAATAATAAGGCAAAGCCCAAGAATATAAAACGAAAGAGGTTCTTTTAGAAGATAGACAACCGGAAAATAATGCTTCCAGGCGGTAGCAGATATATCGCCGAGAAAGTAAACGGTGTTTCCCGATCCAACCCTCTGGGTAGCCATTAAAAGACCAAGCGCGTAATGGGCGACTGGGCGGGTTATTTTTCTTCCGGCAAAAAATATGGTCGCATTTTTCAAAATTGTGTTGGAGTTTGATGCCAATATGTCTTGAGTGTCAAAAACCTGTCTTTCTATCGGATAATTTAAAGTGTGAACGTAGTAAATTGGCCAGATAATGAATAAAACCGCGAAAAAAGCCGAAACCGCAGCCAGAAAAAACGTTTTTAATATTTTTTTTATTTTTTCCGAAGATGCCCACCAGTAGGCGATGGAGATTATTCCGAAAATCGGGATCAAAAGCGCCAATGAGAATTTCAAGAGAAGCGCAAATCCAAGAACAATTGAAAAAATGATCGTACTTTTAAAATCGGGCTGTTTCAAAAATTTTATCCAGAAATAAACAGCCAAAAGAAACCCAAAAGCAGCGCCTATGTCGGTTGTAACCAATCCTCCGTGGGCGATGATCGTGGGAGAGAAAACAGCCAGCAAGAGAACTATTAGGGCGTATTTTGATCCGACTACATTTTTTGCCCATAAATATATAAGCAGCCAGAAAAATACCGTTAAGAGAATCATCGGAATTCTTGACCAAAAAATTATTTTATCCGCATCATTTCCCGATTTAAAAATAAATTGATTTCCGAACCACCATTGATTGTTTACGCCCGTCTGCCAAGAATCATGATTTTCGGGGAAATTTAGATTTAAAAACATAAGCGGAATTGCCGCGAGATCTTTAATGAGGGGCGGATGTTCCGGGTTGAGGCGAAAATCTTTTGCATAAAGGTAAGAAAATCCGGCCGGGATATGAGCAAGTTCGTCCATTGTTAAAGACATTGGTTTTATGCTCAAGAAGATAAATAAAAACCCCAGAGAGATTAAAGCGAGTGGAGCCCACAAAAGAATAGCGCTTTTTTTCATATTTTTTAATTAATAATAAATGAAAATATCGGATAATTTTTGTTTATGATTCCAAGAGGGAACATATTTTGAAGCTCTTCAAGAACAACTGGATCGTTTTTCATAAGAATGATAACGCAGTTTTTCTCGCAGGTAATTTTATTAATATCCTCTGTTTTTATATACCGAGCTTGCTGATTCCCAAATTTGCTTATCTCGATGAACATTATTGTTTGGGCGGAAACGGGAACGCCGTCGGGATATGGGACAGGAACCCCGCCTTCATTTACAATAACATATTTTTTTGTTTCTCGGTCAAAAAAATTCAAATAATTTCCCATTTCCACAAACGGCTGGGTAAAAGCCCCGGCAACATTTTCGTTTTTGCCCCAATCTATAAAATATTGCTTGTAAGAAAAAATGATTATTACAGCTGAAAAAGAAATTATAATTATATTGATCAATAGCTTATTTTTTATTTTATTTTTTAAAACATTAAGAGCGATATTTGCCCCAATCGCGGCCAGAATATATACAATTGGAATTATTCCTATTGTTCTTAGAGCATGAGGTATGCCTTCATGGGTTAAAACTCCTCCCAATATAAAAGTAAAAAACCATCCCAGTGCAAAAAGAGGCAAGAATAATTGGTCCCAAGATCTATTTTTAAAAGAGTAGAAAATAAATTTAAATTGGTAAAAAAATCCGATCAAAAAACAAATTCCCACCGGCCAAAATATTTGAGGCGCGTTGGGAAAATTATGGCGCCAATTTCCATCTCCCCTGACATTAAACATTAAAAGATGGCTTCCGAGGCTTTCAAAAAACGATTTTAATGGCGAGGGTTGTGAAAAAATAGAAATTGGTCCAAGCCGCCCTATAAAATCGGCCGGATTTTTCAAAAAATAAAAAACAAGCGGCAAGACGACAATAACGGCCGGTATCGCGAAATAAATAACAAGACGTTTTAGCATCTGTTTTTTATTTTCTTCACGGAAGAAAACAAAAATCAAAACCGGCAAGATAAGCAACGGCAACAATCTGAAAGTAGAATAAGTATAAAAACCCAGGCCAAAAACCATTCCCGAGGCAATCAATTTCCAATTATTGTTTTTTAATCCCGAAAAGAGCAGATAAAAAGCCCAAACCAAGACAAGGGGCATCATTATTGCCCGAAATCCTATGCGTGAAAAGTTTATGTGCCAAAAAGAGACGGCTAAAAAGAAAGAAGCAAGAATAGCGGTTTTTTTTGCTCTTGCACCCGATGAATCGTATTTTCCCATTATTTCTTTTGTAAGGAAATAAATCCCTAAAATCGTGAGCGCTCCTGCAATCGCCGAAACGCTGCGCAGGACAGTCGCGCTTATCCCGAATAATTTAAAAGAGAGAAAAAGAATATTCATCCATAATCCTTCCCGGCCGTTATTGTCGGGGTAAAAAACTTTTCCCGGAGAAATAATGCCGTCATTTGCATAGATTGCTTCATCGGGGTAAAGCCCCGGCGGAATATTGTTTATATTCCAAAATCGGAAAAATATCGCCAGAAGCAGAACAAACGATAACAATATTGCTTCTTTGTTTCTGTCGGCCAATTCTTTTTTCATTTATTTTTCTTATTATATTTTACATGAATGCATATTTTAAATCAATACAAACTTCTTTTATTAGCAATCGGTGGTCTTGACTGCTAATAAAAGTCGTATATAATGATTGTGTAATTTTTAAAAAACTTAAATGAACGAATCCGATTTGCTAACATCAAGACAAGAGAAAATTTTGCGGCTGATTATCGGAAAATATATTCGCCAGGCGCAACCGGTCAGTTCTTTGCAAATTTCCCAAGAGTACGATTTTGATATCTGTCCGGCAACAATCAGGAATGAGATGACGCGCCTGACCAGGCAAGAATATCTTTTTCAACCGCACACTTCTTCCGGAAAAGTGCCAACGGACAGGGGATATGATTTTTTTGTTAATAGAATACTTGGAAATGATATCCAGATTTGTCAGACATGGTTTTCGCAATTGGAACAGTTAAAAGATGAATCAGAAGACATAGCAATCCTTACTCAAAAAGCTATTAAAACGCTTGCTTCCATTTCAGACAGCTTAATGATGGGATATTCTCCGGATCACAATTTTTTATATGAAGATGGCTGGAAAGAATTGATGCTCCAGCCGGAATTCAGAAGCGATGAAATATTAAAAAACTTTTTAAAAAATCTTGAAGAGATGGAAGAAAAAATTGAAAAATTTACTTCAGATGAACATTTCCAATCGGAAGATTTAAACAAAAAGGGGAACAAGAATAATAATAGAACGATAAAGATTTTTATTGGCAAGAACAACCCACTTTTTAAGTGTGATGATTTCAGTCTCATAATTTCAAAAATAAATCTGCCCAAGACAAAAAAAGGAGGCATTCTCGCTATCTTTGGTCCCAAAAGAATGAGTTACAAGAAAAATATCTTTTTAATCCATACTGCATCTAAATTTTTTAACGAACTATGAACCCGGAAGAAAAAAAAATTGAGGAAAAAAAGATTTTTTTCCGCCAAGACGAATTAGAAAACGAAATAAAAGAATTGAAAAAATCGCTTGATGATTTAAAACAAGAAAAAGCGCAATATTTATCCGGATGGCAAAGATCCCGCGCGGATTTTTTAAACCACATTAAAGATGAGCAGGAAAGAATCCGGGAAGCGATAAAATACGCCAACGAGTCAACTTTTATTGAAATTTTACCAATCCTTGACAGCTTTGATTCGGCGCGAGAAGTTATTCCTCAAGATTTAACAGACAATCAATATATTCGGGGGTTTTTAAGAATAAAAGATCAATTAAAAGAATTTTTGGAGAAAGAGGGCATCGTTGAAATTAGGGCTGAACTTGGCGAAAAATTTGATCCGCGTGTTCACGAAGCCGTTGGGACCATCGAGAAGGGCTTATATGATCAAGACTGCATCGGCGAGATCATTAAAAAGGGATATAAGCTCAAAGATAAGATAATAAGGCCGGTCCAGGTAAAAATCGTTTCCGATAATAAACATTAATTATAAAAATAAAAAAACAAAAGATAACAAACATTAATTAATTCAAAAATATGTCAAAGACGCTCGGTATTGATTTAGGAACAACAATTTCAAAAATGTCGTCTATCGTGGACGGCGAGCCAAAATGCCTGGAAAACAGAGAGGGTTCTGTTTTAACTCCCTCTGTCGTAGCTCTTTCCCGGAATAATGAAATTTTAGTAGGAATTTTAGCGGAAAGACAATCAATAACCAATCCAAAAAATACCATCCATTCCGTCAAAAGATTCATCGGGAGAAAATATTCCGATTTGGAAGTTCAAAAGGAATTAAAACTTTTGTCTTACGAAACAAGGGCGAGGGGAGATGGCGGAGTTGAAATAAAAATGGGAGATAAATTTTATACGCCCATTGAAATTTCGGCCATGATTCTTCAAAAATTAAAGCTGGACGCGGAAGAAAAAATAAACGGAAAAATAGACTCGGCAGTAATAACTTGTCCGGCTAACTTTGACGATTCCCAGAGAAAAGCGACTAAGGCGGCTGGAGAAATAGCCGGATTTAAAGTCTTGAGAATCATTAATGAACCGACTGCCGCTGCTTTGGCTTACGGGCTGACCAAAAAGAAGAACCTTCAGATTGCTGTTTATGATTTTGGAGGCGGCACTTTCGATGTTTCCATACTTAATACCACCCCGGAAACGGTTGAAGTTATCGCCACCGGAGGAGAACCTCATCTGGGCGGACGCGATTTCGACCAAAAAATCATAAATTGGATCATAGATCAATTTAAAAAAGACCAGGGAATAGACTTATCAAAAGATTCGCTGGCCCTTCAGAGATTAAAAGAGGCTTCTGAGCGCGCGAAAATAGAACTTTCTTCCGCCATGGAAGCGGAAATTAATCTTCCTTTTATCACATCTGACTCCTCTGGTCCGAAACATCTTCTTTATAAAATAACAAGGGCTCAATTTGAAAATTTAACCCGCGATCTGGTTGATCGTTCTATTGAAAGGATAAGAAAAACGCTTGAAGAGTCGAAAATGGAAAAAAGACAAATAGATGAAATCGTATTAGTGGGCGGCACCACGCTTATACCGATGGTAAGATCGGCAATCAAGGATTTTTTCGGCAAAGAAGCGAATAAAGAAATAAATCCCGAAGAGGTTGTTGCCATGGGGGCCGCCATCGAAGCTGAAATTTTAAAAGCCAAGGAAGAAGGAAGAACGCCGGAAGGAGATATAAAAAGCGTTCTCTTGCTTGATGTTTTGCCCCTTTCTTTGGGTATTGAAACTCTTGGAGGAATAAATACTGCAATGATTCCCAAAAATACAACGATCCCCACCTCTAAAAATCAAGTTTTTTCCACTGCGGCTGACGGACAAAATTCCGTTGAAATCAATGTTTTGCAGGGAGAAAGACCAATGGCTCAAGATAACCGTTCTTTGGGAAGGTTTATTTTAGACGGAATACCGCCCGCACCAAGAGGAATACCTCAAATTGAAGTTATTTTTGACGTTGATGCAAGCGGCATCATAACCGTTACAGCCAAGGATAAAGCGAGCAACAAAACGCAATCGATCAAAATAGAGGGATCCGTGGGTCTTTCTAAAGAGGAGATTGAAAAGATCAGAAAAGAAGCGGAAAAGTATGCCGAAGAGGACAGAAAAAAGAGAGAATTAAGCGAAACAAAAAATTCGGGAGAAACTCTAATTTACAGCGCTCAAAAATTAATTAAAGATTTTGAACAGCAAATTCCACCGGAGGCGAAAAAAGAAATAGAAGAAAAGATTGAATCATTGAAAAAAAATATAGATGCGGGTAATATTGATGATATAAAGTTAAAAATGGAAGATCTGTCGGGCACAGTTCAGAGGATTGGGGCGGAAATGTATAAAAAAACGGGGGATCAAAATCCGTCTTCAAATAATCAAGACAATCAGGACCCTAAAACCGAAGAAGGGGAACATAAGGAAAAAACATAATTTAAATTCAAAAAGTAAATCTCAAATTCCAAAACGAAGGCGTAAAATTCAAAATATTAAAAATAATTTTGCATTTTGAAATGTCATTTTAAAATTTAAATTTTGAGATTTTAATTTTTTATGAAAGATTATTATCAAGTTTTGGGAGTTGAAAGATCGGCCTCCCCGGAAGAAATTAAAAAAGCATATTACAAATTAGCCCACAAGTATCATCCCGATAAGGGCAGCGGTGATGAAAAAAAATTCAAAGAAATAAACGAGGCGTATCAGGTTTTATCAGATAAGCTGAAAAGAGCGCAATATGACAAATATGGAAGAATTTTTGAGGGCGCTTATGCCAATCAGGAAGGGTCTTTTAGCGGTTTTGATCCGCACTCTTTTTGGGGCCAAAGTTTCACGGGTGATAATTTTTCTAACATAGATTTAGAAGATCTGTTTGGAGATTTTTTTGGCGCCGGAAGGCAAAAGAAAAAAGATGTTAGAAGGGGAGACGATATAGAGGTAGAGCTTGAATTAGACCTGAAAGATGTTTTAAGAAACCAGAAAAAAGAAATCAACATGCACAAGCATGAAAGCTGTTCCCGATGCAGGGGCAAAGGATCAGAGCCGGGAACAAAGGTTAACGAATGTTATACCTGCAGGGGCGCCGGACAAGTCCAACAGGTGAAAAAAACATTTTTCGGAACGATTGCGCGCTATACAGATTGTCCGACTTGCCGCGGCGAGGGTTATGTGCCGGAAAAGCCGTGTAATGTCTGCAAGGGAGAAGGAAGGGTAAGGGGTCGTTTCTCAATTGAGGTTGATATTCCGGCTGGCGTTGATTCAGGACAAATTTTAAAAATAGGCGGAAAGGGAGACGCGGGGAGAAGAAGCGGAAGTTCGGGCGATCTCTATGTAATGATAATGATCAAACCGCACCCGCTTTTTACGAGAAGGGGAGATGACATACACACGGGCGCTCCGATATCATTCAGCAAAGCTGTTTTAGGAGGAGAGATTATAATTCAAACCCTTGAAAAGAAAATTTCTCTTAAAATTCCTTCCGGGGTTGAGTCGGGAAAAATTTTCAGGATTTCCGGAAATGGCATACCGCGTTTTGGCGGCATTGGAAGGGGAAATTTATATGTAAAAATAAACATCATTACCCCTAAAAATTTGACAAAAAAGCAAAAAGAGTTATTAGAAGAATTACAGAAAGAAGGAATATAAGCCCCCGTAACTCAATGGTAGAGTAGTGGCCTTTTAAGCCAAAAGTTGGAGGTTCGAGCCCTCCCGGGGGCACCAGCGAGAAAAAGTCAACGATTGGCGGGTCGCCTCGCTTCGCTCGGCGGCCAAATTGTAGGGAATTTTAGGCGAGAAAATCAGTTGGCGGTTTTGTTTGCGGCTTC
>CAZXXF010000009.1:0-16971 GCA_964644805.1 uncultured Candidatus Saccharibacteria bacterium | reverse complement strand
TTAGTAACAAAATCGAGGATCCTCGACCCCAGCTTTAGTTGAGGGTCGGGAAAATCGTCAAAGTTCGCGGCGAGCCCGGCGCTGGCGGGCGAGCCGCCTAATCGGGGGTTTGTCTTCGCCGCCTTCGGCGGCGAAAAATGTTCAAACCATCTTTAATATAGTGCACCAGTATTAAACTCGCAGGAATTTTGCTAACTAATTCGGCCGCGCGAAGCGCGAAATGGATGGCTGATCTAAATCAGAAAAAATCTATTTATTTTCAAATTGCCCGAAATTCCAATGATTGGCATATCCAATAATACCCGCAGAGGGTATTTTGTTTTGAAAATCAAACAATAATTGATATACAGCGCCCCGCTATATCGTTGAAAATATATTTTAGAGAGGGTATAATAATCATTATGCGCAAGGTTTTGTTCAATATCTTTTTGCTTATAGCAGGCATAGGTCTTTTTGTTTGGGCGCTGAAAATTACTGATCTCGGAAAAGTAATTTCCTATCTTCATCGGCTCGGTCCGCTTCAGTTTTTAATCATATTTATAATTCTTTTTAGCGGCGCAATAATCATCGGATCGCTAAGATGGTGGTATATTCTAAGAAGTCAAGGACAAAAGCCCCCATTTTTAAAAACACTTTTTTCTAAAACAATCTGCTTTGGTTTCAGCTATATGACTCCAGTGGTTTTATTCGGAGGAGAAACATTCAGATATGCATCTATAAATGAAGAATTTTTCATGCCGTCAAGCGCCGTTATTTCTTCGATAGCCGTTGATAAATTAATCTTTACCATTACGTGTATAGGTTCCTACATGGTGGGAATTTTATTTTTTTTAACTTATGCGCCGATTTCTTTCGTTCTTAAGGCGGCAATTTTTCTAATATTAACTCTTGGTTTATTATGCGCTTATTTTATATTCAAAAAATTAAAGATAATAAGCAAAAACGGAGGATTGACCGCTTGGTTTATTGATAAGTTCTACCTTTTTCAGCTAAAAAAGATAAAAAAACACCAAGATAGAATAGAAGATGTTGAAAAAAACATTATAAGCGTATTAAATAAAAGAAAAGTTCTTTTTAATATTATTTTGCTTTCTATGGCGGAAATATTGCTGGTAATAACTTCTTATTGGCTTATTATTTATTTTTTGGGCAGGGCAATGGGCCCAGCAAAGATACTGGCTGTTTATGGGGTTACCGGTCTTTCCTATCTTATTCCTATTCCAGCGGCTCTTGGGAGCTTGGAAATGGGACAGTCATTCGTTTTTGGTCTTTTTGGATTTAATTCTTATGGCGGCATAGCTTTCAGCTTGATTGTAAGGGGAATGAATATTATAATCAGTTTTTTGGGCGGAGTTTTCTTTCTTCGTTTCCAAATAAAATTTTTTAAAAAGAAAATTATAAACGCCTTGTCAAAATTTTCCAAAAAAATTGAAATAGATGAAAAAAAATATAAATAAAATTTTATCTTTCATAATTGCAATATCCTTTTTATGTTTGGGCTTAGGGCTCGGATTTTATTGGGGTGCGAATCAAATTCCAAAATCACCCTTGAATCTTCCTGCCGAAGCCGATTTTTCTTTATTTTGGGATGTTTGGCACAAAATAGAAAATAATTATGTCGGCCAAATTGATTATCAAAAGTTCATTTATGGGGCCGCAAAGGGATTAGCAAGCGGTCTTGAAGATCCTTATACTGTTTTTTACGACCCCAAGGAATCAGATTCTTTTAGGGCAGATATCCTTGGTTCTTTTGAAGGCATAGGGGCGGAATTGGGAATGAAGGATGGAATTTTAACGGTTATTACTCCTCTTGAAGGAACGCCGGCCAAAAAAACCGGAATTATGCCGGGCGATAAAATTATAAAAATAGAAGACACCCTTGGAAGCGATATCAGCGTTGATCAGGCAATAAAAATGATCAGAGGTCAGAAGGGAACAAAGGTAAAATTAACCATTCTTAGAAGCGGATGGGAAGAGCCGAAAGAGTTTGAGATTATAAGAGATATAATTAATGTCCCATCTATTAAAATTGATTTTTTGGAAGACGATATCGCTCATTTGGTTATTTATCAATTCAACGAAAATACAACCTCTCAATTTGAGAAAGCAGCCCAGAAGATAATTGAAAAAGGAACAAAAAAAATCATTTTGGACTTGAGGGGGAATCCGGGCGGTCTTTTAAACAAAGCATATGAAGTGGGCGGCTGGTTTTTAGACAAAGGTTCTGTTATATTGGTAGAGAGATTCGGCAAGGAGCAAATTGATGAAAAAGAATATCAAACCAAAGGCAATGCTATTTTTGTAAAACACGATCTAGCCGTTTTGATTAATCAAGGCACGGCTTCGGCCGCTGAAATTTTAGCGGCCGCCTTGCAGGAAAATCGTTCCGATGTTAAATTAATAGGAGAAAAAACGTTTGGAAAGGGTTCTGTTCAGGAAGCGTTAGATATAAGGGGCGGCTCTCTTTTAAAAATTACCGTGGCCAAGTGGCTTACCCCCAAAAGAAGATTGATAGAAAAGTTTGGCTTGGAGCCGGATATAGAAGTTAAAATCAGCGAAGAAGACATTAAGAATGGAAAAGACACCCAATTAGAAAAAGGAATAGAAATAATTAAAAACATTAAAAACTGAAATTCAATATGAAAGTAATAATACTTGAAGACGTGGATAATTTAGGCAGAAAATATGACATTAAAGATGTGGCCGACGGTTTTGCGCGAAATTTTTTACTTCCAAAGAAATTAGCAAAAATAGCCGACCGCGATTCTTTAAAGTGGGCGAAACAGCAAAAAGAAAGCTTGATCTATAAGGCAGAAGAAGAATTAAAAAAAATTCAAGCCGTTGCGACAGAATTGGATGGTCGGGAAATAGAATTTATCCTGAAAATTGGAAAGAAAGGAGAGCTTTTTGAAAGCATTAATGCGGAAAAAATTGCCAAAAAAATAAAAGAAGCCGGATTTAATTTGAATAAAAATCAGATTGAACTTAAAATCCCCATAAGCGAAATAGGGGAATTTCCAGTAAAAATTAATCTCAATCAGGGCATTGAGGCGGAGATAAAAGTTATAATTTCCAAAGAAGAAAATAATAAAGATTCCTCGGGGGAAGAATAAGTTTATTATTTTTCTTTCACATTGATCATTTTCACAACTTTTTTGGTGCCGTCAAATTTTCTTTTTTTCTTGGTAATAAATCTAACAACACCATTTTTAACGGCATATAAAGTATCATCTTTCCCCTTTTTTACATTTTCTCCCGGTAAAAATTTTGTTCCGCGCTGCCTGACAATAATCATACCAGCGTTTACCTTGCCGCCATCATGCACTTTTACTCCAAGATATTGAGGCTGAGAATCTCGGCCCAATTTTGTAGAACCAGCTGATTTGGTTTTAGCCATACTTTTATATAATTTTTCTTTGGTTAAGCTGTTTTATGTTAACAAAAATAAAAGAATTCGTCAAACAAAACAAAAATGAATTAATAAACGGATTTTTGATCTTTCTGGCGGTAATGCTTTCTTTTTCCGCGGGATGGATTTTGGCGAAAATAAACCAAAAAAAGCCGATACAATTTTATTATGAAGACAGCGAAATTTCCCCATCATCTTGGTATTATAATGGATGGCAACCGCAGGTGGGCTAAAAAAAACGGCTTACCAGCACTTGAAGGGCACAAAAGGGGATTGGAAAATCTTAAAAAAATAACAGGACATTGCAGGAAGCAAGGGATAAAAATTTTAACAGTTTTTGCTTTTTCAACCGAAAATTGGAATAGATCTAAAAAAGAAGTAAATTATTTGATAAAACTATTTTTACGGGCTCTTGGCCCGAGGAATTTCAAGGAATTGTCAAAGGATAAAACAAAGATTAATATTTTGGGAAAAACGGAAAAATTCCCAAAAAATCTCAAAGAAAGAATTCAAAAAATCCAAAAGATTACTTGCGGCAATAAAGATTTTATTTTAAACATCGCCTTGTCTTATGGAGGAAGACTGGAGATGGTGGAGGCAGTGAAAAAAATAATGAGAAAAAAGATTCTGCCCCGAAAAATCAACGAGGATTTAATTTCGGAAAATCTTTGGACAAAAAACATGCCAGATCCGGATTTAATTATAAGAACCGGAAATGAAAAAAGAATTTCTAATTTTTTAATATGGCAGGGTGCTTATTCGGAGCTTTATTTTTCTAAAAAATATTGGCCGGAATTTTCAGAAAAAGAATTAGATAGGGCTTTTTTGGATTATGCCAGGCGGCAGAGAAGATTCGGAAAATAAAAATAAAAATTAAAAATCAAAATCAATATATATGAATAAAGAAGGCGAAAAAATGAAAATCATGGGCGGGCTGGGGCTTATGATTTTAATAATGGCCGTTTCATATATTATTTATCCGAGTTTTAGGCGGGGCGGAAACAACGTTTATGAAATAAACAGAGATTTTTTTGATTATGATTCCGGGGAGGATTTTATAAAAATGGAATCAGAAGCCAATGCCATTAATGAAGATGGCGAAAACTTAAATTATACTGTCGGGGCGCTTTACCCAAAAATCATTTTAAAAGAAAAAAATGATCAGAATGAAAAAATAGCAGAGGGAGCTAATTTTATCATAGAAGATCATCTTAAAAGAATGATTAATGATTTCAAGGCAACGGCCAAAGAAACCAAGATAGACGGAGCAACCAAACATGTCTTTTACGGAGAATATTTTTTTAACCATCTTGATCCTGATTTTTTCAGCTTGAGATTTAACATTTCAGAATATATATCCGGCGCCGCCCATCCGATAAATTATGTTTCTGTGCTGAATTATAATTTTAAAGAAGATAAAGAGATAAATTTTAATGATATTTTCAAAAACGACACGGATTATCTTGCGGCGGTTTCAACCATAAGCGCCGCAAAACTATTACAAAGATTCCAAGATGATCACTCTTCCGCTGATTGGATTAAAACAGGCGCGGCTCCCGAGGGCGAAAATTATTCTAATTTCGGAATGAACAAAAAGGGACTTATTATTTATTTCAATCCTTATCAGGTTGGACCATACGCTTCGGGGATTCAGGAAATAGAAATTCCTTACTCCGACCTGATTTCATATTTAAATCCGGATAGCATTATCGGAAATTTATTGGTCCAACCCTGATTCAGCCTGCCCTTTTTTTTGGTGCGCCGCATCTTATATTATGCGACATTATCATTTTGGTCCAAACCGTGGTATTTTTTATGTATTTCTTTTAATTGAGGACGAGTAACATGGGTATAAATCTGGGTGGTAGCTATGTTTTTATGTCCCAAAAATTCTTGTACCACTCTTAAATCAACCCCCTTTGCCAACAGGTCGGTCGCGAAGCTATGCCGTAAAGTGTGCGGAGATGTGTTCAGGGGCAGGCCCGCGTTTATAACGTATTTTTTGACCATTCTCTCAATGCTTCGGCTTGTGAGGCGGTTATGCTTCGTTTTGCCCCTATAATTGATAAAAAGGGCCTTTGCTTTATCTTGGCGCGATTCTAGATAGCTTTTTAGCCACGATACGGCTCTTTTTGAAATATATGCGGTTCTGGGCCGATTTCCCTTGCCAATAATGACTATTTCTAATTCTTTATAATTCTTATCTATTTTTATTTGTTCTCGACTAAGAGACGTGAGCTCAGAAACTCTTAACCCGGTAGAAAAAAGCAATTCTAAAATGGCGCGGTCTCTGAGTCCGGCTATATTAGAAACTTTCGGCAAAGAAAGCAGTTTTTCGACCTGTTCAAGACTTAAGAAAGAAACAGCTCTTTCCGACTGCTTTGAAAGCTTTATTTTCTCAGGGGGCAGAGAGGCAATGTCTTTATCCGCAAAATAGGTTAAAAGAGATCTTAAAGATATAAGATAATAATTTTGGGTGGTTTTTTTGAGTGGAGCGCCTTCATTTTTACGATATTGTCGAGAGAGAAAGGCTTTATATTGGAAGATATGTTCCGATGTCAATTGATTGGGGACTACTCTCTCTAAATTATTAATTTTGAGCCAATCAAAGAATTTTTTTATAAAACGAGAATAATTCTCTTGCGATTTGGAAGATAATCCTTTTTCTATATCCAGCCAGTCTAAAAAATCAACGAGATATTGGAGGATGGGCTTTTGATTATTATTAGGCATATATTATCTCTTCTATTAGTCCTTTTTGGCCTTAAATTATATTTGTTGCTTGGGGCTTGTGGTTTAGATCGTCTCTTAACCTATATTGTGCGACGTTTAGTAATATATATCATATTGCCTATTTTGAGGCAATACATCTTTTTTCCAGTCTATCTTTCAAAAGTTGAGAATATTTTATATTTTATATAAATATTTCTTTCTCCAAAAAGGAAATTATTTTTTCACGGATAGCATAGAAAAAAGATCTTCCGCTTTCCTGCCACCAGTTTAAAACAATTTTGTCTATATTTTTCAGAAAAGGAACTATCTCTTTTTGCCAGAATTCATTTATCGAACGAAATGAGCCTTTGGTCGTATTTACGGCTTGTTGCGCGACATTGCTTAAATCTTGGGCCTTAGGAGGACCCCCATCCTGATGTTCCCCTATTATTGCATTGGGAATGGCTATTATTATCAAAAAAATCATTGAAAAAACGATAATTTTAAACATAATTTATCAAAAAATTAGTTTTTGCGCCTCTTTTATACGAAAAATAGTTCTTTCTTTTCCCAATACGGTTGCAATTTCAAATGGTCCCGCAGATGCTTTTTTTCCCGTTAGAGCCATTCTTAGGGGCCAAAGCAGATAACCCCTATCCCCGCTTCCAAATTTTTCTGCGTCCGGCGTTAAAATTTCTTTTATTTTTTTCAGCTCCCACCCATTGATATCTATTTGAGCAAGCAAGGTTTCTGCCAGAGACAAGGCTTTAATAATTTTTTTATCATCCGCATTTTTCCACCTTAAAAGATCTTTGTCCGAAAGAACGCTTTTTTTGAAGAAAAAATCTGTCAAATCTTTAATTTCAGACAGGGCTCCCAATCTTTCTTGATAAAGCAAAATTATCTTTTCAATATAATCAAGATTTATTATTTCTTCAGTTTCTTTAATGAGGAATTTTTGACTTTCAGAAACGGTTTCTTCTCCAAAAACTGGTGGATATTTTTGTTCTTCGGCAATTTTTTCTATAAGATTCGCCTCTATCAAATACGGCAGGCAAAGATCGGTTAATCTTTTAATATTCTTTTGGCGGATATAAAAACCATTTATCCACAAAAGCTTTTTTTCATTAAAAATAGCTGATGATTTTTGGCATTTTTCAAGGGAAAATTCTTTTATTAAAGAAGACATAGAGAATATTTCTCTTTCATTGTCCGGATTCCAGCCGAGAAATGCCATAAAATTTATCATAGATTCAGCTAAATATCCATTCATTTTATAGTCTTGAACAGAAACCGCTCCGTGCCTTTTGCTTAATTTGCTCCTGTCCGAACCCAATATTAATGGCAAGTGGGCGAATTCAGGAGGCTTTATTTTCAATGATTCATATAAAAGAATCTGCTTTGGGGTGTTTGAAATATGGTCTTCCCCCCTTATAACGTGTGTTATTTTCATTTCATGGTCATCAATAACGGCAGCTAAATTATAAAGGGGCAATGAAATATTTTTTGCAATGACCATGTCTCCGATCAGAGAAGAATCGGTTTCAATCTTTCCGTGTATAAGATCGTTAAAAATAATTTTTTTATTTGGAACTTTAAATCTGATGACTGATGATTTTTTCTGATCAAGACACGATTGGACTTCTTTTTGCGAAAGATCTCGGCATTTCCCATCATATCTCGGCGGTTGGCCTATGCTCATATAATAATCTTTTTTCGCTTTCAATTCTTTTTCGCCGCAGAAACAGTAATAAGCGCTCCCGTCTTTTAAGAGATTTTCTATATATTTTTTATAAATATTTCCCCTTTCGCTTTGTCGATATGGGCCAAAATCTCCCAAATATTCCTCCTGTGGGTTTTCTGGGTTTGGGCCTTCATCCCAAACGATCCCAAGCCATTTTAGCCCATCAATTATATTTTCCTCCCATCTTTTTTCAGATCTTTGTTCGTCAGTATCTTCAATCCTTAATATGAATTTTCCTCCGTATTTCTTGCTGAACAAATAATTGAAAAGAGCGGCTCTTGCCGTGCCGATATGAAATGCGCCCGTCGGTGAAGGCGCTATTCTTGTTCTGGGAGATTCTATCTTAAAGTCTAAATTATCCATATTTTAATAGTAATCCCCTTTCATTTATTGCGCAAGACTTCCAAAATATTGTCAATTATTATTTTTTCGGCATTGGGACGGTTTAAATGTTTTGTTTTTTCGGCCATTTCTTTTAATATTCTCGGTTTTGAGAACAAAAATTTTAATTTTTCCACCAAAAAGTGAGGTTTTAAATTTGATTCTTCTATCACAATAGCCGCTCCATAATTTTTCACTGCGTAAGCATTTTTAACCTGATGGTCTTGAGCAGATTTGGCAATAGGGACCAATATGCTTGGGACTCCAACCGCCAAAATTTCAGAAATGACCCCTGCTCCCGCCCTGCTGATTACCAGGTCGGATGTTTTATATGCATGTTTCAAAAGATTTTCTCCCAAAAAATCATATAAATGGTAAAATTTTTTTAAGCGTTCATCTCTTTCAAGAATAACGCTGGTTTGCTCGAATAATTCTTTGTAATTTTTAGCTCCGCACTGGTGGATGACTTCAAATAATTCCAGAATTTCCCTGAGGCATTCCATTATTACATCATTTATTCTTTGCGCGCCCTGAGATCCCCCTAATATTAGAAGAACGGGTTTTTCTCCTGTCAAATTAAATAATTTTTGGGCGAATTCTTTATTTCCTTTTAATATTTCTTCCCTTAATGGATTTCCCGCGAAAACCATTTTTTTACTTAAAGTGCTTTCTAAATTTTCTTTGGGAAAAGCGGTAAATATTTTCTTTGCATATTTAAAAGAAATTCTGTTGGCAAGACCCGGAGTTATGTCCGATTCATGGAGAAATATCGGAATGTTTAATTTATGCCCGGCAATAACCGTCGGCAACCCCCCATATCCTCCCTTACTAAAAATCAAATCCGGCCTTATTTTTTTTAAAACAATATACGATTGCATTATGCCGATCGGGATTTTAAAAAACAAATCGCGAATATTCCTCAAAAAATCAATTATTGAAAAATATCTTCTTATTTTCCCGGCGCTTATTTCTTTTATTCGAATTCCCTCTTTTTTCAATATTTCAGAATAAAAAGCGTCTTTTGGCCCCAAAAAAAACATTTCCAGATTATTCAAGTCTTCGCTCGGAAAAATTCTTTTAATATTGCGGACAATGGAGACAATGGGAAAAATGTGCCCGCCAGTCCCTCCGCCGGTAAAAATTATTTTCATAATTAAATATTTCCTCTTGATATATTCAATAATATACCCATTGCTGCTAATTCACAAATAAGCGCTGAGCCGCCATAACTCACAAACGGCAACGGCACTCCTGTTAATGGTATTAAATTCATCATCGCGCCTATATTAATAAATGATTGAATCCCGATCCAGGATACAATGCCGACAGCGACAATTTTTGAAAAATCGTCCTTTGTTTTTTTTGCCACTCTAATGCCTCTCCAGACGAAAAACCCATAGCAAATTAAAAGTATTACAGATCCAATCAGACCGGTTTCTTCTGCAAAAACAGAAAAAATTGAATCCGTAATCACCGGTTTTGGCAGGAAACCCATTTTTTGCTCGCTAAAACCCAATCCTTTGCCCCAAATTCCGCCCGATCCGATCGCTATCAATGATTGTTTAATATGATAGCCCCTGCCCAAGGGATCGCTTTCCGGATTTCTAAACGTAAGCACTCTGTTCCAGCGATATGGCTTAAGAACCAACATTGAAAAAATTAAAATAACTATTATTCCCAAGATTATAATATGACGAATAGGAGCTTTGCTGATGAAATAAATTATTGCCCCAATAAATATAATTATTCCGAGAGCGCTTATGTTCGGTTGCGTTATTATGATTATGGCCGGAATGGCCATAATAATCGAAAATGGCACGAATAACGAAGCAAAACTGTGCTTATTGTTCGTATTTTTTGTAAGCCATGCTGAAAGATATAAAATCAGTCCAATTTTTAACAACTCTATCGGCTGGAAAGAAAATCCAAATAATTTTATCCATCTTTTTCCTCCTCCAGCCCAAAGGCCTATACCCGGAACAAAAACAAGACACATCATTAAAATTGAAACAATATATATCCAGAAAGATTTTTTTTTTAGTAAATCTATCGGAACATTATAAAGAATTATTGCGATTATTAATCCTGGTATTATACCTATGAATAACTGGCGGAAGAAATAATAATTGGGATTTTCCGTAAATTTGGTGGAAATGGGCGAAGATGCGCTTGCAAGAATAATCAAGCCAAGCAAAACAAGAAACAATATTGAAGACAGCAAAAAATAATCAGGGCTATTATTTCTTTTTCTTCCTGTTTTCGTTAATTTTTTTAAAATATTTAACATATTTTTTAAATTGATTGCCCCGATCTTTATAGTTTTTGAAGAGATTGAAGCTAGCAGCTGCCGGAGACAAAAGACATATTCCCTTTTCTGTTTTTTGAAAAACAATTTTTATCGCCTCTTTCATATTGGTTACAAAAAAATAATTGGGAACTTTTTGCCCACTATTTTTCAATTCCGCAAGGATCTTTTTGCCCGTATCGGGAAAGAGTATGATGTTTTTTATTTTCTGGCGCGCTATCTCTTGAGCTAGAGATTTAAAATCTTGTCCTCTGTTTAGTCCTCCAGCAATAAGAGTGTTGATGTTTTTCATAGATCTCATGGCGCTGATAGTGGATTCTGGTATTGTGGCAATTGAATCATTAAAAAAATCAATATTTTTAAATTTACCTATATATTCTAGTCTATGATTCAATGGTTTGAACTCTTTTATGGCTTTTCTAATTCTCAGCGGATCAATTTTTAATATTCTTCCAACCGATACAGCAGCCATAACGTTGAGCAAATTATGATTTCCCAGAAGAGGGATTTCATTTGCGCTTATAATCTTCTCGTTATCAAACATGATTGAATTATTTTTTAAAACGCATCGGTTCTGTTTATTTTTTTTGGAACCATAAGCCACCAAATTAGATTTTAATTTTTTAGCCAGACCTTTTAAATGTTCATTATCGTTATTATAAATAAAGAAATCATTATCGGCCTGATAAAGGGCTATATTTTTTTTAGCAGCAAAATAATTTTCAAAACTTTTGTAATAATCAAGGTGTTCTTGGAAAAAACTTAAAAAAACAGCGATATGGGGGCTTTTTTTAACTTCCCTTAACTGGTGTGAAGACATTTCAAAGACAAAAAAATCAACCTTATCTTTATATTTTAAAAAAGAAATGCATGGTATTTCTATGTTTCCGACTAACCTTACTTTCATGCCCCCCTTTTTTAATATTGCATATACGAGGGTAGCAGTGGTGCTTTTTCCTTTTGTACCGGTTATGCCGATTATTTTCTTTTGGCATTCGTTCAAAAATAATTCGGTTTGTGAGATTATTTTTTGATTATTTTTGACAAATGGCGATATTTTTTCTATCGGTATGCCCGGAGATTTGATAATAAAATCATATTTGTTAATTTTTTTAAGATAATTTCTCCCCAAATTCAATTGAATATTTTCGTCTTTTTTAATTAATTTTTGAACATTTTTGGGCAATTTTTCCAAAGGTACGATGTCGGCTACCCCTATTTTTTGAGCCGGAAATAAATCTCTTAAAAAAGAAAGCATTGATGTCCCCTCTTTGCCGATGCCAAGGATAAGAATTTTTTTGTTTTGAAGAAATTTAAGGCTCATTATTTTTAAATTTTATCAATTTCTTTAAAATTTCTCAAAAGATATGGAAGGTTTTGATTATTTTCTTCGTATTTTTTGATAGATAATCTCGCGGCTTTTGCTATTTCGTTTGGGGTGCCAATGCATTCAAAGGGTTTAAAATCTTTTCTGCCGGCCATTTTTAACAACGTATCTAAAAGCTTTTTTTCTTCAAAGAGATTGCGTCCAAAAATTTTTATCAATTTTTTTTCTTCTAAGAATGGTGCGAGCGTTAAAAAAACGGACAAACATTTTGGGCACTGACCGCACCATTTTATTTTTTTACCCCTTAATTTATAAGCGTTATTACAGCTTATAAAACAAAAATGATATTTTTTCATTTCAGAAAAGATTTTTGATATTTCTAATTCAGAATTGTCTCTTAGGGGAGAAAAAAAATTTATATTTTTGAGGAGATTTTTTTTGCAATAATTTTTAAATAAATTTTCAAACTCCAAACTTTTAGACCATTGATGGTTGATCCATCTATTTTTATATTTCAGATTCGGATCGCTTGAGCTTTTTTCCCAAGCAAAGGCAATATTTTTATAATCAAAGAGATAAGCGACAATCAATCCAAGGAAAGAAAGGAATGCTGAAAATGGAACGTGGCCGTTTAAAAAACCTCGTTTATTCATGGCAAATATTTTGGAATCTATTTCTCTTTTTATTGATATGTTTTCCCTTAGTCCTGCTATTTTCGCAATGTCTTTTTGTGGTTTTTGTTCGTTTAAAGAAAATCCTCCGATAATTGCGCCCTTATTTTTTAAAATTTCTATGACAACAGCAGAGTCTTTTCCGCCTCCGACTGGCACAAGATATTTTTTAGGATTAAGCTTTTCTTCAGACGGTTTTTTAAATTCATTTTTTTCTCGTTTTATCTCTAATTTCAAAAATCCATCTTTCAAGAAATTGATTTTATTTTCATAAAAATATTGACCCATCCCCCGCTCTATTATTTTTTTTAATAAATTTAATCCATCGCTTTTTATTCCCCCCTTATTTATTTTTATTTTCGGAGAGCAAGTTAATTTCCAATAATTCAGCATTTCTATAAGCCCAAGATGAAAAATTAAATTTTCCAAAACTTTTAAATCGATATTATTAAATCTTTTTTGATTAATATTCTTGATATTAATTTTTGTATTAAACTCCAAATCCGGCTTAATTAAGAAATAAAACAAAAGTTCCAGATTATTCCCCTTTCTGGCATAAGAGTAGTTTTTGTATATAAATTCAGGATAAGATTTTTGAAGTCTTTTGAGGTTTCTCATCGAATTATATTATCCTAAGAGTCTTATCGCTATTCCAAGGATTGCGGCCACAACGCCGATCACCCAAAACCGCATTGTTATTTTATAGTGGGGCCATCCTTTTGCTTCGAAATGATGGTGGATCGGAGCAGCGAGAAATATTTTCTTTTTTAGATATTTTTTGGCGAGCAATTGCAAGATTACGGAACTCGCTTCCGCCACAATTAATATCGCGATTATTGGCAGAACCAAAACCGAATCCGAGAGAAAAGCCACTACGGTTAACGCCGCGCAAAGTCCCATGATTCCTGTTTCTCCCATATAGAATCGTGCAGGAGGGATGTTGAACCATAAAAAAGCTAAGATTGCTCCGGATATTACTCCGCAGAAAGCGGCTAAATCAACCTGTCCCCTAAAGAAAGAAATAACCCCATAGGCGCCAAAAATTGTCGCAAAAGATCCGCCAGCTAATCCGTCTAATCCGTCTATCACTCCTCCGGCGTAAGTGGCCATTGTCACTAGAATGAAAAAAGGAATATATAGGGCGCCAAGATATAAATCTCCGTTTCCCGGGATGTGAAGAGTCGTCCATCCCAGTTTATAATAAAACCACCATCCTCCAAGAGATCCTATAAAAAACATAAGAAATAATCTTTTTTTCAGACTTAATCCTCCTCCGATATATTTCCCTTTTCCCTTTATTTGCGACAAGTCATCAATTAATCCAACCAAAGAGCCTGAAATCAGGGCAAACATGGGAAGCCAAGTTTGAGAGCGGCTTAAAAAATTAAGTTTTTCAAAGATAAAAATACCGGACTTAGAAAGCATCAGAAAAACAAAAGCGGTTATAAGGGGGACCGACCAGATGATTAAGCCTCCCAATCTTGGAATTTTAACTTCTTCTTTGTGATGAAATTTTTTGAAATATTCTAAATCTTTTCCGTCAATTGATTTTTCCCTCCCCGTTTTTTTCCAAAGCTTTTTTTTATAGAGGAATTTTGTCAAAAGGGGCGTTGCTAAAAAAGCCAACAAAAAAGAAAAACAACTTGTAGTGAATATTTTTAACGCATTGGCAATCAGCTGTGGATCGGAAATATAGGGGGGCATATTATTAATATTACCAAATAAAAGCTTCCTTGAACCATTCTAATATTTTTTTAGTTTCATTGAATCGGTTTTTTGATCCCAAAACTACTGTCGCTATGTAACTATCTTTATGTCTTGGGTTTCTTAAAACGAGAATAAAACACTGCCCGGCCATTGGACTCGTTCCTGTTTTTCCGGCAATTAAATCTTCGCTGAGATCTTCAATCAATTTATTGGTATTCTTGATCTGATGGTGGAAAACACCCCCGCTGTTATATAAATCGAATTCTTGAGCCCTTGTAATTTCAAAGATTTTTTCTATGTGAGGATTTTTATCCTCGTTAAGAATTAAATATTTGAGAAAGTAAGCAATATCTCTGGCGCTTGATTGGTTAAATTTTTGCCCCTGATAATCTGGGTCAAATCCGATTGCGTCCACAAATTTTGTTTTTTCAAGCCCTAATTCTTTTGCGAGGTTATTCATTGACGGAACAAAAGTATCCCCCATTGTTTTTTCTGCCAAAGCGTAAGTTGCGTCGTTGCTTGATTCCATTAATACAGAATAGAGAAGATCGTTTAAATAGAATTTTTCTTCCGTCCTGAAAAATCCGATCTCTCCTTCGGTTTCTATCGCTTTTCTTGAAAATTCAATTTCAAAATCTTTAGAATGGTTTTTTCCTGCGATATAAGCGGAAAATATTTTTGTTAAACTGGCTATCGGCAGGCTCTTTGTGTCGTTTTTGCCGAATAATATTTTTGAATTATCTCCGGCTAT
Organism: uncultured Candidatus Saccharibacteria bacterium; assembly: GCA_964644805.1. GTDB lineage: Bacteria > Patescibacteriota > Minisyncoccia > Minisyncoccales > PEYH01 > JBBIKX01. Next base: position 1,964 of record CAZXXF010000009.1, on the reverse strand, counting down.
TTCCATTAATATGACCGCATTTGCCTCTATTTCCAGATTTTCTATGCGCCAGTTTCTGAATGGTTTTAAAAAAGAATAGTCTGCCGGTTTTTCTATTATTGCCCTAGAGCAGATATTTTCGGTTTTTTGCCACAAGAAATATCCGTAAATTAATCTGCCAAAACCAATCCCGGCAGCAAGAATAATTATGATTATAAAAAAAAATAAGCCGAATCTTAAAAAATTATTTTTTTTGTTTTGTTTTTCTATTTCCTGAAAATTCATTTTCTTTTTTTCTTCTTGATTTTTTTGATATCTTAATTTGGACATCTTCAAGCTGATTTTTTGAAACCTCCGAAGGACAATCCATCATTAAATCTTTTGAGTCGCTTGTTTTGGGAAAGGCGATAACTTCTCTTATGTTTGGTTCTTTCATGAGAATAGCCATTAGTCTATCAAGCCCCAGGGCAATGCCTCCGTGCGGAGGCACGCCAAATTCAAATGCTTTTAACAAATGGCCGAATTGATTTCTAATTTCCGTTTTTTTATGGCCCAATATTTCAAAAATCGCTTCAAGCATTTTTGGTTTATAAATTCTTAGGCTTCCTCCGCCTATTTCATATCCGTTCAGGACAAGATCATATTGATGGGCTAGGATTTTTGAAGGAATCTTTTTAATTTCTTCTATGTTTTCATTTTGGGGCCGGGTAAATGGATGATGCATCGCATTCCATTTTTTTTCATCTTTTGAATATTCAAACATTGGAAAATCAACAATAAAAGCGAAGGCCAATTCGTCGGGATTATTTTTGTTATTTCTTAAATCCGGCTTGTCGCTTTTATAATCTTTAACGGCTTTTTTATATGATATTCTCGGAAAAGGGATTTCTTTAATCTTTTTTTCAGGAAAGACCTCTTTTGCTGTTTTTATCATCAGGCCCTCAATTAACTCCAAGATCTCCCCCTCGTCCATAAAAGAAGTTTCAATGTCAAGCTGGGTAAACTCCGCCTGCCTGTCAGATCTCGGGTCTTCGTCGCGAAAACATCTTGCGATCTGGAAATATTTTTCAACGCCCGCCACCATCAAAAGCTGTTTATATTGCTGGGGGCTTTGAGGAAGCGCGTAAAACCTTCCCTTTTCAATGCGCGAAGGAACTAAAAAATCTCTTGCGCCCTCGGGAGTTGATTTGGTTAAAATAGGGGTTTCAATTTCTGTAAATCCCCTGTTTTTTAAATAAATTCTTAAGAAATGGAAGACTTCCTGCCGCATTATCAGATTTTTTTTCAGCCGCTCTCTTCTTAAATCAAGGTATCTGTATTTTAACCTGATTTCTTCATTTATTTCTTTTCCATCGCTGTCAACGGCGAACGGGAGCGCTTGGGCCTGAGAAAGTATTTTTAATTCTTGGGCTGTCATTTCTATAGCTCCGGTGGAGATATTAGGGTTTTTAGTCCCCCCCGGTCGCTTATTGACGGCGCCGATTATTTCTATTACCCATTCCTGCCTTATTTTTTTAACAGATTCTTTAATCAATTCCGGAAGATTATCTAAAAAAACAACCTGTAATATTCCAGATTTGTCTCTCATATCCACAAAGGTTAATTTTCCATGCGAGCGGAAAGAATTAACCCAGCCGCAGATTTTTATTGTTTTGCCTTCATGTTTTGACGCTTCAGAGATTAAAGTTCTTTTCATAAATAGATAAATTAAAGAAGTAAATTATCTTTTTAGTATACATAACATTTCCCTAAAATTCCAGATTTTTCAAGCGGAAAACCCCACACAGCAGAGCCGTTGGGGTTTGGGACAAAGAACGGAAAAAAGATCTGTTTTCCGGGAGTGAGGGTAAGGACAGGTCGTTATCCACGATTTGCCCCACCGTGGGCCGTTGCATGTCTCCCGGAGAGCTGGGAAAAACTATTGTTCCCGTCCGCGAAATTGAACTTTGAAGCCGAACACTTGGCGATGTAAAATATCGCCATAT
>CAZXXF010000008.1:0-18544 GCA_964644805.1 uncultured Candidatus Saccharibacteria bacterium | reverse complement strand
TTTCTGCTTCGTAAATAGTTCTAGGACTACCCGCAAAAATAATACCTTGATTTTCTTTTGCCAAATTTTTAATTTTTTCCTTGACCCAAAAAGTTACTATCGGCGGACTGCACAATCCCCCATTTTTCCATATTTTTTTTTCTTCCTCTAAAAAATATTTTTTACCTTCGATGATCTGAAAATCTCCCATTTTTGCATGCATCACATTTGATTCAATAATTTTGCTTGTTTCAAAATAATATAATCCTAATTTTTCGGCTAAAAGAGCGGCCTGAGTTCCTTTGCCCGAACCCGGGGGACCGATAATAATTATGATTGATTTATTAGACTTATTGACCATAATTTAAATTTCTTCATATTCTCTCATTTGGAGCTGGGCATTTATCTGCTTGATTGTCTCCAAAATTACGCTTACGACAATCAAAATAGACGTTCCTCCGATTAAAAACTGAAAAGCGGTAATTCTGGTCGCGCCCTGGATAACCGATGGCATTATCGCGATTGAAGCCAAAAACAGAGCGCCGATGAACAAAACGCGGTGCAAAATAAAAGATAAATATCCGGAGGTGGAAGATCCCGGCCTGATGCCCGGTATAAAACCGCCCATTTTTTGTAGATTGCCGGAGATTGTTTTTGGGTCAAAGGTAACCATGGTGTAAAAATAAGTAAAAGCAAAAACCAATATAAAATACATTATTCCTTGGCCAAGCGGGTTTTTTTGAGGATCAAAAAAATTGGCGATTCCTTGGGCTATAATTCCAATTTTTCCGCTTCCTGCAGCAAAAAAATTGGCGATCATGCCCGGAAAAATCATAACCGAAAGCGCAAAAATTATCGGTATTACGCCGGCGGGATTAACGCTCATCGGCAAATAAGTCGAAACTCCGCCATAAACCCGAGAACCTCTTACTCTTTTGGCATAAGAAACGGGAATGTTTCTTCTTGCCTCGGTTACAAAAACAACTCCGAAAATAATCAGAAAAGCAGCAACTAAAAACAGGGCGTAAAATGGCAATTGAGAGCGATCCCATTTCATTACTGTTTCCCAAATATTAAGCGGCAAGCGGGAAACTATACCCGCAAAAATCAAAAGAGAAACGCCGTTCCCTATGCCCTTGGCTGTTATGAGCTCCCCTAGCCACATCAATAAAACGCTGCCCCCAGTTACTGCGGCAATAGAAGATATAAGGGCGAAAGGTGAATTAAAGCTGACCGCACCTTGTTTTTGGAAAAAAGAAAGCATTGCGTAGGACTGGATTATCGCGAGAGGAACTGTTGCTATTCTCGCATATTGATTAAACTTTTTTCTTCCGGCATCGCCCTCTTCTTTATATATTTTTTCAAGTGCCGGGAATATAAGGGTTAGAAGCTGAAAAATAATCGTCGCCGTGATATAGGGGCCGAGTCCCAACATAACAATAGAAACATTTTCCATCGTTCCTCCGGCAAAAATATTCATTAATCCGAAAACCTGAAATCTTTCAAAAAAGTCTCTTAAATTCTCGGCATTTATTCCGGGGGCCGGGATGTTAGCCATTGCCCTGAAAATTACGAAAATAATCAGAACAAAAATTATTTTCCTCCTTAATTCTTTTATTTTTAATATTTGGGAAAGTTTTTGGAACCACATGGCGATATTTTCAAAGTTAACTAATGATTTATTGCGCTATTTTGCTGCCTGTCTTTTCAATTTTTTCTTTAGCGTTTTTAGAAAATAAGCATTTTTCAAAAATCAGGCTCTTCTTTAATTCCCCTCTGCCCAAAATCTTTATCTCTGGAATTTTTCCTTCGATTTTCCTTATAATTCTTTTTTCAACCAAAGATTGAGGGCTGACAATCGTCCCATCTTCAAATTTTTCGTTTATCGCTCCGATATTCACCGCGCGCATTAAATTATTTTTCGTTTTAAAAGAATAACCTCTTAATTTAGGATATCTCTTGACCAAAGTTCTAATGATCGGCTCCATTTTTCTTCCGGCATGAGCTATTTGTCCTTTTGTCCCCCTTCCTGAAAATGTCCCTCTTTTTCCTCCCCTCCCAACTCTTTTATTTTTTTTAAGATTCCGATTTAATTTGAGTTGGTGTATTTGCATATAAATTTGTTTTATTTTTAATCTTCAATATCTTTAAGGCCTTAATGGTCGCTTGAGCATTATTCAGTTTATTTCTCGTCCCTCCGAGAATTTTTGAAGAAATGTTCTTTATTCCGCCCATCTGACAAATAATTCTTACGGTGCCGCCAGCAACTAATCCTCTCCCCCTTTTTTGCGGCCTTAAAAGCACTTTTGCCGCTCCGAATTTTGCCTCAACCTCGTATGGGATTGTTTCTTCCACGATTGGTATCTCGATAATATTCTTTCTTGCAACGGCTTCCGCCTTCTCGACTGCCTGAGCGACATCTTTTCCCTTCGCCACGCCCAAACCGATTTTTCCTTTCTTGTTCCCTATAACAATTATTGCCCTAAATCTTAATTTCTTGCCGCCGGTTGTAACTTTTGTGACTCTCCTGACCTCCAAAAGCTCGGAAGTAAAATCATCTGACGGCTTATTATTTTGTTTTCTAAATTTTCTTTCTTGCATAATAAAACATTAAGTTTAAAATTCTAAACCGCCGCTTCTCGCGCCATCGGCTAAGGCCTTTATCCGGCCGTGATATTTATACCCGGCCCTATCAAAAACTATTTTTTTTGTTTTTAAATCTTTTGATTTTTCCGCAATTAACTTTCCCACGCTGAATGAAATTGCGTTTTTCATCGTCATTTTTTTTTCTTTTTTCAACGCAGAAACGATTTCTTTTTTTAATTCAAAATCATTGGCGGAAAACATTATCTTTCCGCTAAGATCGTCTATAATTTGAGCATAAATATGATTATTCGATCTGAAAACGCAAAGACGAGGTCTCTTCCCTTTGCTGGAAAGCTTCAAACGACATTTTTTGTGCCTTCTTTGTCTTTTTTCAATTTTTAATAATTCTGCTTTTTTCATAATCAATCGGGAAAATAATATTTTTTAAGAAGATGACGCTGCGGTTGCTTTCTTGCTTATCTTTCTTTTTATTCTTTCACCCTCATATTTAATGCCTTTTCCTCCATACGGCTCTGGCGGTCTTATTCTTTTTATGTTGGCCGCGAATTCACCAACCGATTTTTTATCAGCTCCGGCAACGGTAATCAGATTTTTAGAGACGCTAACTGTCAATTTTTTTGGAATTTTAAGATTAACCGAATGGGAAAAACCAAGATCCAGCGATAATTCTTCGCCCTGAACATTGGCCTTATATCCTACTCCGGAAATTTCCAATTTTTTTTCATAACCATCTACCGCGCCTTTAATCATGTTATTAATCATTCTAACGCTCATCCCCAAAAAAGATTTTGAATTTTTATCCTCCGATATTCTTTGCAATTTTACTTTCTTGTTTTCAATTATAACCCCTAAACCGGCGGGCAATTTGAAAATAAGTTCTCCTTTCGGCCCCCTGACCAAAACAGAATCATCAGACATTGATATTTCTACATTGTCGGGGATGTTGATTGGTTTTCTAGCAAGTCGAGACATTTTTTTAAAAAGAATAATTTTGAATGATTACCATATTTCGCAAATAATCTCTCCTCCCAGATTTTTCCCCCGGGCTTCTTTATGAGTCATCAAACCCTGAGAGGTGGAAACTATAATTAATCCGTACGATCCCTTGGAAGATTTTATCTTTTTTGCCGAAGAGTAAACTCTTCTCCCGGGCTTGGAAATTCTTTTAACTCCCTTGATTTGCGGTTCTTTATGGGCGTATTTTAAAATCAGTCTTAAAAATTTCTTCTGTTTTTTGAATTTTCTCTCTAGGTTTTCTATAAATCCTTCTTTAATAAGGATATTGGCAATATGGTATTTTATGGCAGAGTAAGGAATATCAACCGAAGGCTGCGTGACAGCCTGGGCGTTTTTTATTCTGATTAACATGTCTGAAATTAAATCCATATATTTATCCGGTCATTAAACTTACCAACTCGATTTTCTTACTCCCGGAATGAGACCTTTATTCGCTAATTCGCGGAAACAAATCCGGCAAAGTCCGAATTTTCTCAAATAACCTCTTTTTCTTCCGCATTTAAAACATCTTCTTACCGTTCTTGATTTAAATTTGGGTCTTTTAAGGGATTTATTTATTTGTGCCTCTGTCGCCATGTTTTTTTATCCGCTTTTTAATGGAAATCCAATTAGTCTAAAAAGCTCTATTGCCTCGGAACGATTTTCAGCGCTGGTAACAACGGTTACCTCAAGCCCAAAAATTCTTTTTACGCTTTCCGGAGCAATTTCAGGGAAAGAAATTTGTTCTTTTATGCCTATATTTAAATTTCCGCTCTGATCAACACAACTGAGGTTAATGCCCCTAAAATCTCTTGTCCGCGGAAGAACAATGTTTATTAATCTCTCTAAGAAGTCATTCATTTTCCTGCGCCTTAAAGTGACCTTTGCGCCAATCGGCATTCCCATTCTTATTTTAAAAACAGAAATGGATTTTTTTGCTTTTGTTAAAATCGGTTTTTGTCCTGCAATTATCGATAAATCATGAATTATCTCTTCGCTTATTTTATCTCTCTCTTGTTTTGATTTGCCCGCTATTAGTTTTCCGAATCCGACATTAACTACCGCTTTGGTAATCCTTGGCAGAGCGAATTCGTTCTTGTTTTCAAATTTCTCTTTCAATCTGGGAAGAACTTGTTTTTTGTATTTTTCATTCATCCTCATCATAGTTTTATCCGATTATTTGTCTGCACTTTTTACAAGATCTATTTTTCTTTTTTTTGTTTTTTAAATAAGCGATTTTTGTTTTCTTCTGGCATTTCGGACATATAAGAATCGCGCTTGAAGCAAAGATAGGCGCTGGTTTTTGAATTATCTGCCCTTTCTCACCCTCTTTTTTTGGTTTCTGGTGTTTTTTCTGGATATTCACTCCCTCTACCAAAATTTTAAAATCTTTTGGGAAAACTTTTATTATTTTTCCTTTTTTTCCTTTATCATCTCCAGATCTTATAAAAACTATATCGTCTTTTTTAATTTTCATACCACTTCTGATGCTAACGCTATTATTTTTTCGAACCCTTTTTCCTTTAATTCGCGGGGGATGGGACCAAAAATTCTTCCACCCTTCGGTTCTTTGGTTTTTCCGTCTAAAATGATGGCGGCGTTTTCATCAAAACAAATGTAAGATCCGTCTTTTCTGCGATAAGATTTTCTTTGCCTTGCTACCACCGCTCTCACTACATCATGCGTTTTAACCGGCTTGCGCGGTTCTGCTTTTTTTACCGCAACAACAATAATATCTCCAAGACGAGCGTATCGACGCACGCTTCCGCCCAAAACACGAATGCATTGGACGATCTTCGCTCCGCTGTTATCTGCCGATTTCAACATCGTTCTTAGTTGTATCATATTCTTCTTATTAAATCATTATCGCTTGGAAACGACTCTCCATTTTTTATCTTTAGAAATCGGACGACATTCTTCAATAACGACGCTATCCCCTATCTTATAATCTGTATTCTCTATGTGCGCTTTGTATTTTTTATGTCTTTTATATCGAGTTTTAAGTTTGGCGTCAAATTTAACGCTTTCAACTTCTATAACGAGCGTATTTTTCATCTTGTCGGAAAAAACTTTGCCGATTAATCTCTTTTTTTTGTTTTTTTCCATGTCTTTATATCCTATTTGCGAAATTATTTTTCTTTTTGATTCAACAATGTGAAAATAAGAGCTACCTCTTTTCTAATTTTCTTAATTTCGCTTACATTCTTAATCTTTCCAGCCGCGAGGTCAAATCTTAATCGTCTCAATTTTTCCCTTAATTCTGATGCTATTTTTTCAAGATCTCCCTTCTGTTTTGTTTTCAAATCTTTTTTGATTGAATCTTTTTTCATATTTTTGGAGTGAAAATCAATCTTTTATAATAAACTTGGTTTTGATCGGCAATTTTGCAGCCGCTTTTTTTAACGCCTCTTGAGCGATTTTTTTATCAATACCCGCTAGTTCAAAAATAACCCTACCGGGCTTGATGGGAAAAACATAATGGCTAACAGCTCCCTTTCCTCCTCCCATCGGCACTTCTACTCCTTTGCTCGTTACCGGCTTGTCGGGAAATATTCTAATCCATAGCTTTCCGCCTTTTCTCAAATAATATACTATTGTTCTTCTGGCGGCTTCAAGCTGTCTGGCGGTTATCCATTTTGTTTCAAGCGATTTCAAACCAAAACTTCCAAAAGAGAGTTCTATTCCGCGGCTTTCAATGCCCTTACTTTTCCCCCGCTGAGTTTTTCTGTATTTTACTTTTTTTGGATAAAGCATGTTTCTAAAAATTAAGCCGATGGAAATTTTTCACCCTTATAAATCCAGACTTTTACGCCGATTACGCCATAGGTGCAATACGCTTGAGCAAATCCATAATCAATGTCGGCTCTTAATGTTTGTCTCGGAAGTCTTCCTTTTTGCATCCACTCTCTTCGAGCGATAGTAATGCCATTTAATCTTCCGGCAACTTCTATTCTTATGCCCTGAACTTCCTTATAATTAGCTATGCGGCCCAATGCTTCCTTCAACACTCTTCTGTATGGCAATCTTTTCTCTATCCTTTGGGCTGCCCACTGCGCTACGATCGGGGCGCTGATCCAAGGATTTTTTATCTCTTTAATTTCCAATCTTACCTCTTTGCGAACATTTCTCTTAATTCCTTTTTGTAGTTTTTCCTTCCTGGATATCAGATTTATAATGGCCGCCTTTAATTCTTCCACCCCTCTTCCCCCTCTTCCGATTATCAGCCCCGGCCTTGCGCTGTTAATCATAATATTCAGTTTTCCGGGAAATCTTTCTATTTCAATTTTTTCAACGGCTCCTTCTTTGAGTTTTTTTTCAAGAAATTTTCTGATTATAAAATCTTCCTCTAAATATTGGGGAAATTTTTGGTTTCCGATCCATTTTGAATCCCAGCCGGCGATATAACCTATTCTTAAACTTTTTGGATGCGCTTTATGAGCCATAATTTTCTTGAAAAGAATTTAATCTCTGTTGATTTTTATTAATTTTCTCTGAGATCTCGAGGAAGAATTCTTTCTTGGCAATTTTATTTTTGGCTTATAATCCCCTTTCCCGATGTTAGAATTTATTTTCTGATTTTGCCCGCTTCCCATTTTATCGGCTGCCGTCCTCTTCTCTTTTACAATAATGGTTATGTGGCTTGTTTTTTTCTGAATTTCGTTCGCTTGTCCTCTGGAGCGCGCGATCCATCTTTTAAGTTTTGGCCCTTGGTCAACCGTTGCTTTAAAAATATATAATTCTTTTTCGTCCATTTGAAAGTTATGTCTGGCGTTAGCAACCGCCGAGTTTAATAATTTTTGAACCGGCAGGGCAATTTTTCTGTTAACTAATGTTAAAATAGAATTCGCTTCGGAAACTGATTTTCCTCTAATCAAATCAATGATCATCATTGCCTTCCTTGGAGCGATTCTAATATTATTTAGTTTGGCTGTTACTTCTTGATTGTTCATAATTCATTTTATTTCTTCGCAGGAGACAAACTGGGCTTTTCTTCGGTTTTTTGGCTCTCTTTGGATTCAACCTTAGACTCCAACTCTCTTTGCATCTTTCCTCCGTGTCTGACGAACTTAGTTGTCGGAGAAAACTCTCCCAACCGATGACCAACCATTTCTTCGTTAATTTTAACGGAAATAAAATTTTTTCCGTTATGCACTCTTATCGTCCTTCCAATCATTTCCGGAATAATTGTACAATCACGGGCCCAAGTCTTAATTTCAACCTTGGGATCGGGGGCTGTTTTTTGGAGCTTCTTTAAAAGCTTGATATCTATATAGGGACCTTTTTTAATTGATCTGGACATGTTTTTAAAAATATTTTTTATTTTCTTTTCTTTTTGGGTCTTCTTTGAATAATATACTGATTTGTAATTTTTCTTTTCCGCGTTTTAACCCCAAGCGCCGGCTTACCCCATGGAGTTTTAGGATGTTTTAACCCGATTCCTGTCCTGCCTTCTCCGCCTCCGTGGGGATGATCGCAAGGATTCATGGCTGAACCTCTTACTGTCGGTCTTAATCCTTTGAGGCGCGATATTCCCGCCTTGGGAACACGAATAAATCTGTGTTCAGGATGAGATAAAGATCCGATGCTTGCAAAACATTCGCTATGGATTTTGCGGACTTCTTTTGACGGCATTAATACGTTGGAATAATTGCCCTCGTGAGCCAGCACTATCGCCGAGGCGCCTGCGGAACGCACTATCTTTCCTCCTCCCGAAGACTGTAAAGATATATTGTGGATTTCGGTCCCTACGGGGATGTGCCCGAGCTTCATTCTATTTCCGATCTTAATCGGAGCTTTTTCTGAGGTTAAAATCTCATCTCCTTCTTTCAATCCCTGGGGACACAAAATATAGGCCCTTTTTTTGTCTTTATATTCAACCAGCGCTATAAAGGTAGTTCTATTGGGATCGTATTCTATAGCTACAACCTTTCCGGCAAGATTAATTTTCTCCTGCCCGAAATTAATAATCCTATAGTATTTTCTAAAACCCCCGCCCCTATGTCTTACGGTTATTCTACCTTGAGCATTTCTGCCAGAATTTTTTTTCAAAATCACAATCAAATTTTTCTCCGGCTTTTTTTTGGACAGATGCATCAAATCTGTTCTTTTCATTTTTCTTCCTCGAAAAATGTTTTTTTTGCCCAGTCCCGTCATCTTGATAAAATTTCAATTTTATGTCCTTTTTGAAGAGTTACTATTGCTTTTTTATATCCTCTCTTCCATCCGCTTACCCCTCCTCTTTGTCTTTTTTTATTGGGCATATTAATAATTCTAACTTTTTCTGTTTTAACGTTAAAAATATTTTCAACCGCTTTCTTTACTTTTGTTTTATTCGCGTTTTTAAAAACTTTAAATGTATATTTTCCTTTTTCTTCATTTGTGGTTGCTTTTTCGGTAATATGAGGAGCTTTAATAATATCCCAGCCAAAAATTTTCAGCCCGGCTGGATTTAGGGCTTTTTCCTTTTTAACCGGCAATGGCTCCTTTTCCGCTTTCTCTTTTTTTTGAATCTTTCCAGAATCTTTTTTTTGAAATATTTTTAGGGGGGCCATATTGTTTTTACGCCTTTTTTTCCTTTCGGGAGAATAATTCTTTTAATATCTTTATTGAGTCTTCCGGGACGATAATATTTTTAAATGAAAGCAGGTCTATAATATTCAGATTCCTTGCTTCAATCGTTTTTATATTTTTAAGATTCCCCGAGGCTGTTTCAATGTTTTTATTTTTTTGGGGCAAAATGATCAAATTGCTTCCCTGTTTTTTGACTTTTTTTTGAATATTACCTATCATCCCGTCCAATAATTTAGTTTTCGGCTCTTGGATTTCTAATCTCTCTAAAACAATAATTTCGCCATCATGCGCCTTGGCGGAAAGGGCCGAAAGAAGAGCCATCCGTTTAATTTTTTTAGGAACTAATTTTTTAAAATTTCTCTCGTTGCTTGGTCCGAAAGTCACTCCTCCCCCCTTCCACAGGGGCGATCTAATAGAACCATGTCTTGCCCGCCCCGTTCCTTTTTGGCGCCACGGCTTTCTTCCTCCGCCACTCACTTCCCCCCTGTCTTTTGCGTGAGCGATCGGTTTCCTCTTATTGGACATCATCGAAGTAAAAACCTGATGGATCAAATTGGTATTTTTTTTAACGCCAAAAATTTCTTCGGGCAGTTGCATTTCTCCCGATTCTTTACCATCTTGATTATAAACTATAACTTTCATATGCTTTAAAGCTCTCTTTTTACGATTTTATCTCTAACAATGCCCCTCTTTTTCCGGGCACCGCTCCTTTTACGGCGATTAGATTTTGATTTTTATCAACTTCCACGATCTCTAAGTTTTTGACGGTTGTCCTCTGATTACCCATTCTGCCGGGCATTTTTTTTCCCTTCATTACTCTTTCGGGCAAGCACATTCCCGTCGAACCAAGCGTCCTGTGCTCGTGTTTAACTCCATGAGTTGCGTTCCTGCCTGCAAATCCCCACCGTTTCACTCCACCTTGAAAACCTTTTCCCTTAGAAACGCCTGATATTTTAACCGTCTGCCCGATTTGAAATGCTGAAACATCAATTAGATCGCCCTCGCTTATGTTCTCCATGACCCCTTTAGACTCTTTCAGCCATTTATATGGTTTATTTTTTTGCGTTTTCTTTATTCTTTTTTCCTTGTTTATTTTTTCATATCCAATCTGCACCGCTTCATATCCGTCTTTTTCCTTTCTTTTGATTTGCGTGACAAAACAAGGGCCGGTTTCAATGATTGTGACCGGAATTACACTATTTTCTTTCCAGATTTGAGTCATTCCTATTTTTTTGCCTAAAATAAACGCCATATTCAAACATTTTTATTCGATCCTTTTAACGAAATACCGGGTTATGCGCCCGGTATCTTTTCTACTGGCTGCCAAATTTATTTATTAAAACAAACCACTTTTCATAATTGAATCGTTAATCCTCTTTTTTTATCAATTATTGATCACATCTTTATCTGAACATCTACTCCGCTCGGAAGAGTCAAGTTTGTTAACGCTTCAATAAATTTTTGATTGGGTGTTAAAACATCAATCAATCTTTTATGCACTCTTATTTCAAATTGCTCCCTTGCATCTTTATGAACAAAGGTGGAACGATTTACCGTGTATTTATGAACTTCTGTCGGCAACGGAATCGGTCCGCAAAATTCCACTCCATGACGCAACGCAGTTTCAATGATTTGATGACTGCTTTTGTCTAAAACTTTATAATCGTAAGCGCGAAGTTTTATCCGGAGCCGCGGTTTTGCTATTTCTTCCTGCTTTTTCTTTGCTGTCATCTATTTTAATTTTTCTGAAATTGGTTTAATTCGATGGCAATTCGTCTTTTTAGGCAATAATTTTGGTTACCACGCCTGCTCCGACTGTTTTTCCTCCCTCTCTTATGGCAAATCTCTGTTTTTCTTCAATCGCGACCGGAACAATTAACTTAATCTTAAGATTAACCGTATCGCCCGGCATAACCATTTCCGTACCAGCGGGAAGAGTTACTTCTCCCGTAATGTCGGCTGTTCTAGCAAAAAATTGAGGCTTATATCCGGCAAAAAATGGCGTGTGTCTTCCCCCTTCTTCTTTATTTAAAATATAAACTTCCGATTCAAATTCAACATGGGGAGTAATTGATCCGGATTTTGCTAAAACCTGACCTCTTTCTATGTCTTCTTTTTTTAGACCTCTCAGCAAAATTCCTACATTGTCGCCGGCAAAACCTTCATCAAGAATTTTGTTAAACATCTCAATGCTCACAACGGTGGTTTTGCTTGTCGGCTTGATTCCTACCAACTCAACTTCTTCCCCTGACCTTACAAGCCCCCTCTCTACTCTTCCAGTCGCAACTGTTCCTCTGCCGGCGATCGAGAACACATCTTCAACAGCCATAAGAAAGGGCTTTTCTTTCTCTCTTATCGGCTCCGGAACATATTCATCCAGCGCCTTAGCTAATTCTAAAATTGGCCTTGCAGTATCATCTTCGCCCGATTTTGCTTCAAGGGCTTTTAAGGCGGAACCTCTTATAATCGGGATTTCATCTCCCGGAAAATTATATTTTTTCAACAATTCTCTTACCTCAGATTCAACCAAATTAATCATCTCGGGATCATCCACAACATCACATTTATTAAGAAAAACAACTATGGCCGGAACGCCAACCTGTCTTGCCAAGAGAATGTGCTCCCGGGTTTGAGGCATGGGTCCATCCACCGCAGAAACCACAAGGATAGCGCCGTCCATCTGGGCTGCTCCAGTAATCATATTTTTAATATAATCCGCATGTCCCGGGCAATCTATGTGGGCATAGTGCCTTTTATCAGATTCATATTCAACATGGGTAATATTGATAGTAAGACCGCGGGCTTTTTCTTCGGGAGCAGAATCTATCTGATCAACGCTCTTTTCAGAAGCTATAAGCCCCTTTATTTTTAAAACATGTAAAATCGCGGCGGTTAAAGTTGTCTTGCCGTGATCGACGTGTCCGATGGTTCCCACATTCAAATGCGGTTTTTTGCGCTCAAATTTTTCTTTTTCTGCCATATTTTTAACTTTTAATTTTTGATTTATTAATTTTGACTTAATAATATACTTTTTAAAAAAATAGTCAACTGTCTTTGGTTGATTTTTGGTTGTTTATCGGGCATTAAAGGGGCAAATCGTCAATCGTCAATTCTTTTTCATTCCCCTCTTTGGGCAGAAAAATCTTTTCTTCTTTCTTTTCTTCTGCGAAAATAATTTCTTTTTCCTGCGAAACATGAGCCTGCTTGGACTGGGGCGCATTTTTATCGGGAGAAAAATATTCTTTGAAATCGGATATGATCATTATCGGCTCTCCGTTTTCCACTATTATAATTTTAGCCCTTTCTTTTGCCATTATTTTTTTTATTAAATCAAAATTCATTTTTTTATATTATTATTAAATTTCTCATTTTTTGCCCTCCATTATTGCTTGAGCGATATTTGCCGGAACTTGGGCATAATGGTCAAATTCCATAGTAAACGATCCTCGGCCCTGAGTCAATGATCTTAAGGTTGTGGCATATCCAAACATTTGAGCCAGCGGAATATATGCTCTTGCTATTTTTAAATTCAACCTTTCGAGCGTTTCAAAAACTCTCCCCCTGCGAGAATTAAGATCTCCGATAACGCTTCCAAAATATTCTGTTGGGAAAGAAACCTCAAGCTTCATAATCGGCTCCAGAATAACGGGCTTCGCCCTTCTGGCCGCTTCCTGAACCGCCATAGAGCCCGCTATTTTAAAAGCAGCTTCGGAAGAATCAACGTCGTGGAAAGATCCGTCAAAAAGGGTTACCTCGACGTCTACAAGCGGATAACCGGCTAAAATTCCTTTCTCCATTGTCTCCTTTACTCCCTTCTCAACGGCGGGGATAAATTCTCTCGGAATAATCCCACCCTTGATTTCATCAATGAATTCACAACCGTCTCCCCTATTCTTTGGCTTTATTTTCAGCCAAACATGTCCGTACTGACCCCTGCCACCGCTTTGACGAATATATTTTCCTTCTGCTTCGGCTTCTCGGGTAATTGTTTCTTTATAAGCAACTTGAGGCCTTCCCACGTTTGCCTCTACTTGAAATTCTCTTTTCATTCTGTCCGTAATAATATCCAAATGCAATTCTCCCATTCCGGAAATAATGGTTTCTTCCGTTTCGGAATCAACCTTGATTCTAAAGGTCGGATCTTCTTCCGCTAATTTCCTCAGCGCAACATCCATTTTTTCCTGATCTGCCTTAGTCTTTGGTTCAATCCTAATGGATATCACCGGTTCGGGAAATGTAATGTTTTCAAGGACTATTGGGCTTGAGGGATCACAAAGAGTATGACCCGTGCTTACATTTTTTAGTCCGACTCCGGCCGCTAAATCTCCCGAATAAAGTTCCGCAATGTCCTCCCTGTGATTGGCATGCATTCTTACCATTCTCCCAATTCTTATTTTTTCTCCGGTTGTCGTATTTAAAAGCGTTCCACCAGCTTCAAATTTTCCGGAATAGACCCTAAGATAAGTCAGAGTTCCCACAAAAGGATCAGTAGCTATTTTAAATGCGACTGCCGAAAAAGGTTCTTCGTCGGTTAAATTCCGATTTATTAATTCTCCAGACTTTGGATCAATTCCTTGAACCGGAGGCAGATCTTTGGGACTGGGCAAATAATGCACAGCGGCATCTAACAATAATTGCACTCCTTTGTTTTTGAGAGCCGAACCGCATAATACTGGGACTAATTTGCAGTCAACAACGCTTTTACGAAGAGAGTTTTTGATTTCTTGAATTGAAATTTCTTGATTTGATAGATATTTTTCTAAAAGATTATGATCTTCAGCGGCGATTTTTTCAATCATTTTTTTGCGCCATTCTTGCGCTTTATCTTTTAATATTCCGGGGATTTCTTCAATTATTATTTTTTCTCCCCGCTCTCCCTCAAACCTAAAAGCTTTCATCGAAATCAAGCTTATGATACCGTCAAAATCTGATTCAACCCCGGTTGGAATTTGAATCGCTACGGCATTGGGCGTAAGTTTATCCAAAATAGATTGAAGGCTGTTCTCAAAGGAAGCGCCCATCCTGTCCAGTTTGTTGATAAAACAAATTCTGGGAACTTTAAATTTATCGGCCTGTCGCCAAACGGTTTCCGATTGGGCCTCAACTCCGGCCACTCCGTCAAAAACGACCACGGCGCCGTCTAAAACTCTTAACGACCTCTGCACTTCGGCGGTAAAGTCAATGTGTCCCGGAGTATCAATAATATTTATCTGATGCTTTTCTCCTCCTTCTTGACTGACTTCCTTTTCAACCGGCGTCCAAAAACAGGTGGTTGATGCGGCTGTAATTGTAATGCCCCTTTCTCTCTCTTGTTCCATCCAATCCATAACAGCGAGACCATCATGAACTTCGCCTATTTTATGAGAAATCCCGGTATAAAATAAAATTCTTTCTGAAACGGTTGTTTTGCCGGCGTCTATATGGGCGATTATGCCGATGTTCCTGTATTTTTCCAATTCGTGCTGGCGCATATGCTCGAAATTTAAATAAAATTTAATCTAAAATTAAAAACAAATTTTCATTTTGAAATAATCTGTTCTCATTAATTAAGCGAAATGGGCGAAGGCGCGATTTGCTTCGGCCATTTTATGAGTGTTTTCTTTTTTTCTGACCGCTGAACCGGCATTATTAGCCGCTTCTAGAATTTCTTCGGCCAGATTCTTTTTCATCGAACCCTTTCTTGCTTTAGCGGCTTCTATAATCCATCTCATTGAAAGAATCATTTTCCTTTGGGAGGTTACTTCTGCGGGAACCTGATAAGTGGCTCCACCGATTCTTTTTGGCCTCACCTCCAATATCGGAGCAGCATTTTTGATTGCCTGTTCCAATATTGATAAAGAATCTTTTTTCGTTTTATCTTTTAGAATATCAAGGGCGCCGTAGACGATTTTCTGGGCCGCGCTTTTCTTTCCCTCCCGCATTATATAATTAATAAGCTTTGCGACTGCTGCGCTATTATAAATATAATCCGGTTTAATTTGATTTTTTCTTTTTTCCACAGACATAATCTTAAAAATTAACTCTTTTTGGCGCCGTATTTACTTCGAGATTGTTTTCTGCCCTCAACTCCTCCCGTATCAAGCTTGCCTCGCACTATTTTATACCTGAGACCCGGTAAGTCTTTTACTTTTCCGCCCCTTATCAAAACGATTGAATGCTCTTGAAGATTGTGCCCCTCGCCCGGAATGTAAGCGGTAACTTCCATTCCATTGCTCAAACGGACTCTCGCTACCTTCCTTAAAGCAGAGTTGGGTTTTTTGGGGGTCACTGTAAAAACTTTTAAGCAAACTCCTCTTTTTAGGGGGGAGGGATAATCAATCGGCCTGTTGCGATTGGCGTTGAATCCAAAAGCAAGAGCAGGCGTCCTATCTTTCTTTTTTGTCTTTTTTCTTCCGTATTTTATCAACTGATGAAATGTCGGCATCTTTAATTTTTAAATTTAATGTTTTATCTTTTTTGTTTTATTTTCTTTTTAAGAGACATAATCTATAAATTAACAAATCGGAAAATCTTTGTCAATTATGAAAATTGATTTTCCTCTCAAAATGTCTAAAAAATAAACCCTGCAAAGAATAGTGCCGGTTAAATGCCGGTAATTAATTTGGCAAGGATTCTAACTATTCCAAAAATGAATGGAGAGAAAAAAAAGATAATCATGATTGCTATTGCCATTCCGTATCCAGAAATGGCAAAAAGAATTTTTTCTCTAATCTTTGGAAAAAAACTAAAAAGTATGTGCGATCCGTCAAGGGGCGGAACGGGAATCAGATTGAAAACCGCCAGAATAAGATTGATTTGAACGATATAAATAAAAACGAGGGAGGCGGAGGCGGGAATCGCATTGCCGGGATCGGCGAATCTTAAAATTAATCCGAAAATTATCGCTAAAAGCAGATTAGAAAAAGGGCCGGAAGCGGCTACCTTTGCCGAACCGAATTTCTTGTCTCTTATATTAAATGGGTTGATTGGGACGGGTTTTGCCCACCCTAAAATCATTCCGGAATTCAATAACACAAGCATCAGGGGAACCAATAAAGACCCGAATGGATCCAGGTGTTTAATCGGATTGAAACTCAATCTCCCCGCATTCTTTGCCGTAGGATCTCCCAAAACATAAGCCGTCCATCCGTGAGCGATTTCGTGAAAAATGGCGGAAAAAATAAGAATGAAAATGGCTGTGATAATTTCGGTTAATTCCATCGTAAAAAATAAAATGTTCTTTATTATATCAAAAGACACTTGTCAAATCAAAACAAATTGTTTAGGATTAAATTAATTTCTTAATTAAAAATCGATATGGCAAATGTTTGCGCTATTTGCGGGAAAAGAACAACTCTTGGCAGAAAATATTATAAATTAATGTCTCGCTACAATCCGAGCCCGAAGGTGAAAAAAAAGCCAAACCTTCAATGGGTAAAATTAAGTTCTCAGAAAAGAATAAAAGCTTGCGCCAAGTGCATCAAAACACTTTCCAAGGGGAAATAAATTTATTATTCTTTTATAAAAATTGCGGAGTGTAGTACAATGGCAGTATACACCCTTGGGGTGGGTGCGATCCGAGTTCAATTCTCGGCACTCCGAATTAAAAAAACATTAATAAAACAGGATCAATTTTCTGTTTTTTCTTTTTTTAAACATCTATTTTCTCCGCCTATTCATTAACGGCCGAACCTAAAACTCTTGACTGAATCCTCTCGCGTGCTATTATGGTAAAGACAGACAATAATAGTCTGTTTTAATATGCACATATCCACCAAATCGCAATATGGCCTTCGCGCCTTGATTTATTTGGCAAGATCAAAAAGAGTTTCTTCAATAAAAGCAATCTCAAAAGAAGAGGGAATTCCCTTTCATTATCTGGAAAAAATAATTTCCAGGATGGAAAAGGAAAAAATCGTTAATGCTAAAAAAGGGGTCAGGGGCGGCTATTTTTTAGCCCGATCTCCTTCTAAAATAAATCTGAGAGAAATCATCGGGGCGCTCGACGGAGAATTTATTTCTATAAAATGCCTTGGAGAAAAAAAACAGCTTTGCCCGAATAAAAGCAAATGCTTTGCAAAAAAATTCTGGTTTAAGCTTAAGCAATCCACAGACAAAACACTTAAAAAAACTACCCTTCAAGACCTGATCAAATAATTATGAAAGCTTATTTTGATTATGCGGCTACAACTCCCACCGATCCCGAAGTTTTGAGAACGATGATACCTTTTTTAAGGAGGGAATTCGGCAATGCTTCCTCGACCCACCGGTTGGGACAGAATGCAAGAATCGCGATAGATCAAGCGAGAGAGAAAATAGCCCATTTTTTAAATTGTCTCTCTGAAGAAATAATTTTTACCGGCTCTGCCACCGAGGCCAATAATTTGGCTATTTTTGGATCAATTGGAAAGATTGCCAAAAATTTTACAACCAAGCCCCAAATAATTACAACCAGAATTGAGCATCACTCGATTCTTTATCCGATAGAATCTTTAAAAAGGGATGAATTTGAAGTCGTTTTCGTTAATCCGCGAAAAAACGGAATTATCGACCCGCAAGAAATTAAAAAACGGCTTAATAAAAATACGGTTCTGATTTCTATAATGTATGCGAATAATGAGATTGGCACCATCCAGCCCATTAAAGAAATCGGAGGAATTATCCGCGATTTCAGAATTTCCCAAAAATCTGGCTTTCCAATTTTTCATACAGATGCCGTCCAAGCGATAAATTATCTTAATTGCGATATTAAAGAGCTGAAAGCGGATCTTCTGACGCTAAGCGGCCATAAAATATACGGACCGAAAGGGATTGGCGCTCTTTTTATAAAAACCGGCATTCAGATCGAACCCGTCATATACGGAGGGGGCCATGAATTTGGATTCAGAGCAGGCACTGAAAATGTAGCAGGCATTGTCGGCTTGGGCAAAGCGGTTGAATTAATTAAAAAACACAAAAAAGCAACAAAAAAAATCATGGGCTTCCGGAATAAAATCATCAAATCTCTTTTAAAGATAAGGGGAGCGCAGATAAACGGCAGCATTGAAAACCGTCTGCCCAACAATGTTAATATCGGCTTCGCCGGCGCCGAAGGAGAAAGCGTTTTAATGTCTTTGGATCAGCAAGGAATTTTTGTTTCAACCGGCTCTGCCTGCTCAACCAAAGATTTAAAGCCCTCTCATGTCTTGCGATCAATCGGATTGACTCCGGCTGAAACTCATGGATCGATAAGAATAACGCTGGGCAGATACACCACCAAAAAAGAAATAGATTATTTGTTAAAAACAATTCCTGAAGCTTTAAAAAGAATAAGAGCTATCTCTCCTTTTAAAATTTAATATTAATATGAAAAAATCCAATTTTTATTCCGAAAAAGTTATGGAGAATTTCCGCAATCCAAAAAACTACGGGG
>CAZXXF010000007.1:0-22253 GCA_964644805.1 uncultured Candidatus Saccharibacteria bacterium | reverse complement strand
GCGGCGAAGCCGCGAGGCAATCTCTCTCTCAAAACGCGAAAGTTCTATCTGGTGGGAAATTCTGAACATTGGACGAACCCATTTTGAGGAAACCCCCCAATGAAGCCGCCCCGCCGCCGTGCCGGAAACCGGCACGCTCCACAAAAAAGTTTTCTTTGCTTTTTCGGATTTGCGCGCGCCCGATTTTTTATTCTAAAAGGAAAAGAAAACTTTTTTGTGTCGCTCTGCTCTGACGAGCAGGGCGGCGGGTGCGGTCTCTGTTTTTCGCTCGGGCGTGGCGGAATTCCTCCCCCCAACCCCCTCCTTCCGCCACGCCCTCGCTTGGGCTTCGCAAAAATTTTTCGGCGGCTAAATCCATAAATACATTATATCCCATTTTGGGATTATACCACAATAGGATATATCATAGAAATAACTATGAGCAAGTCAATTTACTCAAAAGACTATAAAAAGATCATAAAACGCTTAAAAACGGCTCGTATTGAGGCTGGCCTATCTCAACAAGAGGTGGCTGATAAACTCAATAAGCCTCAATCCTATATCTCAAAAATAGAATCCGGCGAAAGACGGCTTGATGTTGCTGAAATGAAAAAATTTGCGGAAATTTACAAAAAAGATACTAACTATTTTCTAAAATGAAAGCAAAATATTGTACTGAATGCAATCGAAATAAGGCGACTCATGGAGAGTTCTGCGACTCTTGTTTTAAGGAAACAAAAATATGTCGAAGATGTCAGCAGCAAAAAAGTATTTTTGAATTTGAAAAAAATCAAAAAACTATTCGCGGGAAAGTTTCAAGAAGAGGCGAATGTAAGGATTGTCGTAGTTGGAAAAAACCTATGTCCGCAAAAGATAGAGAAAAATTTGAAAAAATATATCCACCCCCACCCATAGGCAAACCCTTTCATTGCCCTATTTGTAATAGGACAATAATTAGGCAATATAAAAACGATGTTGTGTTAGATCACCTCCATAATACTGGAAAGATAAGAGGGTGGATTTGTAGAATGTGCAACAACAGTATGGGAATGATGGAGGATGATGTAAATATATTGGAACGAGCTGTAAAATGGCTTAAGGGTACTCTAAAATAATGATTTTTGCTTTAATCTTTCTTCGGCTATTTTGCAATATTCGGATGAGACATCAATACCTATAAAATCTCTTTTATTAAATTTAGCCATTTTACAGGTTGTTCCGCTACCACACATTGGATCAAGTACCACATCACCAAGACTTGACCAACTTATAATATGGTCTTGTACCAGCTTCTCTGGAAATATAGCTGGATGTTTGTAGGCAATATTATCGGTTGCCGAATGTCCTTTACCTATTAGATATTCCCAAACATTTGTCCGTCTGCCATACTTAGAATATCCGGCTCTTTTTAGCTTCAGCAATGAACCATCCGACAGTCTTTTTGTACCGCTATCACCATCTCTTGCGTCTCTATTTTCTCTATCTTTTATAAGATTTATTGTTTTTGGATCACCCTTACTTAACACAAACATATACTCAAAGGTCTGCCAATATGTTTTATTATTCCCAACAGCGCCCCGAGGAGTTTTGAGATAAATCATTGTGTCAAAAAGATTAAAGCCAACTTGTTTGAAATGCAGAGCTTGTTTAAACGATGTTCCTGTCTCATTTCCCTTTATTGTTTGATCTCCGACAACCCATACAACAACCCCGCCCTTTTTCATAACTCTAAACAATTCTCTTGCCATACCATCAAGATTGAAAGAATATCCGTTATAATTTCTTAAATTGTCATATGGTGGAGATGTGATGACTAGATCAACTGAATCGGGTGGCATTGTCCGCATAACCTCTACTGCATCTCCACAGATAATTTCGTTGAGAGGAAGTTTTTTATATTGTTTGATTTCTGTTTTAATTTTCGGAAGCGAGACGACAAATGGATTTTCTTCTCGGATAACATCAAGGACAATCCCTTGAATTGAAACATCCCGCCCATTTCTAAAAATTAGTGGCTCCATAGTTTTGTTGGCGGGTTGTAGTCGGATATGCCCCCTCTCTTTGTAAAATTTCTTTAGTGTAGCTTCGTGATTATCTATAAGCGCAACTACTTTTTGACCATTCTCTGCAGTTTCTTGTTGGCGAACCAAAACCACATCTCCGTCATTTATATTTTCATCAATCATACTTTCTCCGACAACACGAAGAGCATAAACTTCTGCGGATGAAGGAATTTTAGATTTTGGAACAGCGATCGTTTCTTTGTTTTGAATTGCCTCTATCGGTTGTCCGGCGGCAATAGTGCCAAGTAAGGGAATTTTTAGCATCGTTTCTCTGCCAGTGGCTTCAATGGCACGCGGTTGATTTTCTTTCTTAGAAAGAAGACCTAGATTTTGAAGTTTGGAAACATGAAAATGAGCAGTTGAAACAGACGCAAGTTTGAATTTCTTGCGTATCTCATCAAGAGAAGGGGCATATCCCTTTCGTTTTTGATAATTAGTTATAAAATCGAGGACTTGTTTTTGCTTTTTTGTTACCATATGCTATTATTATAGAAAATAAATAGAAAGTGTAAAAGGGTAGTTTATCCACAGAGCATTATGTCAAAGCGAAATAAAAAATATAAAGGACCTAAACCGCCAAAAAGGCCGGACAGTTTTCATAATTATGTAGATTGTCTAAAATGGCTGAAAAAATCTGTCTATGTAGTTATTAGGGGTAGAAAAACAGCATTAAACGGAAAGGATGGTATCAATTGGATCACTTTGGGAACTGGTTTTGTCGCCGCTCCAAATCGGTTTTTAACTGCCGGACACGTTATTAACGATCCAGAAAAGGGCGAGCTACTCAAGCATCAGGAAGGAGATAAATATTATTTGCTCAGGCATGACGATGATAATCAATGGCACTTTAGAATCTTTGAACCTAAATTAGATAAGGAAATTTTCGTCTATCCTGACATAGATCTGGCTGTGATTTATCTTGATGAGGAATTTTATAAAAGTGGAGATAAAATTTTTGCCGACAAAAATGACTTTATCAGAATCTCAAAAGATTTTTTACCAATTGGCACGGAAGTTGGTGTTTTGGGATATCCACTAAGTAAGTTGGAATTTGATAACCATGATTTAAGTAAGCCACGTATTGGTAATATGTTGTTACGAACTGACAAGGGAGTAGTAAATTGTCGCTATAAAACATCTAAAAAACATTCACTGTACGAATTTACAATGGCTTTCAATCCAGGGAATAGCGGTGGTCCAATATTTGATATAAAAACTGGTCGTGTTGTTTCAATTGTAAAAGGATACAGGTCGTCGCAAATCAATACTAGAGAGATTCCAATTTCAGAAGATGGAGCGAAGCAACTAAAAATTTACAAAGAGAAAGCTTTTATTGAAGTATTGCATGCTACATATTCAATGGGATTTGCGACATCTTCTTTTTTGGAAATATTGAAACAACACGCTATTATAAACTAATAGCCGCCGAAAAATTTTTGCGAAGCCCAAGCGAGGGCGAGACGGAAGGGGGGTGTGGGGGGAATTCCGCCTCGCCCGAGCGTTCCGCAGAGCGGAGCGAGGCGGGTCAACGTAGATTTCGTTTTTTGGATTTATGTATCAGATTCGGCAAAATGATTTCAAAAGTTTGCGAAGTTTTTAATTCGGGAGCCAAATTGTATGTTCAGCATTTATTGCCTCGGCGCTTCGCGCCTCGGCAGGCAGATTGTATAGTATTTGCCAAGATTTTTTGGGTTCAATCGCCACCTTTTGCGAAAGCAAAAAGCGGTTCGAGCCAATCCTTTTGAGAAAATCCCGTCCCGCGACGGGATTTTCTTGCAAAGCGATAATTTTGGCTTGTTGAGCCGCTAAAATGAATTGCCTAGCCGGTTCGAGCCAATGATTGCCGTTTCGCTCAAAATCTTTCAATTTTTGGGCAAGCTCGGATTTTTCGTTGATGATTTTTTCCTTTCTTTAAATTTTTTTTAGTGGTAAAATATCATAAATAATTATTTAATAAAAAATGGAACAATTTTTAATAAGCAATTCTTGGTTAATTATGGCTATCGGATTATGGACGCTTCCTTGGAAAGGAATAGCCCTGTGGAAGTCGGCGCGAAGAAACGAAAGGTTGTGGTTTGTTGCGCTTCTTGTGATAAATACTATAGCGTTGCTGGAAATACTATATATTTTTGTTTTTAGTAAAAAGAAAGAACTAAAAGATTAAAAAACCGAACAATTATAATAAAAAATCATGAGTTTTAAATCTTTTTTTGACTCAAAGGTTCAGAAAATGGATTGGTTAGACATGGGGTTAATAAAATGGAGTTGCATTGCATTTGGGATAGCGCTTGCCATATTAATTCCGGCGCTAACAAAGATTAGTGTTTGGTGGTTTGTTGGAGTTTTCACCGCTCTTTCTATAAGGCCGCTTTACAAGGGTTATTTAAAATAAATATCCTCTACGATGCGGAGCCATCAACATTTTTTATCGAGAGTCCGTTATATGTTAATAGAATTATGGAAACAGAAATTTTATTAAAGAAATTCAATTCAAACATATTAGCCGAAGCAGCACAAAATTTACTTAAAAGCCATGGCATTGAAAGCACGATTAAGATTGAGGGCGGAGCATCATTCAGGGGGGCGCTAGGAGACAACTATGGAGCCGATTTATGGGTGTTAGAAAAAGATTTTCAAAGAGCAGAAGAGATTATCAATCATAAATAAAAATCGCCAAGAAGGCGGTTTTTGTGTTAAAATTAAAAAATGGAAGAAAAAATTTATTTCAAAAACTCTGACGGATTAAAGTTGTGTGGTATTTTAACGAAACCTAATAAAGAAACAGAAAAATGCATTATCCTTTGTCACGGAATAACTGTTACAAAGGAAGAAGACGGTATTTTTACTGAACTCGCTAAAAAGTTGGCAGATAACGGCTTTACAGTTTTTCGTTTTGATTTTAGAGGACACGGTGAGAGCGAGGGCAACTCAATTGATTTAACTGTAACGGGAGAAAAAAAAGATTTAGAAGCTGCAATTAAGTTTCTGCAAAATTCTGGTTACGAAGATTTTGGAATAACGGTTGCAAGTTTTGGGGGAGGGGCAGTATCGCTGTTCGTTGCAGAAAATAAAAACCTTATTAAAGCCATTGTTTTTTGGAATGCTGTTATTGATTACCATAGTATTTTGCAACCGGAACTTCCCTGGCCAAAGGAAAATTTTGGAGAAGAGGCAATGAAAAATTTAAAAAGTCAGGGTTATATTGAAATTGGAAGTCGTAAGTTCAAAGTTGGCGAAGCATTATTCGCCGAGTTAAGACAAATTGAGCCATTAAAAGAAATACAAAACCTTGAGATTCCTATGCTCTTTATTCACGGCGATAAAGATTCCTATGTTCCTTATGAAGATTCTGTGAGATATTCCAAGCTTTTTAAGAATGCTAAACTTGAAACAATTAAAGGCGGAGAACACGGCTTTCACGATAATAAAAAAGAGTCAGATAGGGCCGACGAGGCAACAATTCAATTTTTTTTAGATTATATTTAGAGCAAGATAAGTTCTAACATCGTCCGTCCCCCAGAGCTGACTAGGGCTAATTCAAACGACCAAGAGGCGTTGAAGGCCACTGTTAATAGAGGCGGTTTTTTGGTAGGACTAAATATA
The DNA here is from genome assembly GCA_964644805.1 of uncultured Candidatus Saccharibacteria bacterium. Lineage (GTDB taxonomy): Bacteria > Patescibacteriota > Minisyncoccia > Minisyncoccales > PEYH01 > JBBIKX01. The sequence continues at coordinate 16,608 of CAZXXF010000007.1, read as the reverse complement.
AATAATTCAATTACTCGTGGATTTAAATAAATTAGAAAAGCTCTTAGAGACAGAGCCAAGATATCGACTGAAACAGGCAAAGGAGGCAGTCTTCAAAAAATTAATTGAAAATTGGCAAGAGGCCACTTTTTTTCCATTAGAGCTAAGACAAAAACTGAATGAAGATTGTCCTCTTTTAATTAGAGCGGAAACATTTATCTCAAAAGCCAAGAATTCAATCAAGGCGCGAATTACTTTAAAAGATGGGATTCAAATTGAATCGGCCCTAATGCTTCACCAAGATGGCAGAAGCACGGTTTGTGTTTCTTCTCAAGCAGGGTGTCCATTGGGTTGTAAATTTTGTTCCGCGGGAAAAGCGGGATTTAAAAGAAATTTGGAACCTGTTGAAATCGCAGAACAATTAATATTTTTTGCTCGCTATTTACAGAGAGAAAAGAAAAGCGTGACAAATGTGGTTTTTATGGGAATGGGCGAGCCGTTTTTAAATTACGAAAATGTTATGGGGGCGATAAAGATTTTCAATGATAAAAATGGAATTAATATTGGAGCGCGCAATATTTCTATTTCCAGCGTTGGAATTATAAAAAACATCCAAAGACTGTCTGAAGAAAAGCTTCAATTGAATTTAGCTATTTCTTTAAATGCTCCGAATAATGAATTGCGTGCCGATATTATGCCGATAAACAAAGAATATCCGATTGAGGCAATTTTGAAAGCAGTTGATAACTATATTCAAAAGACAAAAAGAAAAGTTATGTTTGAGTACATTTTGATAAGAGGAATAAATGACTCTGACGCTTGTGCGGTTGAATTGGCAAAAATAATTAAAAAGCCGCTTTATTTTTTAAATTTGATTTTATATAATCCGACCGGAACATTAAAGCCTTCTTTTCCTGAAAGGGTAGAAATGTTTAAAAGCATATTAAGAAAATCGGGAGTGAAGTTCTCGCAGAGATATCGTTTTGGTCACGATATTAAAGCCGCTTGTGGTCAACTTGTTGCCGGAGAAAAAACAGAAAATATATAAAAATTATTTTAAGACATCAATAAAAAAACGCTTATTGAAAGCGGATTTCTTTCTAAAAAATTTAATTTATAGTAGAATAAAAATATTAAACAAAAACATGAAACATACGCAGCAGAATCTTTTGAAGGCTATCGCGGGAGAGTCTTTGGCAAGAAATAAATACACCTTTTATGCCAAGACCGCCATGAAAGAGGGACTAGTTTGGATATCTCAAATTTTTGAGGAAACTGCTGATAATGAACGCGCTCACGCGGAAGAGCAGCTTGAAAAAATAAGGGAAAAAGTTGAGATGACAAACTCTTACGATATTCATCCCCTGGGAAACACCTTGCAAAATTTAAAAAGCGCGTCAGAGGGGGAAAAATATGAATTCGGAACAATGTATCCCGATTTTGAAAAAATCGCTCGGAAAGAAGGCGAAAACAAAATAGCAGATTTATTTAAAGAAATAAGCGAAGTGGAAGAGAAGCACGCTGAAAGATATGATATTTTAGCTGATCGTTTAGAAAAAGGAAAACTATTCCAAAGCGATGTCCATGTAGAATGGAAATGCTTAAACTGCGGCTATATTCACAAGGGCAAGAGTGCGCCGGTTAAATGTCCGCTTTGTCAAAAGCCCCAAGGATATTATATGGCGCTTAGATTGATACGATAAAAAATCTTCTCAAAACCAAAAAAGCCCGATAAAGGGCTTTTTTGGTTTTTATTTTTTGCATCCGCAATTGCAGTCTGGAGGACATGCGCAATTTTTGCATTTGCATTTTGGAGTGCATTCGCATCCGCATCCGCAGCTGCAACCGCAGGCATCTTCTTTTTTGTTTTTCATATTTTATTAATTAATCACCATTAATTTTTAAATTACGACCTTTATTGATTTATTTCCGCCTTAAAAATTTTAAAAATTTCCAACGCTGATATTTTTTCAGGATTAGTTTCCGCCGGATCGTAATTAAGCGTAAAAATATTAGGCATTTTAAATCTTATAATGCCAATACCATCCTCTTTTTTTAGCTCATCTATTATTAAAGGAGCATGACCGGAGCACGGTATTTGTATTCTCATGCTTAACATCGCAGACGCATTTTCGTTTGCCGCCGCTTTGGTGAAATTCATATTTGATATCGCCGGAAATACGACAAAAAACATTAATAATCCGGTAATTATCGTTACAGAATAAAGAGTGGCCACATATTTCCAATTCTTTTTAAGGCCCGCAACGCACAAGCATTTTTTCATTCGCAGGTATAGAATACAAAATGTCGTGGCAATCATCAAAGAGATAAAAATCAACATGTGAAAGAAGTATGGATAAATTAAGAATTTTTTAATCGCCGAAGCGAAAAAAGTAGCGCCCATGGCGGAAAAGAGAATAAATCCCAGGCAGAATGAATGGGGAAGCAGTCCCAAAAGGATTCCCCTGAATAGCCCATTTTTTTTATTGTCTCCACAGCAAACATTTTTATTTTCCATTTTACTTATTGAATAAATTTATTACTTTCAATATTTCTTCTGTCATTTCTTTTTCTTTATGTTTGTCCTTGCCAAGCAATGCTTTTTTGAAGCAAACGTTAAGATGATTTTCCATAAGAACGCTGTGCGCCGCTCTCAAAAGGCCGATTACAGCTAAATTTTGCTGCATTATATCAATGCAATATTGGTCTTCTTCCGTCATCTTGATGATTCTGGAGAGAAGGGAATTGGCTTTTTTAAGGCCGATAAGGGCTTTTTCTTTTCTATTTTCCATGATTATGTGCGTTAATTATAGGTTTTAAACCTACACCTACGGTATAGGTATATTAACATTAGTTCAATCCTAAAAATTTGTCAATAGCAGGTCTTAATTTAAATTTGACAATAGAAAAAAATTCTCAAAAATGAAAATCCGCATTTTAAAAATACGAGATTATAATATGGCTTTCTTTCTGAGAGCGCTGGCAGATCTTGGGCATATTGAGCTTGACGACTCAAGCTGGGCCAATATTGCCAAGGCTACTCAACTCAATGACTGTTCTTCTGCGAAGCGCCGCAGTTTCGTTATAGAATTTTCCTCTGCCACAGGAGAAGATTCTATCGTTAAATTGGCGCAAGCGGCCCGACAGATAGATGTGCTCCGGGGTCAACGGTTAGAGGGGCGGCGAAAGGGGGATGGGCGGACGCTGTTCCGCCCTTTATCTTTATAAATCAGTCCCTGATTAATGATTTCAAAAAGCTTTCAATTTTATGGGAATTGTGCTAAGAAGAAATAATGTCAACGGAAATTGACAAGAAATGGCATAAGGCATAGATTGTTTTTGAGCTTCTGATTTTTGGCATTATTATCGGAATAACGGAAGACTTGGTCGCCATTAAGCTGGCCACAGACGCGCCCATAGCTTCGAGAGCAATATTAATAGTAATCTTGACTTGACAGCCATTCCTTTTGCCGTAATCGGAGAAGTGATCTTTGACAGAATAAATTTTGCCCGGATTTTTAAGAACATCTTTGCGAAAAAAACGCATGATAAAAAAAATGATTCCCCGATTTAAAAAATATCTTAAAACCGCTCCTCAAAAGATGAATAAAGAACAATTTCTTCTGGAGCACAACAGGCTTTCTCCGATAAATTTACAAGCCGATATGCCCTTGCTTTCCAAATTTAGAATAGAAAAAGCATCTCTTTTTACAAAAGAAGACTGGTCCGTAGATAAAATAAGGAGGCCGTTTATTTTATGGCTTACCTCCCTAACGGCCGAGCAGAAAAAAAATATACATTGATTAAAGCCGCAAAAAAGATTGAAAAATCCTGTCATAAAACAGGATTTTTTGATAAAATTTAAAAACACGATGAAAAGAACAACCATTTTTTCTGCGCTGGGAGTTATCGCCACAGTTTGTTTTTTTACCATTATTCTCGGGTTTGAAGACTGCGACGGATGTTATTCGTCTGGCGCGATGGCGATGAAATTTTCGGTTTGCGGATTAATAATTATCGCAGGAAGCATTTATTTTAAATCTCAATATCTTAGGACCGAAGATTTTATTTTCAACATAGAGAGCGAGCCGATCAAAAAAACAGATGAGGCGGTCGACGGGGTTTCATTTTTGGGGAAAGGAGTGCTGGAGGGAGAAGGTAATAAAACTATCAATTCTTCCTATACTAATACGCCCTGTTTATATTTTCACAGTATAGAAGAGAAATATGTGCGCGGAGGAAAAAGGGGCCGCTGGGAAATAGTTGAAAACATGGCCCACTTTATACCGTTTTATTTAAAAGATCAGAGAGGGAAGCTTAAAATAGACCTTACCAACATAGATTATGATTTTTCAAAATATATCATCCCCCTCAAACAGGAGCTTCCAGCGCATACCGAAAATAGCGAAATAGAATGCGATATTTTTTTAAACAAAGAAAGATACAACAAAAAAGAGGGATTATTCGGTTCCTTGATCCAGACCGCATACAGGAAAACCGAATTTGTTTTATTGCCGGGCAGTGCTGTTTTCGCCTGCGGAATGGTCGTTAAGAAAGAAAAAGAACTGATTCTTCGCGAAGATAAAAATTATCCGCTAATAATCAGCCAAAAAAACAGGGATCAATACGTGCAAGATTTTTACAAGGGCAAAAACCTTGTTTATCTTTCGCATTTTTTAATAATGGCTGGCTATAATGTATTCTTGCTTTCTCTTAATTATCTTTTTAAGTGGAGTCTGCTATCCGTGCTTTCCGTTGCGATCTTTGGAAATCTTGCCATTTTGGGAAGTGCGATTTTTTCTTTATATAACAGAATTATCACTCTTAAGAACAGGGCTCTTAACGCCAAGAGCAATATTGAAATAGATCTAAAAAGAAGAGCGGATCTGATTCCAGGTCTTGTCGAAACGGTAAAAAGATATTCCGCTCACGAGAAAGAAATTCATCATATTGTGTCTGAGTCTAGAGCGCGGATAATTCTTTCCAGAGAGATGATGACGGATAAATCTCCTGTTATTTCTTCCTTGGTAGCGGCGATAGAACGATACCCAGACCTTAAAGCTTCTCAACCCTTTCAGGCATTAATAAAAAGCTTTGCGGGCGCGGAAGATAGAATCGCTTATTCTCGGGAATTTTATAACAGAAGCGTCAGAAAATATAACACTCTTATTGGTCAATTTCCGTTTTTAATGGTTGCCCGATTCTGCAGGATGAGACCAATGGAATTTATTTGTATAAGCCGCGGCATAAACATTAGTCCGCATTTTTAAATTTAAAAAAATATAAAAATGCAATGCCAAGAACCATGCTTCGTTATGCGATAGAAAAATTTCCAGAGCGGAAGCGGAAAAAATATTTAGAATGAAGAAATTTAAAACCAATATTTAATGGCAGGGCGGGGAGGTTATTGTCCCTGCTTGATCTGTGTTCTCCGGATATAAACAGTCTCAGGATTAAAGGATTGACAGCGGGCGATTTAGCGAGGCACCTTGAAGAGAATAGGTGTTTCGTCCAGCAAGAAATAGCTTCCCAAAAGCCGTTCAAAGCGGATTAAACTTCTCGCGGGTCTGATAGAACAGTGTCGCGTTCTCTTTGAGTTTCCGCTGTCCGGGCAAGGATCGCGTATTCCCATCGGGGTTTTGATCAGCGCGCTGAAAGAGCGCTGGCGGATATTCCCGCCTTATCTCTGAGGTTATGACAAATCAGACCGCTCCTCGTGTCCCATGGGGAACCCAAGATCTGATCGATCGCTTGTTGGGCAGGGGAATCAAGCCCGGGGCGGATTTCCAGATCTCGCGGGAGGCAGGAGAGCAAAGAACACTCCTGTTAGAACTGCTTGAGAAATGCAGCGGGCTATTTGGCAATTGGGAGGTAAGCAGGGGTTAACATCCGATTAAGAGATTGCGCCGCGATCTTGGGTATTCTCTCTACGGATATCGCCCTAGCGCTTGGGGTGGCATAGTCTTCAGAGGCGGAATCCAGCTTAATGGTTGCCGCACTCTTGATTCGGTTCCGGAGCTTGTTGGCAGGAACCATTGGGCAGTCCGGTCACACGCCGCGACGGCCCTTTAATCGTCAGGATTGGGATTTTTTATGGTAGAATGAAAGATTATGAAGATTCATGGAAAGCGGACATATCTGGTGCTCGGATTGATTATATTGACTTGCATCGGGGCGTTGAGTTTTCTTGGCTATCAACATCATCGTCTTAGCCGGGAAAAGATTGATCTTGAAAATAATTTTTTGCAGAGGGAAAAAAATCTCAATTACGAAATAAGCGAATTGCGGAAAAATCTTAGTGAAACAATAAACGAGAAAAATGATTTTGAGCAGAAATACATTAATGAAAAAAACAGAATTGACGAGCTTAATCTTCAAATATCTTTTATCCGGGGCATGGTTTCGAATTTTGAAAAATTAAGCCGAACCGATCCGGAACTTTTAAAAAAATACTCCAAGATATATTTTTTAAACGAAAATTACATTCCCCGCGCTTTTGTCAAAATAGACTCAAAGTACGCTTATAATTCCCAAAAAGACCATCTTTTTTATTACGATGTCTGGCCTTTTTTGCAAAATTTGTTGATAGCCGCCGAGAGCGAGGGGGTTGATCTCAAAATACTTTCCGCATACCGTTCTTTTGGAACGCAAGCTGATCTCAAGGCCGGTTACAGGACAACCTATGGATCGGGCGCTAACGCTTTTTCGGCGGATCAGGGATATTCGGAACATCAGCTTGGCACGGCCGTTGATTTCACAAATACAAAAACAGGAGGCAATTACGTCGGTTTTGAAAAAACAGAAACCTATCAATGGCTTTTGGAAAACGCCCATAAATACGGATTTATTCTTTCTTATCCGGAGAATAACAAATATTATATTTTTGAACCTTGGCATTGGCGTTTCGTGAGCCGGGCATTGGCGAAAAGATTGAAAGACGAAAATAAGAATTTTTACGATTTTGAACAGCGCGACATAGACCAATACCTGATATTGTTTTTTGAATAATTCAAATTTTATCTAAGCAGATTGATTTCCAAAAGGCGCGAAGAGAATAAAAAGGTCGAGTTACAAAAACAAATAAAATAAATTTATGTTTTGGATAATTTTAGTCATTATCGCAATTATCATCCTTACCTCTATTAGGCAAATAAACGAGTATCAAAGGGGTATTAAGTTCAGACTCGGAAAATATGTCCGCGTTTTAAATCCCGGGTGGCGCATAATTCTGCCCATGATTGAGGGCATGGCAAAAGTTGATATGCGGGTCAGAGCGGTAGACGTTCCTTATCAAGAAGCCATAACAAAAGATAATATTTCTACCAGAATAAATGCGGTAATTTATTATAAAATTACCGATGCGGCAAAGTCAGTTTTGATCGTGGAAGATTTTTATTATGCCACTTCTCAGCTGGCTCAAACCACTATGCGCACAGCGATCGGCGAAGTTGTTTTAGACGAACTTCTCAGCCAAAGAGATCAGGTGGCAGAAAAAATCAGAAGCGTTATCGATAGAATGACAGATCCGTGGGGGATAAAAGTGGAAAATGTGGAGCTAAAAGATGTTGTTCTTCCGGATGAAATGAAGAGAGTAATCGCGCGCCAAGCCGAGGCCGAAAGAGAGCGCCGCGCCGTAATTATCAAGGCCGAGGGCGAGGTAGTCGCTTCAGAAAACATTGCCAAAGCAGCAGAACGCATTGCCGAGGCAAAGGGTGGCTTGCACCTAAGGACATTGCAGGCGCTTTATGATATTTCCGCTGATCCCGCCTCAAAGCTTGTAATTCTTTTGCCGGTTGAAGCGCTGAAGGCGCTCGAAGGATTTAAAAAGGAAAAAGAATAAAAAAATCCCCCGAGACACTACGGGGGATTTTTTCTTTGAATTTTTATCCTTTTAATCTACTGTTTTAGAGTTTGTCAATTTATATTCTTTTCTTTGCTGATATTCTTTTTGTTTTCCCTCATTCCATTGGCCGACAGGCCTTAAATAGCCCACAATTCTTGAATAGACTTCGCATTCTTGATAGTTTTTAAGGCCGGGATTTTCTTTGTAGCACTGGTTGCATTTGAAAATGTTTATTTTTTTATCGTCGGTCCGATAAACAAGCATTACCCCATTTTCTATATTTTTATTTTTAATTATTATTTCTTTTTTGCAATCGTGGCAGAAACATTTTTTGTCGTCCATATTGATTTTCATAATTAAAATTATTTTTTATAATTCCCGACCTTTTTGTTTTCGTGATTAATATTTTACTTTATCCAGAAAATGGATGTCAATCTCTTAAAATAGATAATTTTGCTGGAGGTAGGAGGAGGAATTAACAATAGATGATTATGAATATATACACAGAATATAAAGGTCAAAACAAAAAATTAAAATTGCCCCCCCCTTGTTGAAAAGAGGGGAGGCAACCTTCTTTCAATAAAGCATCATTAAGTTATAATTGATTCAATGTGGGAAGACCAAGATTTTTAGAAAAATAAGATTTAACCCGAGAATAACATATTTTAAACCTCAAGGAGTTCCAATGAGAAATTTAGCGATCATTGAATTAACCGCCGAAAGAGTGGAGGCACCAATATTAAGAAACATTAAAGAATTAGAACAGGAGGAAGCGGCTGAGACGATGCGCACTTCTCAAAGCACATTTCAAAGAATTTTCTCATCAGCTTATAAAAAGACATCAAAAGCGCTTACAGGGGGAATAATTTTTAAAAATCGCTATTGTATTTTTTATATGTGATTATAAAATATTAATTGAAGAGAATATAATTGATAAATAAAAATCAGGGATATGGTGCCTCAAAAAGTTTTTCTGACAAAGGGGGTGGGGGTTAGTAAAGATCGGCTTAGCAGTTTTGAGTTGTCTTTGCGAGACGCAGGCGTTGAAAAATGCAACTTAGTTTCCGTTTCTTCTATTTTTCCGCCAAATTGCAAAGTGATTTCCAAGGAAGATGGCATGAAAATATTAAGGCCGGGAGAAATAACATTTTGTGTGATGGCGCGAAATGAAAGCAATGAGCCGAACAGATTGATTTCTTCTTCAATCGGATTGGCTATTCCTAAAGATAATAATCAATACGGATACCTTTCGGAGCATCATGCTTTTGGAGAAAGGGGAGAAAAAATCGGAGAGTATGCCGAAGATTTGGCCGCCACGATGCTGGCAACCACTCTTGGCATAGAATTTAATCCTGATACCGCATGGGAGGAAAGAGAACAATCTTATAAAGCGTCGGGGTATATCTTTAAAACAAGAAATATTACCCAATCTGCGGAGGGCAATAAAAACGGACTTTGGACAACCGTTATCGCGGTTGCTGTTTTTGTGCCCGAAAACGGGCAATAAACAACAAAATCAATTTCAATCGGATGATAAACTTTGATATTTTTGCAAAAATCGATTTAAGGGTGGCGAGAGTTTTAAAAGCGGAAAGAATTGAAAACGCAGAAAAACTTTTAAAATTAGATCTTGATTTGGGCCCGGAAACCTGAAGCATTGTTGCCGGTATCGCCAAATTTTACGATCCAAAAGATTTAATCGGAAGAAGTGTAATCGTCGTTTTTAATTTAGAGCCAAGAACTCTTTTGGGAATTGAAAGTCAGGGCATGCTTTTAGCCGCCAACGATCAAGAAACAATAGCGATTATTGAGCCCGACAAAGAAATTCCTCCCGGAACCAAAGTTTCATAAAATGGAATTAAAAAACCTCATTTTTGCGATTTTATCTTTCTCTCGAGGCCCATTTTTTATAGGAAAAATTTAGTCAGCGAAACGCTCCATTAAAAAGAGAGCGTTTTGTTTGTTAATTTAGCGGAAAAGACTATAATTGAATCATATATTATGAGCATTATAATTTTTGGGATCATTGCTTTTATATTATTTTTAACAGGGTTTTTGGGCCTGATGATTCCATTCGTGCCGGGACTTCCTTTGGCCTGGTTGGGTTATGCCCTATATGCCTGGGCCGGAAATTTTCAAAAAATATCATTGTTTAACATCGTAATATTTTTTGTTTTGATTACGCTGTTGTCAATTTTTGATTTTATCGCTCCCATAATCGGCGCAAAAAAATACAAAGCAAGCAAACTTGGCATGATCGGAGCGAGCGCGGGTATTATAATTGGGATTTTTTTAATAAGGCCGGGGGGAATAATTTTCGGACCATTTTTGGGCGCTTTTTTCGGAGAATTAATCAATGGAAAAGAATTATCCGCGGCAATGAAACCGGCCTTGGGAACGTTTATCGGTTTTATGTTCGGCTTGCTTTTGAAAATAACCGCTATTTTTATAATGTTTGGATTTTTTATAGCATCTTTGATAAAATGATATTATATTCCCAATTTTTATGTCTAAAAAATCTGTCAGGAGCGTTGAAAAGAAAATAAACCATACGCTGTATCTTATTTCCTTTTTTTTAACCATTGTGGCTATGGCGATGAGTTTGATAGAATTTTTTAGCAGAGGAAAATTTCCCCCGATAAGAATACGCTTTTTTTATATAGGAATTTTGACTATTTATGCTTTGCACAAAGAGGCGGTGAGATGGCTCATTGAGAAAGACGAAGAATGGACCCAGAAAAGAGGAGAATATTTCTTCTATTTGTGGGTATTAATGGCAACCATTTTTTTTGCCATAAATTTCTTTTCAGAAGATTATTTTTATTTTTCTCCGTCGGGGGAACCGCTGCACACCACGACCAACACGGCTTTTACGGCGCTCGAGGTAGGAGCCGTTTTTATAGTCGCCAGATTCTTAAAAATAGCTTCCGCCCGCTTTTTATTAAAACAATGAATAATCATATTTTTAAATTATTTTTCTTTTGTCTGATTTTTTTCCTGCCTGCTTCGGTCTTTGCTCAGGCGCCGAAACTGGATATTTATTTTTTTTACAGCAAAAGCTGTCCGCGTTGCTTGGCAGAAGAAAAATTTCTCCTAAAAATTGAAGATAATTATCCCGATGTTAAAATTAACCGCTATCTTGTAAGCGACCCTCAGGGCATAGAGATTCTTAATTCGCTCGCAGAAAAATACGATGCTCAAAGATATGTGGGCCTTGTTCCCTTGACTTTTATCGGTGATGATTTTTTCGTCGGCTTTGATAGCGAAGATAAGATGGGAGAAGAAATGAAAGAATCAATTAAAAATCAGCTATCGAAAACGCTTTCCTTGACCGATCAAAGCGATCAGAACGATAAGAAAATAAAAAGTTCGATATTTGGCAACATTGATTTAAAAAAATATTCTTTGCCCGTCCTTTCAGTTGCGCTTGGCTTTTTGGACGGATTCAATGTTTGTTCCCTGGGCGCGCTTGTCCTGATTCTTGCGCTTGTATTGGCTTTTCGCTCCAGAGCTAAAATAATTATTTTTGGAGGAGTTTTTCTTTTGACGAGCGCCTTAATATATGGAATTCTAATTTTTCTTTGGCATCGGTTTTTTACGATTCTTTCGTCTTATTTAAGGGTTATGGAGCTGTTAATAGGCATTTTTGCCATAGCTGGGTCTTTTTATTTTTTAAGGCAATTCTTTAAATTTAAAAAATCAGGCGTTAATTGCGACCTTAAATCAAACGAAGGGGTTGCCTCCAGATTAACCGCGAGGGTGCAGGATTTTTTGAAATCGCCGCGTAATATATTACTTCTCGTTTTCTCGGTTATTGCATTCGCGGGAGCGATTACGATTATAGAGTTTCCTTGTTCCGCGGTTATACCAGTCATATATTCGGGCATTTTGTCCCAATTTAACATTGCCCCCTTGACCGCTATTTTATATTTATCAATATACGTTCTGTTTTATCTTTTTGACGAAATTTTAGTTTTTGTCATAGCCATTTCTACTATGCGCCTTTGGATCGCTTCCCCGAAATTTATTAAATGGATAACATTAGCGGAGTCTTTGATTCTATTTTTGCTCGGATCTTATTACTTAATTTCCATCGCTAAATCATGAAAAACGCAATCTTGATTTTTATCTTTATATTGATTCTTATTGCATCGGGGGTTTTTATAATCTCTCGATATTATGGCAAAGAAAAATTGCCGTCAGAAGGAATTAATCTAAAAAAAGATTTAATTTTCCTTAAAACGCCCACCTTTAACGAAATCATAGAAAACCCCGTTTTAATAGAAGGAAACGCCCGCGGTTTCTGGTTTTTTGAGGCAGAATTTCCAGTCAAAATCTTTGATGAAGCGGGAAACATTTTGGGATGGGTTTCCGCCCGGGCAAAAGGGGATTGGATGACAGAAAACTTTGTTGAGTTTGAGGCGATTTTGAAATTTAAAGAGCCATCGACAGTAAAAGGCATTATTGTCTTGGAAAAAAACAATCCTTCTGGGCTGGCAGAATACGATGATAGTTTAATTGTGCCCGTCAAATTCAAAACCAAGCGATAATTGTTTTAATTGATAAAGATTAAATAAAATATGAAGATATTTACCCAAAAAGATGTTCAGTCAACCATGCCTCTTTCAAAAATAAAAAGAGTGATTGTCGCCGTAGAAAAGGCCTTCTTTGATTATTCAGAAAATGTCGCCAAAATGCCGCCGAAACAATACTTGGATTTTCCCCAACATAATGGCGATTTGAGAATAATGCCATCATATTCAAATTGTCTTAAGATGGCCGCCACCAAAATTGTTAGTGTCCATCCCGACAATCCCAAATCGGGCCTTAAAACGGTAATGGCTTCAATCGTGATAAACGACATTAAAACAGGCGTTGCTTTGGCTTTAATGGATGGGACATATATTACGGGCATAAGGACGGGCGCCGCCTCCGCGGTAGCAACAAAATATTTAGCGCGGAAAAACTCAAAAACGCTCGGAATTGTCGGGGCTGGCCAGCAGGCAGTTTATCAAATTGCCGCCCTTATGTCGGTTATACACTTCAAAGAAGTTTTGGTTTTTGATATAAATAAAAATACATTTGAAAAATTAAGGAAAATTTTAGGGAAAGAAGGCATTAAAATCAAATACGCCGAATTAGAAAAAGTATCCGGTCAGGATGTTTTGGTCACAACCACTCCCTCTCGCGAGCCGATCATAAAGAGAGAATGGGTAAGGCCCGGAACCCACATTAACGCTATTGGCGCGGATGCGGCGGGGAAGCAAGAGCTTGACCCGGAAATTTTAAAAGAATCCAAGATTGTTGTTGATGATTGGATGCAGGCGAGTCATTCGGGGGAAATCAACGTTCCAATCAGAAAAAAAGAGATTAGAGAAAATAATATTTGGGGAAATCTGGGCGATATAGTTTCAGGGAAAAAAAGAGGTCGCGTTAATCAGGATGAAATAACCGTTTTTGATTCAACCGGATTGGCCATTCAAGATTTATACGCGGCTTATTTGGTTTTTGGAGCCGGGAAATCTAAAAAAGAAATAGAATTGCATAATTAAGCTTAAAATTAACTTAAAAATTAAAATAAAAAAAATGCAAAACAAAAATGATAATTCGCTTAATCCAAAAACCGCGATGTTGCTAATTATTTCCATCGTTTTGATTTGCTCTTATTTTATTATCGCCTCTGTCTGGGAGGGCGATAAAGATAAATCAGCCCTGTCTTTTGATTTTTTAAAAATAGATCCGATCCCATCGTCCGGGGATAAAGGAATGGATTCTTTTTCTCTGAATGATCTTAAAAAATTCGCCTCGGAAAAAGAATTTAAAGATTATATAGAGCGGGGGCGTGTGTCTTTTGATTACTCCCAAGGAGAGTGGGGCGGCGGAGAGAGAGATGTGCTATTAGCGCCTCTCGCCATGTCGCGGAAAGAATCGTCGCCAAGCCGCGTTTCCGAGACGAACATTCAAGTGGCAGGAGTTGACGAGCCGGATATTGTGAAAACCGACGGCAAAAACATATATTTTTCTTCTGAATATCAAAGATATTATTATGAACCGTCTTTAATCTGCCCGCCGGGCGCAAAATGTATTCCTTCTTCCGTCGGAGTTACCAATATTTTTAAGGCATTTCCGCCAGAAGAACTTTCCAAGATTTCAAAAATTGATTTTGGCGGGAAATTAATCTTATCTAAAAATATTTTAATCGTATTCGGAGAAAAAGATATTTACGGGTATGATGTGTCAGATCCGAAGCATCCGGATAAAAGATGGAATTTAAGCTTGGACAGCAATGCCCATATTTTTGAGGCCCGCCTCTATGAGGGAAAAATATATCTTGTCTTAAGGAATTATATTAATGAATCCCGACCATGCCCGATTGTTCCGATGTTTAGAGAATCGGAGGCCATTACTATAAGATGCGAGGATATTTTTCATCCTGTTTTGCCGACGCCGGTAGACAATTTATATACAGCGATGATTATAAACGCTGATACCGGCAAAATGGAAAACAACATTGCATTCGTTGGATCTTACGATTCGGTTCTATACATGTCGGAGAATCATCTTTATGTCGCTTACGTTCACGCAGAAAATATGGTTAGGTTTTCTTTGGAATTTCTCAAGGAAAAATGCAGAAAAATTGTTCCCGAATGGCTCATTTCTAAAATAGAAGTTTTGGACGGCTATGATATCAGTCAAGCCGCCAAAATGACCGAATTTGGAATCTTATGGAATAAATTCACTAATTCTTTGGGCGAGGACGAAAGATTAAGGATTCAAAACGAATTAACCAACAAATTTTCAGATTATTATAAAGAGAACAAAAGAAAAATCGAATCAACCGGAATCGTTAAGATCGCTTTAGATGGTTTAAAAATAATTAATACCGGCAAGGTCCCGGGGAAACCATTAAACCAATTTTCACTTGACGAATATCGGGAAAATTTGCGCATAGCTACGACTGTAAGGGGAAGTTCTTTCTGGGGGTGGAGATTCGGCGTTTGGAGCAACGACAACGACAGCGCCAATGATGTTTATATTCTTGATAGAAATTTGAAGACAATCGGATCCGTCAAAGACCTTGGGGTCGGAGAATCAATTTATTCGGTAAGGTTTTTAGAGGATAAGGGCTATGTGGTTACTTTTAGGCAAATAGATCCTTTTTATGTGCTCAACCTTTCAGATCCAAAAAGTCCCAAGAAAGCCGGAGAATTAAAAATTCCTGGGTATTCTTCATATCTTCATCCAATTAACAAGAATAAAACATTGGGCATAGGTCAAGAAAGCTGGAGGGTGAAAATATCGCTTTTTGACGTTTCAAATCCGGATGATCCAAAAGAGGCAGATAAATATATTTTAGACGAGGGCTGGTCAGAAGTCTTGAACACTCATCACGCTTTTTTATTGGATGAAAAACATGAAATATTTTTCTTGCCCGGAGGAAAGGGCGGATATATTTTCGGCTATAAAGGCGATAAACTTAACCTAGTCAAGGCGATAAGCGGTGCGTCTATAAGAAGAGCAATATATTTTGATGACTATCTTTATCTTATAGGAGATAGAAACGTTTCGGTCCTGAATGAATTCACCTGGGATCGGCTAAAAGAGGTTAAGTTCTGAATTCAAATGTCCAAAAGAATTATTTTATTGATTTTATTTTTAATTTTGACCATCTGCCTTGGGGCGGCCGTTTTTATTTTTAAAAATAAATACGACGATAATCAAAAATTATCAGAGACAATAATCCTAAGAATTTACTTTAATAACAGTTTTTTGGATTCTCGGGGGGATTGCGGCAATGTTTTTCCGGTAGAAAGAAAAGTTTCTAAAACTGTTGGAACGGTTCGGGCAGCGCTTGAGGCATTATTGAGGGGGCCAAGCGAAGAGGAAAAAAACAAAGGATATTTTACGAGCATCAACAGAGGGGTTTCTATTAATAATATTTCATTAAAGAACGGAATTGCTTATGTTGATTTTGATGAGCAGCTCGAATTTCAAGTCGGCGGTTCTTGCCGGGTTGCCGCGATCCGCGCTCAAATTGAAAAAACAACAGGGCAATTTCAAACCATTCAAAAAACCGTAATTTCCATTAACGGTCGCACAGAAGATATTTTGCAGCCATAAATATCTAAAAATAAAAATATGATTTTTTCCAAATATATCGACCAAACCAACATCAATCAGAGAGCGGGAGCGAAGGAAATAAAAAAAACCTGCCAAGAAGCGAAAAAATTTAATTTTAGAGGGGTTTGTGTAAGGCCAAAATGGACAAGTTTGGTGAAAAGAGAGCTGAAAGGAACCGATATTAAAACTGTTGTTTTAATTGACGATCCGATTGGCGATAGTCTCCACGAAGAAAGAGTTAAAACCGGTGAAATGGCCAAGAGGCGCGGAGCGGATGAAATAGACGTCGTTATTTCTATTTCGGATATAAAACATGAAAGATGGGATAAAATTTTAAAGGAACTAAAAGAGATTTGCAAAATTCTTCCCGCCAAAATTATTATCGGATCTGGCTATTTGACAGACGCGGAGCTTGAAATCGTTTGCGGCATTGTTAAAAAATCAGGGGCTATTTGCGTTAAAATGGCCACATTTAAAGATCCGCTTGAAAATCGAGAATTAAAAGAAAAAGCGCGCCATTTGAGAATAATGAAAAAATTTGCCCCGGGAATTTTGATAAAAGCATCGGGGAATATTTCCAAACTTTCAGATGTAAAACTGATGATAAAATCCGGCGCGGATATTATCGGGACGAGCAGGGGAGTGGAAATTTTAAAAGAATCAAA
>CAZXXF010000006.1:0-23050 GCA_964644805.1 uncultured Candidatus Saccharibacteria bacterium | reverse complement strand
CAACATAAAAAGCATGGTTAATCTTTAAAATTAAATTAAAAAATTGATAAAACCAACAGGACAAAACTATATAAAAATAATCCCATTGGGCGGATTAGGAGAGGTGGGACGGAACATGATGCTTTTGGAATATAAAAAGAAAATATTAATCATTGACGTGGGTCTTCGCATGCCCGAAGAAGATATGCCCGGCATAGACTATATTATTCCCAACATAGGATATTTGAGGGGAAGGGCAAAAGATATACTGGGTATAATTTTTACTCATGGGCATTACGATCACATCGGAGCCATCCCTTATATAATAGAAAAATTGCATTATCCTCCTTGTTTTTGCGGAGCTCTCACCAGGGGAATCATTATAAGAAGAAAACAAGACTTTCCCAATTTAAAGAATATTCCCATAGAAGAAGTAAAGTCTGGAGATGTTATACGACTCAATCCTTTCACAATTGAATTTTTCAAGCAAAACCATAACATATCGGACAATTTTGGATTGTTGATTCACACCCCGGTTGGCAATATTATCCACACTTCGGATTTCAAATTTGATGCCGACCCCGTATACGATATACCGACCGATTTTAACAAGCTTGGAGCGTTGGGCAAAAAAAACATTCTGCTTTTAATGTCTGATTCAACCGGAGCCGAAGAAGAAGGTCATTCCCTTTCTGAAAAGATGATCATGGAAAATATAGAAAAAATATTCAAAGAATCTCAGGGTAAAATTATCGCGGCAACTTTCGGATCTTTAATCCACAGAATCCAGCAAATCATATCTTTGTCTGAAAAATACAAAAGAAATGTCGCCGTTGACGGCTATTCGATGAAAATGAACGTGGAAATATGCCAAAAACTCGGCTATATTCGCGCAAAAAAAGGAACTATTATCAGCCCCAAATCCCTTTCCAAGCTGCCGGACAAAAATATTACTCTTCTTTGCACGGGCGCCCAGGGAGAAGAACAGGCGATTCTTATGAGGATCGCGAACAAAGAATATCCTTATTTGCAGATAAAGCCAAATGATACGGTTATGTTTTCTTCTTCGGTGGTGCCGGGAAACGAAAGAACGGTCCAAAAGGTGAAAGACAACCTTTATCGTCAAAAAGCGCAAGTTTACCATTACAAAATGATGGACATTCACGCTTCCGGTCACGGACATCACGAAGAGCTGCGCCAGATGATAGAAACAATAAAGCCCAGATTTTTTATACCGATTCACGGCCAGTACTCAATGCTTGTCAATCATGCACAAATAGCGAAAAAGGCGGGCGTTTTAGAAACAAACATTGCCATTGCCGAGAATGGAAACATAGTTCATTTAAGCGACAGAAGAATATCAATAGAGAAAGAAAGGGTGCCGGCAAATTATGTGATGGTGGATGGACTCGGCGTTGGCGACGTGGGAGAAGTTGTTTTAAGAGACAGACAGGCCCTTTCCAACGACGGGATTTTTGTTATTATAGCGGCTGTTAATTCGCAAACCGGGGAGGTAATAGGATCCCCCGACATTATTTCAAGGGGATTCGTATATTTGCGCACTTCCAAAGAGCTTCTGGCCCAAACAAGAAAAGAAACGGTTAACATCATTAAAAAATCGACCGGGAGCGGAAAAATGGCAAATTGGACATACGTCAAAAACGAGATACGAAACAAGCTTGGAGATTTCCTTTTTAGAAAAACCGAAAAAAGACCCATGGTTTTGCCGGTATTGATCGAAATATAGAAAGAATCTCCAAATCCAAATCTCAAATCTCAAAACTAATCACTTTTTTCAATCAATCTGGAAATCTCTTGAATCTTTTGTTTAAGAATTTTTTGAGAATGCGCCTCAACGGTTAATCTCAAAAGCGGTTCGGTGTTTGACGGCCTGATATTAAACCACCAATCTTTGAATTCTACGGTAAGCCCGTCTAATTCGTTTATTTTTCCCGCCCTAAATCTTTCTTTAATTTCGGCAATTTTTTCTTGCTTTTTCTCGGTTTCAAAATTAATTTCAGGAGAGAAGCAATAATCCTCCATAGGACTTGCAAGATCCCTTATTTTTTTTCCAGAACTGATCATGATTTTTAAAATTCTTATTCCCGCAAGAAGGGCGCTTTCGGAATAGCAAAAATCTTTCCAAAAAAGATGGCCTGAAAGCTCCCCGCCGACATAAGCTCTTTCTCTTCTCATCGCCTCTCTAATAAAAGGATAGCCAACCTTAGTTTTGATAACAACGCCTCCTCTTTTTTCAAGTTCTTGGATAATCCCATGGCTTGTTCTTAAATCTGCAGGAATGAATTTTGCTATTCCTTTTTTCAAATAATATCCGGCCGCGATTCCGAGCACAAAATCGTTTCTGATCAAATTTCCCCGAGAATCTAAAAAAACCACCCTATCTCCGTCTCCGTCAAACGCCATTCCAATATCTGCTTTTTTATTCAGAATATTTTTCTTGATATCGGCTAAAGATTCTTCTTTAAGAGGATTGGCTTCATGATTGGGGAAATTCCCGTCAGGCTTAAAATACAGGGGGAAATATTTTAGGCCTATCCTCTTTGCCAGTTTTTCAAATAAGGGACCAACCGCGCCGTTGGCGGTATCAACCACGATTTTAATGTTCGAAAAATCAATTCCCTCCGCCTCTTTTGCCAAAAAATCCAGATAATCATTCAAGATGTTTATTCTTTTAACCCGACCTGATTTTTTCCTCCTAAATTGTTTTTTTTCTATAATTTTTTTTAATTTTTCTATGCCGTTTTCTTCCGCAAGCGCTTTCACTTTTTTCAGGGAAATTTTTAAACCATTGTATTCTTTCGGATTGTGGGAGGCGGTAATCATAATAGAACCGTCCATTTTAAAATACCAATTGGCGAAATAATTAAGCGGTGTCGTGCAAAAACCGATATCAAAAATTTCCGCTCCTCCATCTTTTAGCCCTTTTATTAATCCTCTTTTGAGAGGGGGGCATGATTTTCTGGCATCGTTCCCAACCGCTATTTTTGCTTTTTCTATGCAATGATATTTTTCAAGATAGCCGCAGAATCCTCGGGCAATGAGATAAGCGGTTTGCTCGTTGATCTCCGAAGGATAAATTCCTCTGATATCGTATGCTTTAAAAATTTTAGGATCTACTTCGTTGGTGTTTTTCATATCTATTTTTATATATTTATATCTCTAATTATACAAAAATCTTCTTGTCTTTTAAATTAATCCGCTTTTTTGGGATTGACTATCGGCTTATTTATTGATAATGTTTACACATAACAATTAAATTGAAGCGATCCTATGGATAAATTTTATGAGCTTGCTTTCCTGATCTCCCCTCTTCTCGATCAAAAACAGACAGAGGTCCTTATACAGGAAATCAGAGAGCTTATTCTCCAAAAAGGAGGTAAAATAGAAACTGAAACGCCGGGTGCGAAAAGAAAGCTCGGATATTCCATTTCAAAATTCACAGAAGCAATTTTAGCCGGTTTTGATTTTTTTAGTCCGGATCCGATCGCCCCGGAAATTAAAAAAGAAGTGCGGTCTAAAAAAGACATTCTGCGCCATATATTGTTCCAAAAGCAAAAAAAAGTTTTTATCCAAAGAAAGAAATCTTCGTCCTCCCGGGCGAAAAACAAGCCCAAAAAAGTCGAACTTAAAGACTTAGACAAAAAATTAGAAGAAATATTAAAATAATTTTTGGCTCAAATTATGAATCTAAACAAAACTTTCCTTTTGGGCAATCTTGTCTCCGACCCCGAAACAAGAACAACCCACGGCGGCCAATCGGTTTGTAATTTCAGAATCGCAACAAATAAGATGTGGACGGATAAAAAAACCGGGGAAAAAAAACAGCAAACCGAGTTTCACAGAATAGTGGCTTGGGGAGGACTAGCCAACATAGCCTCTCAATATCTTTCCAAGGGAAGATTGGTTTTTATCGAGGGCCGGCTTGCAACCAGAACATGGGAAGACGCCTCCGGAGTAAAAAGATCAAGAACGGAAATCATCGCTGAAAATCTCCAGCTCGGACCAAAAGGAGTTAGAAGCGTTCAACAAGGAACAGAACAAAGGCCAAACCAAACAAACCAGCAGGAAGAGGAAATCCCTATTATCGGAGAAAATGAAAATATAGATGTTGACGAAATCCCGCTATAAAATATTTAAATAAAAATATGCGCGAGTGTTATTTTTGCAAACAAAACATAAACGAACCCGATTTTAAAGAAACCAAGACCGTTCAAAAATTCTTAACAGGGCTTGGCAAAATAAAACCGAGAAATTCAACCGCTCTCTGCAGTTTTCATCAAAGAAAACTCTCATTGGCGGTAAAAAGGGCGCGCGCGCTCGGGCTTCTGTCTTACACTAATAAATTAGAATAAAAACACCCGCCTCTCCGGCGGGTCGTTTTTTAGATTTCATTTTCTTCGGCTTTCCTGATTATTTCCGATTCTATTTTTTGCGCCAACTCGGGATTTTCTTTTAAATATCTTTTTGCCGCCTCCATTCCCTGCCCAAGCTTTGTTCCCTGAAAATCCAAAGATGCTCCGCTTTTTTTAATAATTTCGTATTTTAAGCCGGAATTTATAAGATCGGCAAAGCGCGCAATGCCCTCGGAATAATAAATATCAATCTCTGTGGTCCTAAATGGCGGGAAAACCTTGTTCTTAACGATTTTGACCCCGACCCTTGATCCTATGATTTTTTCCCCGCTTGTAATTTTCGCTTTTGGCTGCAGTCTGATTCTTACCGAAGCGTAAAATTTTAGAGCCAACCCCCCGGGCGTGGTTTCCGGATTGCCAAACATTATCCCTATTTTCATTCTTGTTTGATTCAAAAAAACAATAATTGTTTTCGTCTTTGCGACAATAGCCGAAAGCTTCCTTAAGCCCTGACTCATTAGTCTTGCCTGAAGACCTATGTGCTGATCCCCCATTTCTCCGGCAATTTCTGCTCTGGGAGTAAGGGCGGCGACAGAATCAATAACGATTAAATCAACCGCGCCCGATCTTACCAGATTCTCCGCGATTTGAAGCGCTTCTTCTCCCGAATCGGGCTGGGAAACCAAAAGATCGTCCACATTTATCCCTATCCTTTTGGCATAGCTCGGATCAAGCGCGTGTTCTGCGTCTATAAAAGCGGCCACTCCGCCTTTTTTTTGGGCTTCAGCCGCGCAATGCACGGCAAGAGTTGTTTTGCCCGATGCCTCGGGCCCGAATATTTCCACGATTCTGCCCCTTGGCAAGCCGCCGACTCCCAACGCCAAATCTACAGAAATTGAACCGGTTGAAATAGCGTCCACTTTTTGCTCTTTCGCTTCTTTTAATTTCATAATCGCGCCCTCCCCAAATTGACGTTTGATAGATTCAATCGCGTCGCTCAAGTTTCCTATTTCTTCTTGTTTTTTCTTTTTTGGCATAATATTTTTAATTTTTAATTTTGAGATTTGAGATCTGAATTTTGGATTTGTTTTTAATTTGTAATTTTGTATCTTGAATTTTGCATTTTGAGGTTTGAATTTTGAATTTTATTTACAATTGTTCATTATAATCTTTTTCGTATTTATCGTCTTCTTTGGCATTGTTATTATCGCTGCCCTGAAGCGGGGCGGCCAGATCGGAAAACGATTCAGACCCGCCCGCGATATCGCCATAAACCTCTCTTGGCTTTGCTCCTTGGGCAGGCCCGATAACGCCCCTGCTTTCCAATATATCAAGCAGTCTTGCCGCCCTTGCGTAGCCCACTCTCAACCTTCTCTGCAAAAAAGAAGCCGAAGCTTTCTTTGTTTCTATAACCAGTTTTTTTGCATCCTCATAAAGAGGATCTTCGTCTCCCGAAAAGAATCCTTCTTCTCCTCCCGTCTCTTCTTTTTCAAGATTCTGCTCCAGCTGCTCTGAAAGCTCGTCTATTCCTTCCACGTGCTGGTTTTTGATTATATAATCAACCACTTTTGAAACTTCCCTTTCAGAAACATAAGCGCCCTGAATCCTCCTTGGCTTCGCGATGGTTGAAGACTGAAAAAGCATATCTCCGCTTCCTAAAAGCTTTTCCGCGCCGGCGCCGTCCAAAATAGTTCTTGAATCTATCTGGGAAGCGACTTGAAACGCGATCCTCGCGATGATATTCGCCTTTATTAATCCCGTAATAACCTCAACCGATGGCCTCTGGGTGGCTAAAATAAGATGAATCCCAACCGCCCGGGCCTTCTGGGCCAGTCTTACAATGACCGCCTCTATTTCCTTGCCCTTGGCGGCCATCAAATCAGCCAATTCATCAACAACCACAAGAATATAGGGCATATATTCAAACCCTTCTTTTTTGTATTTGCCGTTGCGTTCAATCTTTTGATTGTAAAAATAAATATTGCGCGCTCCAAGCTCTGACAATATTTCAAATCTTCTCTCCATCTCATTAACCAGCCACCTTAAGACATTGACCGTCTTTGAAGCGTCATAAATCACGGGGGATAAAAGATGAGGAAGTTTATTGTAAATTGTAAATTCAACTCTTTTGGGGTCTATCAAAATCATCCTCAATGTTTTAGGGTTGTTCTTGTAAAGAAAGCTTAAAATAATAGTGTTTAAACAAATCGTTTTCCCGGTTCCCGTTGAGCCGGCAACTAAAAGATGGGGCATTTTGGTAAGATCCGCGATAATCGGCGAACCGACGACGTCTCTTCCCAGCCCAAAAGAGAGCCAGGAATCCGTGTTTTGGAATTCCTGCTCGGAAAATAGGTTTTTTAATCTGACCGTAACTCTTTTCTGGTTTGGTATTTCTATCCCTACAAGCGGCTTCCCGGGGATAGGGGCTTCAATTCTAATTGGATGGCTTGAAAGAGCAAGGGCGAGATTGTTGTTAAGGGTCGTAATCTTGGAAAGCTTTATCCCCTCTGCCGGCTTTAGCGTATATTGGGCGAATGTCGGCCCGATATTAACTCCCGCCATCTCAACCGGAATCCCAAAATTTTCAAGCGTTCTTTTGATTATTTGAGAGCTTGATTCAGTGTCGCCCGCGGCCGCCTCTCCTTTGTCTTCTTCCAGCAAATCAATCGGAGGAAGCCCCGCTCCCTTTTCAAGCTTCACTCCTTCAATCTTTTTTCTCTTTCCATCGGCTTCAGTCTTCTTTTCTTCTGCCTTTTGAAAAGCAGGAGCCCCGGAAGACGATTCTTCTATGTTCTTTACCCTAACTTTGGTTGAAAAGATTTTTTTAATATTAACTCTCTTTGCGAGGGTTGGTTCTTCTTTTTTGATCTCTTCTCTTTTATTTTCTTTCTTTTTAAAGCTGGGCGAAGAAAAAAACTTGGCTAGAAAAAATAAAGATATGATTATTATCGCCAGAAAAACAATCAAGGTCATCCAGAAGCCGAATATTCTTAAAAAAGGCCAGCTGAAGATCGAACCGATCCATCCTCCAAATTTGGAAAAGCGGATGGATAGAACCTGACTTTCTCTAAACTCCAAAGAGGCGACCGCTCCGCTGAAAGCAAGGATAAAAGCTGCGGCAGAAGCAACGATCGTTTTTTTTGATTCCGCTTTTTTGGTAAAAAAAGACATTGCCAGCATAAAAAAGACGATTGGCAGAATAAAAACGCTGCTCCCCAAGAGAAAAGAAAAAAGCCTTATTGTTAAGTCTCCGGCAACCCCTGCTCTTTTGAAAAAAGAAAGAACGAAGAATGTGGCAAAAAAAAGAGAAACTATGCCGGCAAAGAAAAATCCTTCCTGTCCACATATTCTTTTGGCTAATTCAAAATCGCCATTTTTTAATCGGCGAATGTTTTTTTTCCTCCTCTTTTTGGCGGCCATGTTATGAATGAATATAGAAAAATAGATTGAAAAATCGCTCCCTCCTGTTCAAGGAGATTTAATCCTCAATTCCTGCATTGGGCTATTCCCATTATACTTTTTTTCCAAAACCCGTTCCAGCCGGTATCAGTTTGCCGATAATAACATTTTCCTTGAGGCCATTAAGTTCGTCTTCTTTGCCCTCGAGGGCGGCTTTGATCAAAATTCGCGACGTTTCCTCAAAAGACGCTGCCGATAGGAAACTATCGGTGGTAAGAGCCACCTTGGAAATGCCCAAAAGCATTTCATCGTATTTTATGGGCGCTTTGTTTTCTTGGATTAGTTTTTCGTTTTCATCAGCCACGACCGATGATTCAATAACTTCCCCCGTCGCAAAGTCGCTGTCTCCGGGATCTTTTATTCTGAACCTCGAAAACATCTGCTTGACGATGATTTCAATGTGTTTGTCGTGGATTGAGACTCCTTGAGAAACGTATATTTTTTGAACCTCGTTGACAATATAGGATTGAGTTTTGTTTCTGCCCGCTATTTTATAAAGTTTTTTAGGATCCAGACTGCCGGCAGTAAGCATATCCCCGCATTCAACAATATCCCCTTTTTTAACTCGCGGCATCTGGTGGGGCAAAATAGAATATTCTATAACATCGGGTATTTTTTTACTCATTTTCTTTTTGCCGTTCTCTTTTTCGGCCTTAATCCTTACTGTTTTTTCATCTATCTCCAAAACAATTCCGTTGGCAGTTGCCATTAAGGCCTCTCCCTTCGGAGTTCTTCTTTCCAAAATTTCTTCAACCCTCGGAAGACCTTGGGTTATATCTCCCCCGGAAGCGACTCCGCCGGTATGGAAGGTTCTCAGGGTAAGCTGGGTTCCCGGTTCGCCTATGCTTTGCGCTGCGATCACCCCCACCGCTTCCCCGATCTTTACAATCTTATTGCCGGAGAAATTCCATCCGTAGCAAACACAGCAGATGCCTTTTTTGGTTTTACAGCTTAATGGAGACCGCACTCTTACTTTTTCCAAGACGCTGTTGGAAATAATTCTCGCCTCTTCCCAGCCGATAACTTCTCCTTTTTTTACCAATATTTTATCGTCCAGTCTTATATTTTCATTGCTGACTCTGCCCGCTATTTTGAAAACAAAATCTTGCCCGATTTCAAGACTTTCTTTTTTAAGGATTTCCGCTCCCGCCTCATCTTTGCAATCCTCTTCAACAACTATTACATCGTGGGCCACATCAACCAATCTTCTGGTCAGATAGCCGGCCGTCGAGGTTCTCAGGGCGGTATCGGCCGTGCCTTTTCTCGCGCCGTGAGTTGAAATAAAATATTCAAGAACGTTGAAGCCCTCTTTAAAAGAACTTATCACCGGAAGCTCTATAATTTTTCCCGCGGGATTAATAACCAATCCTTTCATTCCCGCCATTTGAACCGGCTGAGACCAGCTTCCTCTGGCGCCGGCATCAACGATGCAAAAAACCGTCCCGTTCTCGGGCAAAATTTTGGGAACCAGTTTTTGAATTTCACCCTTTGCTCTTTGCCAAACCTCTATAATCTTTGAAGATTTTTCTTGGGAAGTTAAAAACCCCTTTCTGAAATATTCATTTATCTGTTTTGTTTCTTTTTCCGCCCTCTCCACGATTTCTTGTTTTTGGGCAGGAACAATCAGATCGTTGATGCCCCAGCTTAACCCGGAAAGGGTGGCGTATTCAAATCCTAATTTTTTAATTTGATCCAATGCGGCGCAGGCGGTTTTATTGTCGTATTTGTGAATAACAGCATTGGCGATTTCTCTTATTTTTTTTGAAGTCATCAATTCATTAAAAAACGGAAGGCCTTTTGGAAGCGCTTCGTTAAAAATTATCCGGCCAACTGATGTTTCAATAATCTGCTCGTCAATCAAAACTTTTATTTTGGCCTGAAGGTCTATTTTTTTCTGGTGGATGGCAAGTATTGCCTCTTCGGAACTACTAAAGGATTTTCCGCTTCCCTCCTTGCCCTCGATAATTTTTGTAAGCCAATAGCATCCTAAAACCATATCTTGGCGGGGAGAAACAATTGAAAGTCCTGTTGCCGGCTTTAAAAGATTCAGGCTTGAAGCAATTATTTCTTTGGCTTCTTTCTGGGCAGGATGAGAAAGCGGTAAAAACACGGCCATTTGGTCTCCGTCAAAATCCGCGTTGAACGCCTCGCAGACCAAAGGATGAATTCTGATCGCCTCACCCTCCATAAGTTTGGGGTAAAAAGCCTGAATGCCCAAACGATGAAGAGTAGGGGCCCTGTTAAGCAAAACCATTTTCCCGGCTATCACCTCTTCCAGCGCAGCCCAGACATCTTCCGTCTGTCTTTCTATTAAATGGGACGCCTGCCTGACATTGTAAACGATTTCTTTTTCCAAGAGTTTCGCAATAACAAACGGCTTGAATATTTCTAAGGCAAGTTTTTTTGGCAATCCGCACTCGTCAAACTTCAATTCCGGATCTCCGACAATAACGGATCTCCCGGAATAATCCACTCTTTTTCCCAAAAGATTCTGCCTGAACCTGCCCTGTTTGCCCTTAAGCATATCGGCAAGCGATTTTAAAAGACGTCTTTGGCCGGTTGAAGCGGTAGTTGTATGGGCGCTTCTCATCCCGTTGTCGATTAAGGCGTCAACAGCTTCCTGCAGCATTCTTTTTTCGTTTCTGACTATTACCTCCGGAGCGCTTATTTCCAAAAGATATTTAAGCCGGTTGTTTCTATTTATAACTCTCCTGTAAAGATCGTTTAAATCCGAAGAGGCGTATCTTCCGCCGTCTAGCTGAACCATCGGCCTTACTGCCGGAGGAAGAACCGGCAAAACCGTAAGAAACATCCATTCTGGTCTTATGTTGTTCTTTTTCATCCGCTTTAAAAGCTGGATTCTTCTTAAAATTTTTCTGTGTTCCACGCCCATCAATCCGGCTTTTTGCCCTTCCAGCTTTTTTATTGCTTCTTCCAGGTTGATTTCTTCAAAAATTTTTCTCAGAACCTCGCTTCCGGTTCCCGCCTCAAATATATGCCCGTATTTCAAAGAAAGGTTTATGTATTCAATTTCGGAAAGAACTCTGAAGGGTTTTATTTCTTCAACCTCTTTTTTGGCTAAATCTTTCAGGCGCTTTATCCTGTCTATTTTTTCATCATCATTTTCTTTGCGGGCGGATTTCAGTTTTTCCTTAAACTCGCTTTCTATCTCCTCTAGTGTTTTTTGTTTTCCGTCTTCATCCGCCCCGGTGATAATATAGGCGGCGAAATAAATTATTTTTTCAAGCCTGGAAGAGGAAATATCGATAACCATTCCCATCCGGGAAGGCACTCCTTTTAAAAACCAAATGTGAGCGCAGGGGGCGGCAAGTTTTATGTGCCCCATCCTTTCCCTCCTGACCGATGAATGGGTTACTTCAACTCCGCACCTGTCGCAGACAACGCCCTTGTATCTCATCCCCTTGTATTTGCCGCAGTAACATTGGTAATCTTTTTCCGGCCCGAAAATCTTTTCGCAGAAAAGCCCTTCTTTTTCCGCCCTTTGGGTTCTGTAATTGATAGTCTCCGGCTTTAAAACCTCGCCGTTTGACCAGGAAAGGATGGTTTCGGGCGAGGCGATCTTTATCTTTATGGATTTTATGTTTTCTGTTTTCATATTTTATTGATTTCCTTTTGGTTTTTTCCGCCCCCTCGGCTTGAATCAGGGCCGGATTCGCCTTGAGAGATTTCTTCTGTTTTAAGCTCAACATTAAGACTAAGCGCCTTAAGTTCGTTTATTAGAAGAGAAAATGAAGCGGGAATATTGGGCGGCTCTATTTCCTTTCCTTTAAGAATCGACTGGTAAGTGGTTGCTCTTCCGAGAATATCGTCCGATTTGATTGTTATCATTTCCTGCAAAATGTGAGATGCGCCATATCCTTCAAGCGCCCATACTTCCATTTCTCCGAAACGCTGCCCGCCGAATTGCGACCTTCCGCCAAGCGGCTGCTGGGTTATGAGGGAATAAGGCCCGATTGATCTCATGTGAATTTTATCAACCACCATATGGATAAGTTTTCCCATATAAATATAACCGACGCTTACTTTCTGCGGAAATGGCTCTCCGGTTTGACCGTCGTATAAAACAACTTTTCCGTCTTCCGCGCATCCGGCCGCTTTAAGCTCTTTTTTAATGTCTTCTTCGCTCGCCCCGGAAAGAGGCGGAACAATCGCCCGGTAATTCAAAATCTTTCCGGCCAGTCCGAGATGAGTTTCCAATATTTGCCCCAGATTCATTCTTGAAGCAACGGATAAAGGATTTAGAACGATATCTACCGGCCTTCCGTCTTCCAAATAAGGCATTTCTTCTTCGGGCAGAATTTTGGAAACTATTCCCTTGTTTCCATGCCTTCCGGCAAGCTTATCCCCAACATTAATTTTTCTAAGCTGGGCAACCTCAATCTGGATTCTCTTTATTATTCCCGGCTCTAACTTGTGTCCGAGATCCGGCGAAAATATTTTTATCCCAATAACCCTGCCTGTTTTTCCATGCTCCATCAAAAGAGAGGTGTCTTTTACGTTTTTCGCTTTTTCTCCAAAGATTGCCAAGAGCAATTTTTCTTCTGGCGTTAAATCAACCTCTCCTTTGGGAGAAATTTTTCCAACCAAGATATCGCCCGGACCCACTTCCGCGCCTATTCTCACAATTCCCTCCGCGTCCAGGTCTTTTAGCTTCTCTTCTGAGACATTGGGAATGTCGGCCGTGGTCATTTCCGGGCCAAGTTTTGTTTCCCTTATATCGCAGGTAAATGTTTCAATATGAATGCTGGAAAGAATATCTCCCTCAACCAGTCTTTGCGAAACGACCACTCCGTCTTCATAGTTATATCCGCGCCAAGACAAAAAAGCGACCAGCAAGTTCCTTCCGATTGCCAAATTCCCTCTGTCGGTTGAAAAACCGTCCGCGATAACATCGTTTTTTTTCACAGATTGCCCCGGCTCAACCAAAGCTCTCTGATGATAACAAGTGTATTGGTTAGTGGGCCTGAAATTCTGGAGAACATACTCCTGATTTCTGTTTTCTCCTTTTATTACGATATGCCGAGCGTCAACTTCTTTAACCGTTCCCGGCTCCCTGACAAGGACAACGTGGCCGGAATCCCGCGCGACTTTTTCCTCAAGCCCGGTTCCGACAATGGGAGTTTCCGGATCAATCAGGGGCACGCATTGTCTCTGCATGTTTGAGCCCATAAGAGCCCTGTTCGCATCGTCATTTTGCAAAAACGGAATCAAAGAAGCTGTCATTGATAAAAATTGTTCGGGCGACACGTCAATAAAATTTATTTCTTCTTTTTCTATAAAGTCCGGCTCCCCTTTTTTTCTGCCCCGGGTCTGTTTTTCAAGAATGCGGTTTTTTTCATCCAGCTTTATCCCCGCATCAGCTATATTGTATTGTTCTTCCTCAAACGCGTTTAAATACTGTATTTCTTTTGTGACATGTCCGTCTTTTACCTTAAAATATGGGGTTTCAATGAATCCGAATTTATTTATTTTCGCGTATTGGGCAAGATGAACAACCAAGCCCACATTGGGCCCTTCGGGCGTCTGTATCGGACAAATTCTTCCGTAATGCGATGGCTGAACGTCTCTTGCCTGAAGCCCGGCCCTTTTTCTGGTAAGTCCGCCCGGTCCGCCGGCGGTTAATCTTCTCTTGTGTTCAAGTTCAGAAATAATATTTTCATTATCCATAAACTGGGAAAGCTGGCTTGAAGCGAAAAATTGTTTTACCACGGCCATCAGCGGTTTGGAGTTTATTATTTTCTGCGGAACAACGTCAATCGGCTCAAGGGTAGACATCCTGTCCCTGATAATTCTTTCCATCCTTGTAAGGCCGATTCTTATTCTTTCCCTCAAGAGTTCGTTAATCATTCTCACCCGCCTGTTTCCTAAATGATCTATTTCGTCGGGCTGGGCGTTCGGGGCGTTATTCAGTCTTATTATTTCTTTAAGAACGGCCACTATGTCTTCTTTTTGAAGAATCCTGTCTTTAACCGATATTTTTTCAGGATCCTTGGGCTTGATGAACGGCAGTCTTTGCCATGTTTTCCATCTGCCCACTTTTGAAATATCGTATCGCTCAAAATTGAAAAACATATTTTCAAAAAGTTCTTTGGCGGTATCTACGCTTACCAGTTCTCCGGGTCTTAATCTCTTATATATTTCTATCAGGGCGTCTGCCTGATTATGGGCGGAATCTCTTTTGATGGTTTCTTCAATGTATTTTATCTCTCCCTTGTCCACATCATAAAAAAGAGATTTTATTTTTTCGTCTGTGTCATATCCGAAAGCGCGCAAAATGGTGGTGGCGGCCACTCTTCTCTTGCGGTCTATTTTAGCGCCGATAAATCCGGATGAATCCGTCTCAAATTCAAGCCAGCTCCCTCGCACAGGGATAATCCTTCCGCCGAAATATTTCTGACCCTTAAATTCGCGCATTGTGAAAAAAGCGCCCGGAGATCTTAAAAGCTGGCCGATAACAACCCTTTCCACCCCGTTTATTACAAAGGTCGCCCTATTGGTCATCAGGGGAAAATCGGTTAAATAAACTTCTTGTTTTTTTTCTTCCTTTGTCTTCAGGTTCACTAACTTCGCAACCACCTTAAGCGGGGCGCCGAAAGAATCGTTGTTTTCTTTCGCCTCAAACTCATCTTTATAGCGAGGCGCGCCCAGAGAATAATCAAGCAGCCAAAGCTCATATTCTTTTTTAGTGTAGTCGCGTATGGGCGACATCTCTTCAAAAAGCTCCCTAAGATCGTTTTTCCAAAATTCGTCCCAGCTTTCCATTTGCGATTCCAAAAGATAGGGCAGATTAAGTCTGACCCCCGATCTGGAAAAATTCTTTATTTTCATAATAATTTAAATTATTAAGCTGATGAATTTTCCTCTCTCAAAGCGAAAAAAAATCTCCCTTCTTTTGCGAGAGGCAAACAAAACTGCTCGAGCTAAAAACGAAAATTTGGTTTCAAAGCTGTGATTAGAATTTTAATTTTTTAAACCGAATTTGTCAATACCGCGCCCCTATTCCCTTAATATTTTGAGTCCTGCGTTTTGCACCTTGCTTTTTGAATTCTGAATTTGTCTGTGATTTTGAATTTTTAATTTTTAATTTGTAATTTTCCCGCTAACCCCCTAATTCTTCCAGTTTCTTTTTTACATCCTCGTTTTCCGGGTTCATCTCCAAGACCTTTTCAATTAATTTTTTCGCTTCGGCGATGTTTCCTTTTTTCTGATAAGCCAGCCCCAGCACGTAAAGAAGATTTGAATCCTGCGTTAAAACCAGCCGTCCCGCCTCTAAAACGTTTATCGCCTGATCAATTTGATTATTGTTGTAATAAAGCCGCCCGAGATTAAAGATAATCTCCGCGTTGACGGAAAGGCCGTATCTATTCAAAAAACTATCTATGAAACCCTCCAAAAGCGCTATTGATTCGCCTGTCTTTCCCTCTCTTTCATCCAAAAGGGCTATGGCCAGGGTTGCCGCCGGATAACTCGGCGCCAGTTCTTTTGATTTTTTAAAATCTCCCCTTGCCTCTTCTTTCTTCCCGGATGCTTCGTAAATCTTGCCTCTTTCAACGTAAAGAATCGGATTTTTTGGTTCAATTTCTATCGCCTTGCTGTAGCTTGTAATCGCCCACTCTTCCGCTCCGCCGGCAATGCCGATAAAATCGCGGTATATATTTGCCAGATTTTGACGCGTCATAATTTGGTTCGGAGAGACAGAAATGGCGTTTTTAGCGTACATATTCAAAACATCAAGATATGCGGCTAAAATTTTCTGCTTTTCTTCCGAAGAAATATCCGCTCTGACCATCTCCTGCCCGAACTTTACCACGAGGGCTTGTGACATCGCCACTTGATAATGCGGCTGATACCGGTTCAAAACTGTCGCCCTCTCAAAAAAACTGATTTTTTTGTCTATCTCCGAAATATTAATCCCTTTGGCGTATTTGAATTCCGCTTTGTAAAAATTAGTTCCGAAAAACGAGCCCGCCAGAAGAACAATGAGAACAACAATGGCGGCCACTTCAAAAGAAACGGCTGCCGCCGGATTATCTTTGATGGAAAATACTTTTTCTTTTGAGTGCGAAAAGTTGACGCTTATCGCAAGAGTAAGCCAAAAAATTCCGCCAAGAACCATATTTTGGTAAAAGAAAATCTGGGAAAGAATCGCGCCGACAAAAAAGCTTTGCCATATTGCCTGATCTGCCGACAAGAATTCTTTTTGGCGGATAAATTGTTTAACCGCGAAAAAAATAGCCGCCAAAAATAATCCCAATCCCAAAAAACCCATTGTCGCTAAAATTTCCGCTAAATTATTCCCCGGACGGTCAAATCTTATCTGCCAGAGCAGTCCTTCATTCATCTTGTCCGACTTAAACATGGCGTAATTGGACAGAAATGTTCCTATTCCGCTTCCGACAAAAAAATTCTTGATGCTTTCTTTTGCCGATAAAAATCCTATTCTTAAAGATTCCCCCTGCCATAAAACCGGCTCGGCCGGAAATCTCAAAAAATTATTATTAAGCGCGGAGAAAATCCAAGAGCTGTTCATCGTTAGAAAAACTCCGCAGATAACGACAAAAAATATCGGGATAACCATCTTATGAACATTTTCTTTTATCAATCCCCTGTTAATCGCAAAAACAATAAAAAATATAAGACTGCCGCCCAAAACCGTCCATGCGGCCGGATAATCAAACACCAGCAAAAGAAACAGCGCCAAAACAATAAAGGCCGCTTCAATCCCTTTCTTTATCTTTCCCGCGTTTTTATTTTCGGTCGTTCTTTCTTTTTTTTCCGTCCCCGGATGTAAAATCATTTTTGAGAGAACCAGAACAATCATTAAAGAAAGATAAATCGAAAATCCGTTTGCCGATCCGGAAACGAAAGAAAACAGGGTTTTTCCCTGCCCCAATCCCGCAACCCAGGCAACGCTCCAAATGGTCGCCAAAAAAGCGCCCCAAAATAAAAGGGCGAAAATATTTTCCGGGCTCAATCCCTCGTTCCAAAAGCCGGTTTTTTTTAAGATTCCGTTTTTTGAAAGCCCGTCTTTGATCGTCAGCTTTATCCCCCTGCCGATTTTTACCTCTTCTGGCTTTGCCGCTTCGATGAAAGAACCATCGCCTTCTTTTTCTTTTAAATCAGGCGTTTTTCCCATCCGCGGATCAAAATTGTTCCTTATTAAAAAATAAAGGCAGACAAAAGAAAAAGCCGCCACGAATCCGTTGTTAAATCTTCCGTAAGTCCCGAAAACAGAACTTACCCTGTCTGAGGAAAAAACAGCCGACAAAAGCCCGACAAGCGCGAAAGCCAAAACAAGCCAATCAATAACGGAAAACCTGATTCTTATTATTTTTTCTTGAACGATCATTTTCAAAAGCCAAGCCAAAATTCCGATAACGCCCAAAAAAAACATAAGATAGATCTTGTTAAATTCGATCCACTCAAAAGAAAAAGGAAGCCAGAAAACGGGAAAAAGAAACACTAACGCTATCAGCGATGCTTTCAATATTTTGTTGAACATAAAATTAATTAATTTTTATTTTATTTTTATTTTTAAATGTTTTTTGAATTTCGGATATTTGGATTGGTAATTTTTCCTTAATTTGTAATTTTCTATTTTGAGATTTGGGCTTTGGATTTTGGATTTTGGATTTGTTTGTAATTTGTGATTTGTAATTTGTGATTTATTGTTCTTCTTGTCTGATTTCGCAAACCAGCCCGTCAACTTCTTGCGCCTCAATTGGCTTTCCTTCTTCTTTATTGCAGCTATTTAAGTCACTGCATTTTCTTGTCTGATTAATCTTTTGTCCGCATAAAGATGCGTCAGGTATCGGCTTCCATTCATCGCACTGCCAATCGGGAGTACAAACTGGCGGGGTTGTGGTGGGAACTGTTGGCTGTTTCCCTGCCAATATTTCTTCCACTATTTTTCTGATTAAATCTTTGTCTATTGCTTCCGTGCCTGAACTTGAGGTTTGCTTTTGGCAGTCAGCACAGGTTTGCTGGCTTTGGCTTTCCATCAAAGTCCTTTGGGCTATCTGTATCGCTTCTTCTGTGATTATCGGGTTTTCCTGGGGAATTGCTTTTTCTTTTAGATTAAGCGCTTTTCCCACCAGCCCATTATATGCCACCACCTTTACTCTTTGGGTTCTTCCGTTCTCTTTTGCTGTTTTTTGAGTGTCTTTTAGCAGCTGATGCTCTCTTTGGATTACCTCTCCTATTTCTTTTGTTATATACAAAGCAACGTCTGTATATCTGTCGCTTTCTTTTTCAAATTTCAAAAGCTCTTCTCTTAAGATCTCCTGCCAGATATTGTCTTTTACTCCAAGGGTTCTCAACCTGTAAGCCACATAGTAATATTCTTCATCCTCTTCTATGCTTAAAATCATTGGTTCAAAATTCCAGAACTCAACATCAGAAGCCAATAACAGGGCGTTGTCCACCCCGATTTCTTTTTCCTGCTTTCCCAGTAAAACCCCTTCCCTTATATTTTCGCTTGCCAGGGAAACGCTGGAAACAAAAACAACAAAAACGACAATCAAAACAAAGGCGTTGTGGTATTGAATAAAATTCTTTATCTTTTGAATAAACCCTTGGGACATTTTATCATCGCCGCTATTCTGCTTGATTTCGGATTTTTCGCTTTGCGCTTTGCGCTTTACGTTTTTTAATTTGGACATATTTTTAAATTTAATTTTATTGTTTAATTTTAAGTTATTGTTTTGGATTTTGAGATTTGGATTTTGAATTTGTGGTTTGCGATTTTTCGGTTGTCAGTTGTTTGTTGTTAGTCGTTAGTGCTAAATTGATTAATTTTAGAGAGAAAAGCAGATTTGACGCCATTTTCCATTTTCACCATTTTCCACTCTCTTGACATCGCTTTTTAAAAATCTACAATGCAATTAGAAATATGCTTAACGACCAAGATGTTCAAAAAATTATCAATGCGGGAGAGAAAGTCTTTTTAACGAACGAGGAATTTTCAGATTTCAGAGAAGAATTGCGACAGGAATTTTCTAGGTTATATTCCGCCATTGACGCCTACGCCAAGAAAGCCGACGCTTACTTTCAGGAAATGGTAATGCTTTCTCATAAAGTGGACAGATTGGAAAAATGGGTTGAAAAAATCGCTCAAAAAATCGGAATGAAGCTGGAATATTAATCAATTACTCCTTATTTTTTAATCTAAATCGCTTGTAAAAGAGCGGTT
This sequence comes from uncultured Candidatus Saccharibacteria bacterium, assembly GCA_964644805.1. Lineage (GTDB taxonomy): Bacteria > Patescibacteriota > Minisyncoccia > Minisyncoccales > PEYH01 > JBBIKX01. Next base: position 4,027 of record CAZXXF010000006.1, on the reverse strand, counting down.
TTTTGCCTTACAGCTACCGGGGGGACGGCCGGGGGACGGTGTCAGGGGGACGGTGTCAAATCTATTTTCTCTACTCTTCTTCTCTCGGCCTGCCTCGCGCGCGCGGCAAAGCAATTTTATAATCTTCCTTAACCTTTTGCAAAAAACTCTCCCCTCCTAAAACTCCTCTGTCTAATTTTTTCCTGATTTCATCTAAAAAATCTCTCTGCATTATTGCCTCCCTAAACATATCCCGATAATTTTTCTGCCTTCCAAAATCATCGCTGTCTAATTCTAAATAGAAAGGATCACAATCTAAAATATCTTTAATTGCTGAATCTGTTTTTCCAAAAGCGTAAAAATTATAGCTTGAAAATCTCCAATCTTCCGGATTTTTAACCAATCCCGCCCTTGCTGGATTAAGTTCAATATACATTCCGCAGTGCAAAAAATAATTTTCTTTGTCAATAAGCGAGCTTTTAAATCTTCCCTGCCAAACATGACCGGCGCTGTGATATTTTTTATTAAAATACCAGGTGTGCGCCAAAGTCAGCCGCTGCATGATTTTTGAAATACTCCCTTCAATAATCGGTTCCATTTGAAAATGAACGTGATTGGGCATCAAAACAAAATGAAAGAGCTTAAACTGGAATTCTTTTTTATATCTTTTTATTAATTTCAAATAATACTCAAAATCTTCATCATCTCTAAATACATTTTGGCGGGCATTGCCCCTGTTAAGAATATGAAATGGAAGATTTGGCATTGTTATTCTCAGCGGCCGACTCATATTTATATTTTTAGTTATTGTTTATTATATTATAAAAAATAGATTTGACACCATTTCCCACCATTTCCTGACACCATTTCCCCATTTCCATTTCCTCCCATTTCCTCTTGCTTGACATCAGCTTCTAAAAATATATATAATGAAAGCGTATGGCTCAACAACCATCTATAAAGACAAAGCAGGAAACGATTCCCCTGTCCTCCAAAACTCTCAAAATTATTCTTGAAGAGCTTCGTTTATTAAGGAGCGAAGTTATGCTTCTTTTGCCTCAGGAAGATTTAGAAGATTATGCTCATCCCGATCGCATTCAACGTTCTTACCAAAAGGCAGTTAAGAAATATCCTCCTGTTTCAATATGGAAATAATCAAAACTGATGATTTTCATCGAGCGTTTAAAAAATTGCCCGAAGAAATTCAGCGCCTTTACGTTATTCAGGAAAAACGTTTCAGACAGGATTGGCGCGACCCCCGATTGCATATCAAAAAAATCCGCGCTCTTCCCTTTAGTCTTTCTTTCCGCATCACCCGCCGCTACCGGGTGTTTTTCTATTTTCAAAATGCGGAAACGGCAATCTTCTTCCAAGTCGATCATCGCAAAGATATCTATAAGCAGTAAATTCGTCATTAAAAATTTCTGGGAAACTTCTTTTATTGTATTTTAAATGAGCAGTGTTAATATTTTTAATGCTGTTTTTTATTTTGAATTTTAAATTGTCATTTTGGATTTTGGATTTTGATATTGTTTGGAATTTGTAATTTGTATTTTATGGTTTTGTAATTTAGAATTTCTTATTCTGGATTTTGAGATTTGGATTTTGAATTTGTGGTTTGCGATTTTTCGGTTGTCAGTTGTTTGTTGTTAGTCGTTAGTGCTAAATTGATTAATTTTAGAGAGAAAAGCAGATTTGACGCCATTTTCTATTTTATAACCCACAACCTCCTCTTGACACGCTTTCTTGGTTTGATACACTGATATTGCAGGTAAGAGATGTCTTATCTGTCATCAACTGCCCGTTGCAAAAGACGGGCTTTATCATTTTCTCTCAATCTGTTCTTTTAGCCTTCTAAGATCGTAATATTTATTGGCGCTCTCTATCAATTCTTTTGCAATGTGATACTTGGTTGAAACAACTATTACTCTTTTGCCTCTGCCTTTCAATGTTTTCACTAAATAGTTGAAATCACTATCCCCTGAAAACAGAACCAACGTGTCAAAAGCATCAACCATAACCATTGTGTCAACGGCAATCTCAACGTCAAAATTCGCTTTTCTTAAATCTCCTCTTTCAACATCTTCTTGTTTAATAATTTTCAACGCTTTTGTGATTAAAACAAATCCGTTTCTTTTTAAAAATGTAAAAAATTTGTTTTGATTGTCTGTATAATGATGAACGCAATAATTTCTGACTTGAATTAATTGTTGACCGCTGAAAAGATCTCTTAATTTAAGATAATCTATGTGCATCCCCAAATCTTTTGCCGAACTTTCCAGGTTTGCCGCATCTATTACCGCTAAAATCCTTCCCTTTAAATATTTTTTCAACTTTTCCATTTTGATTTTTGATTTTGAATTTTGAATTGTAATTTTGCATTTTGAATTTTGGATTTTGAATTTCGGTCATTTGAATTTGTTTATAATTTTGGATTTTGAATTTTGGATTTGTATAATTTTATTTCCCTTGACTCCTTATTTTGGTTTGATATTATAATGATTGAATTAAGCATTCGTATGAATCAAGATTTTTCTGAATTAATTGAATATTTAGATGAGAAATTCAACGGCGTTGACCAAAAATTTGAATCGGTTGATAAAAGATTTAACATGGTTGATCAAAGGTTTGAATCGGTTGACTTGAAAATTGAGAAATTGCAAGAAGAAATGAAAAATGAGTTTTCTAATCTCTACTCCGCTATTGACGCTTACGCCAAAAAGGTGGATACCTATGCTCAAGAAATGCTTATGCTCGCCCACAAGGTTGACCGTTTGGAAAAATGGATTCACGAAATCGCTCAAAAAATCGGAATGAAGCTGGAATACTAGTCAATACTAGTCAATAGTTCCTGGTTTTTCAATCTAAATCGCTTGTCAATCGCTTGTAAAAGAGCGGTTTTTTTATTGTTTAAATCATCTGATTAACGAATTAATAAATTATAAAATGCAAATCTCAAATCTCAAAATGACAATTAAAAATGTAAAATTATCTTTTCCCTTTTTGAATTTTTCTTTTTCATTTTGGATTTTGCATTTTGGATTTTGGATTTTTTTATTGTTTATTCTAAATTCTTATTCAAAATTCAAGATTCAAGATTCTAGATTCATAACTAAAAATATAACTAAAAATAGACTTGACACCTTTTACTTTTACTTTTACTTGAATAATTCATGTATGTGTTTTGTTTTTAAATTTAATATTTAATATTTGAAATTGTTTTTTAATTTGAAATTTAAAATTTTTCATTGTTACCAGTTATTTGTTGTTAATAGATTTGACACCATTTCTCACCGTCTCTCCCTTGACACCATTCTCTGATTTTATATAATATAGTTAGTCGGGCTGGGTGCCTGCCAGTTCTGCCTAGTCAGAACCTTAAGCATCCGCATAAAGCCCGATTTTAGTTTTTCATTTAATTAAAAATTTTAAAATCTCTTTGTAATTAGCTTCTCTGTCCGGCAATTTCTTCCCTATTTGCACTCCATAAGCTAAATAATGTGCTTTTGATTTTTTGCCCACTAACTTAAAAAAAATATTCTCTTTTGGGAAATGAGGCCTAACTTTTTTAATCTCTCGCAAAAGAAAATCTTTTATTAGGGCTGATTTCCCCGGGTATTCTTGGTCTATCACTATTTCATTAATGTCTTTAAGGTGTTTTTTGATAAGAATGTATATAAGAATGGCGAATAAACGATAAATAAATATCTTGTGTTTTCCTATTCTTCGGAAAAATTTTTGCAATTCTCTTTTGTCCCGCGCTCTAATTAGAATGCTTCCAAGACAATGGTTGGAAAACGCTATTATCGTATCCTGATTGGTATTCTCAAGCTTAATGCTTTGATCGATTTCAATCCTCATCTTTTTATTGTCTTATTTTTATTTTCCATTTTGATTTTTAATTTTGAATTTTAAATTATTGTTTTGAATTTTGATATTTGAATTTTGAATTTGTTTGTAATTTGTGTTTTGTGGTTTTGTAATTTAGAATTTCTTATTTTGGATTTCGGTCATTTGAATTTGTTTAGAATTTAGGGTTTTGAATTTT
>CAZXXF010000005.1:0-28640 GCA_964644805.1 uncultured Candidatus Saccharibacteria bacterium | reverse complement strand
GATATTGGGATTTCCCAAAAGGACATTCGGAGGATGGAGAAACAGAGATAAAAACATTAAGAAGGGAGATAAAAGAAGAAACCGGACTCGGAAAAGTTCTTATAGTCGATGGTTTCCAAGAGCCGATAGAGTATTTCTTTCAAAACGGCAATGAAATAATTTTTAAAAAAGTCGTTTTTTATTTAGTTGAGTCAAAATCAAAAAATGTTATAATATCTTTGGAGCATGCCGATTTTGTTTGGACGCAATATCAAGAAGCCCTGAATTTAATTAAATTCGATTCAACGAAAAAAGTTTTAAAAAGGGCTGAAAAATTTCTAAATTCTCTCTACTCTCTCTACTCTCTCTACTCTCTCTGTCCAGGTTCAGATAGATATTGACCACCTGGGTTTGTAAAGTGATAACATCTTTTGTAGGCAATCGACTGGTTTGCTATTTGTGATAGCAGGCCCCAGGCGTCAGATAATTGAACGATTCATGAGGTCTTATTTTATTCCAAACATTCTGCCATTCAACGATTTTTAACTGCATTGTTTCCAACGGGAAAGAAATATTACCCTGCTGGCAGAATTCTTTTTTATCAGCGCTGTGCGGAGTTTCCACATAGGTGTTTTGCTTGGGATGTCGGGGATAGATGAAATAATGGGGAAGGTTCAGTTTCTTGCATAATTTATCAAACCCTCCGGGAAACTCTGAGCCATTATCAGTTTGGATATTCCTTGTTTCAAAATCAAAATTGCTGGTACATTCCCGAAGAAAATCAGCTCCGTTTCTTGAAGATAAGGAGGGATAAATTCTCAAAACCCTTTGCTTGCTCAAAACGTCTATGGCGGTAAATTGATAAAACTTCCTTCCCCCTATTGTCACAATATATTTTGTATCCATTTGAACCATCTCTCCCGGGCAAGAAACCTTGAATCCATGCGGAAACCTCTTTTTGGGATTCCTGGCTGCTTTTTGTCTTTTGATGGATGTTTTTTATTGATTAACCCCTTTCTCTTGAGAATTCCAGCTATGGTGCCGGCTGATATCATAATTTGTTTTTATTTTAATATGGCCTGAATTTTGTATTTTGACCATGCCGGGTATTGTTTCCTGATTTTGACGATTTCTGAAACCATTTCCCAAGAGATGGTTGGTTTTCTGATGTTTTTGGGTCTATGAGATAAATCGTTTAATCCTCTTGGCCCTAATTTATTCAATCTTTTTTGCCGGGCTCTGATTGTATATCTTGTCGTTCCGAAGCGTCTGGCAGTCAAGCTAATATTATTTCCGCGTTCTCTGTGCCAATCTAATATCTTTAATCTTTGCTTGGCTTGTTCGCTGAGATTGCCCGCCAGAAAAGCTGAATGAGCTATTGAGATTGCTCCTGGCAGAACATAGCCATATATTGTCATATACCTGCCAGCATATCGTCCTTTTCCACTCATATTCAATGCCTTAGGTGGATAGTATCATATGAACCAGCGCAATATATTGACAGAATTTATCGGGGAAAATATAATTAAAGAATCATAAATTAAAAAATAATTAATATAAAAATATGGGTTGCAAAAAAATTGCTTTTTTCATCGGCTTCTTAGCCGTTTTTAGTTTTCTGTTCAGCTTTAATATGCCATCTGCCAAAGCAATGACGGCCGCTGAGATTCAGGTTATGATTCAACAGCTTCGGGCTCAGCTTGCCTCGCTTCAGCAGAAGCTTGCGGAAATTCAGGGAACCACCACACCTTCTTGGTGCTACACCTTTAATGTTAACTTAAAATACGGAGATGCAGGCAGAGGAGTTGAAGCTTTGCAAATCGCTCTGGAAAAAGAGGGCTTGTATGCAAAAGGAACCAGTCCTTCTCATTTTGATGAACTTCTTGCTTCGGCAGTTGTCGGGTTTCAGGAAAAGTACAGCGCTGAAATTTTAGCTCCCTTGGGTCTAAAACGCCCCACAGGATTTGTTGGAAAAACTACCAGAGCCAAATTAAACCAAATATATGGATGTCCGTCAGCTTCCGTGCCCCCCGTTCCCATTTGTGTTCAAGTAATTACTCCTGCCCAAAATCAGGCAACCGGCGAATGCAGAAACTTTCCGACCCCCTGCGACATTCCTGCCGGATGGACAAGAATTGCAAAATGTCCGATCCCGACCACTCCTTCCATTACCGTCATTTCACCCAATGGCGGGGAGAGGTGGGAAACAGGGAAAGCGTACAGTGTGAGATGGAAAATATTAAATGTGCCTGCCAGCGCCTATGTTTTTGTTCAGTTGGTAGAAGATATTCCATTTTCGCCACCGTCCCGTATTTTTACAACTGCGTCTTTAGCGCAGAATAGTGTTGATTTTACTATTCCCTTTGATATTAAAGCCGGAAGCTATAAGGCCATGGTTGAGGTTTGTGTAGCCATTGATGAAACGACGACAGTTTGTGATGACGGAAGGAATCCATGGCATAATGTGCGAGATAAAAGCGATGCGCCATTTAGTATTGTTGTCCACGGTGTTTGTGGTGCTGCCCAAGGAGTGCCATCGGCAACTCAGCCGACTGCTAATTTGTGCAGGGTGGGCAACGTTTACGATCAAAGAATCGGGCCAGACTCAGTTAACTGGGTGTGGGGTTGCGGAACGAGTCCTCATGATATTGTTGGTTGTTGGGCACCGATTTCCCGTCCCTCCATCACCGTTCTTTCTCCAAATGGAGGGGAAAGGTGGGAGATAGGCGGAGTTTATGCTATAAAATGGAGCGCTCAGGGCGCTACTCGTGTAAGCATTGACATTTTAGATGAAGCCGGAAAAGCTCCTTTTTCTTGGGATGGTAAAATCCCCGCCGTTCTTCAAAACACGGGAAATTATTTGTGGACTATACCAAGCAATGCATTAGCGGGAAAATATAAGATTAAAATTGGCGTATGTCCTGCGCAAATATCTGATTTAGATTGTGCTAATGAAGATTTGTCAAAATATGCAATAGATTCAAGCGACAATTATTTCAGCATCATCGCGCCGCCAGTCATCCAACATACCCTCACCCTCTCAAAAAACATAATGGCCGGAGGCACTGTTACAAGTTCTCCATACGGCATTAACTGCGGGACAACCTGTTCAACTCAATCTGCTAGTTTTGCCAGCGGGACAACCATTACCTTGACTGCCACCCCTGCCACCGGCTACACCTTCACCGGCTGGTCAGGCGCTTGTACGGGGACATCTGCTACTTGTACTGTTACAATGAATTCAAATCAGTCAGTAACAGCTAATTTTGTAAGAGTGCAGCCAACCACCTACCGGCTCTCCCTTTCTAAAAACATAGCTGCCGGAGGTGCTATCACCAGCAGTCCTTCTGGCATTAACTGCGGTACAGCATGCTCAACTCAATCAGCAAGTTTTACAGCTGACACAACAGTTACTCTTACTGCCACTCCCGCTACCGGCTACACCTTTACCGGCTGGTCAGGCGCTTGCACGGGAACTTCAACCGCCTGCACGGTTTTGATGGATAACAACAAGACGGTAACAGCTAATTTTACTTCAGCAGCCGTTTCTACTGTTACTATTGTGTCTCCAAACGGAGGGGAAACTTTTGTCCAAGGCATTATATATCAAATAAGATGGTCCGGAGGAAAGGATAAAGTACAGATTGGTTTAGCAAGTACAACCTCCATCAATCCCCTTGGCTGGATCAATGTTTCCGCAAGCCCCAACAGCAGCACCCATTGGGACGGGAAGAGAGTATGCGACCTCTTAATGTCTACCTGCTGGTCGGTTTCCCCTGGTTCATATAGAATTTTGGCGGTATCAGCCGATAGCGTGGGAAATTACTGTCTTGACTCCGGATGCAATAGAGATGTTAGTAATGCGGCGTTTAATATTGTTTCTAGCACAACCACAACCACAACCCCAATGCTTGCCGATCTTTCTTCATTATTGGCATCGATTCAGGCGGTCATTGATAATCTGTGGAAAGCATTGCAGGCATTACCAAGGTAGTCTGCCAAACTTGCTGAAAAGAAACTTCAAAAGCCCCCGGTATCGGGGGCTTTTGGAATCTTAAACTTTAATTATAATGTTATTTTACCCCTGCCTTTTTAATAATGTCTTCAAAAATTTCCGGACATTCTATTGCCAAAAAAGCCATGATTTTTCTGTCTATTTCTATTTTTGCCTTTTTAAGCTGTCCGATGAATTTGCTGTAAGAAATTCCTTTTTCGCGGCAAGCCGCGTTAATTTGCATCTGCCACAGGGCTCTTTTGTCTCTTTTTTTAGTTCTTCTGTCCCTATAAGCATAAGTTCTCGCTTTCATCAGAGCAAGTTTAGCCGCCTTATATTTGCTTTTCCTTCCCCATTTATATCCTTTGGCGTGTTTTAGCGCGTTTCTTCTTCTTTTTGCCGCTATTGTTCCTCTTTTTACCCTTGTCATATTATTTTCTTTTCACGAATTTTAAATATTTTCTTATCGCTTTTTTTTCAGAATCAGAAAGGACAACCCATTTTCTTTTTTGCCTTATGGTTTTTCCGCTTTTTTTCGCCCTAAAATGATCCTGTCCTGCGGCTCTTCTAAGAATTTTTCCGCTTTTTGTTATTCTAAATCTTTTGGTCAGCGATTTACGAGTTTTTCCCTTCATTTTTCCCTTTTTTAATTATTGATATGAAGCCGAAAGGCATTTTTTTTATTTCCTGTTCAAGCTCTATCGGAAGATAGGTTGAAAGCACGTCTATAAATTTTTTTATTTTCTCCCTTCCGAAGTGCGACAGAGCTTTTTCCCTTCCCCTTAAAATCAGTTCGACCTTTACCTTGTCGCCTCCTTCCAGAAAACTTTTTGCCTGCTTGGCTTTTGTTTCTATATCGTGAATAGAAATATTAAAATTTAACCTTATTCCTTTAATTTCAGTTGTTTTTGATTTTTTCTCGTGTTTTTTCTGCTGATAAAGGTATTTTCCATAAGCAATAAGCTTGCAGACGGGCGGATTGGTTTTATCGGTAATCAGAATTAAATCTACCTCTTTTTGCTGCGCCAGCCCAAGCGCCTGTCCGGTTTTCATCACTCCCAGCTGGGCTCCTTTTTCATCTACTACTCTTATTTCCGGAAATTTTATTTGATGGTTGATCGTGTATCTTGGAAAAAATTTTTTCATCTAGATTTTTGGGATCACGTTAAAAATAATTGAAACCAGATGTCCGTCGAAATAAAAATTTGGAATCAATTGTTTAACGCGGTTTATTTGAACAATCTTGCGAATCTTTAATGGAGTGGAGGTGCCGGGAATTGAACCCGGGTCCATTGGTTTTGCCAAAATATTTCTACGAGCATATTCTGTTTGTATCCGTTGAAAAAAAATCAACGGTTTGGTTCTGCTCAAAAACAGAAAAAATTACAGAACTTTTGTCCCAGAAGTTTTTGGCAAACAATTTCTGAGACTAAAATTGTCCGCCTATCCTGATTTTTAACACCTCGATTATTTATCAGGATTCAATAAACGAGATGGCTTACGCGTAAGCGTAAGCGGGTGTTTTGAATAAGTTTGCACTTATTACATTCCGGCTTTTTTGTCCCGCCTCTCGACGGGGCAGGTGAAACCAGAAACCTTGCCCGCCTATTTTAGCAGAATTCCAGTGTCAAAACCGTTCACCCCCGGATTTTATATGCCGCCATCTCCGGTCATATTTTTCGCTTAATTGTTCTTTTAATTTCGCGATCTAGTTCTCGTTTTTTTATGCTTTCTCTTTTGTCAAATTGCTTTTTTCCCCTTACAACGGCTATCTCAAGCTTGATTCTCGCTTTATTAGTATACATTTTTAATGGTACGATTGTCAATCCTTTTTGCCGGGATTTTCCCAGAAGATAATTAAGCTCATCTCTTTTCAGCAGAACTTTTCGCGCTCGGGCAGGATCATAGTCTTTGGGCGCGTTTTTGGGCTGATAGGGGGGAATTGACGCGTTAATCAGAAATGCTTCATCTGATTTGAAAACGATAAAAGCGCCAGTTAAACCCGCTTTTCCAAGCTTTGACGACTTGACTTCTTGTCCGTTCAAAACCAGCCCTGTTTCAAATTTTTCCAAAATTTCATAATTATAATGAACTTTTTTATTTTCGGATAGAATATTCATAAAATTAATCGGTCTTTTTCATCATAATACAAAGGTTCTGATTAGACAAAACCCCCCAAAATCATTAAAATTAATTTATCCGCAGATGATAAAAACAAGAATAAAAAAGGAATTATTGTCAGCTCTGAAAGATCTTGAAAAAGAGGGGTATTTTTCCGATCTTTCGGCCGCTGATTTAAGGATGGAAAAATCCGCTTTTTTAAGCCACGGCGACTACTCAACGAATATCGCCTTTCTGCTTGCCGCGAAAAACAATAAAAATCCGGAAAAAATAGCGGAAGTCTTAGTTAAAAAAATGGTTTTGCGGAAAAGCCGATTTCTTGAAAAAATTGAAACCGCCGGCAACGGATTCATAAATATTTTTTTGTCAAAAGAGATTCTTTTGTCCGAACTCAAAAAAATCGCAGAAAAAAACAAAAATTACGGCAGTCTGGCGCCGAAAAAGAAATTGTTTGTGCAAATAGAATTCATTTCGGCGAATCCGACAGGGCCTTTAACAGTAGGAAACGCGAGGGGCGGAGCTTTTGGAGATTGCTTGGCGAATGTTTTTAAAAAGGCGGGTCACAGGGTGGAAAAAGAATATTACGTAAACGACTGCGGAAAGCAAATTTTAGCCCTTGGCAAGTCTGTTTTAAAAAGCGAAGAAGCTGTTTATGGGGGAGATTATGTTGAAAAGATCGGCCAAAAAATTAAAGAAAAAGATCCTTATCAGGCCGGCCGGGCGGCCGCGAAAATAATAATAAATGAAATGATTAAAAAAACGATCGAAAAATTCGGCATAAAATACGATAGCTGGTTTTTTGAATCAAATTTGCGCAAAAAAAAGGAAGCAGAGAAAATATTGGCGATTTTAAACAAAAAAAATCTCATTTATAAAAAAGAGGGCGCTTTTTGGTTTAAAAGCAGCGCGTTTGGCGACTCGCGGGACAGGGTTTTGGTTAAAAAAGACGGAGAAAGAACCTATTTGGCAAACGATATCGCTTATCATAGGCACAAATTTGAAAATAAAAAATACGATAAAGTCATAAACATTTGGGGCGCGGATCATTCCGGGGACGTCGCCGGGCTTATGGCGGGGGTAGAGTCTTTGGGACACAAAGGAAAGCTTGAGATAATTCTGACGCAGTTTGTAAGCTTGGTGCAGTCGGGGAAAATAATCAAGATGTCAAAAAGAAAAGGATCCTTTGTTCTTCTGGACGATTTTTTGAGCGCGGTTGGAAAAGACGCGGCGAGGTTTTTCTTTATTGAAAAGTCAGCCGATACCCATTTAAATTTTGATTTGGACTTAGCCAAGGAGCGTTCCGCCAAAAATCCAGTTTATTATATTCAGTACGCTTACGCAAGGATATGCGGCATTTTGGAAAAACACAAGACGCAAAATCAAAAGATTAAAAGTCAAAAATTAAAATTGCTAACCCACCCAAGCGAAATAAATCTTATCAAACGGCTTATTAGATTTCCCGAAATTATTGAAAGCTGTGTCAGGGATTATCAGTTGCAGAGAGTCCCCAGATACGCCCTTGAGCTTGCAAATGATTTCCATAAGTTTTATCAAGATTGCAGGGTTATCGGGGGGGATCAAGAAACGGAAGAGGCAAGAATTTTTCTTGTGCTGGCCGCAAAAATCCTTTTAGAAAACACTTTATGCTTAATGGGAATTTCCGCCCCCGAAAAAATGTAATTTTTATGGAAAACGCCTTTTCTCAAGAAGAAAATAAAATAATAAAATTTTGGGAAGAAAACAAAATTTTTGAAAAATCAATTGAGCAGAGAAAAAATGCGCCTGATTTTGTTTTTTACGAAGGTCCGCCCACCGCTAACGGAAAGCCCGGCATCCATCATGTTTTGGCCAGGGTTTTTAAAGATATTATTTGCCGCTATAAAACAATGAAAGGGTCCAGGGTTTTAAGAAAAGCCGGCTGGGATACCCACGGTCTTCCTGTAGAGCTTGAAATTGAAAAAAAGCTGGGTCTTAAAACAAAAAAAGAGATCGAAAAATACGGGATAGACAAGTTTAACGAACAATGCCGGCAGTCTGTCTGGCAATATGTGGCAGATTGGAAAAATCTAACCAGGCGGATCGGCTATTGGCTTGATATGGAAAAACCTTATATCACCTACGATCCTTTTTATATAGAAAGTGTTTGGTGGATTATAAAGCAGATTTTCCAAAAAGGGCTTCTATATCAGGATTATAAGGTTGTCCCTTATTGTTCCAGATGCGGCACGGTTCTTTCTTCGCACGAGGTCGCTCAGGGATATCAAAAAGTGGAAGAAACAACCATATATGTCAAATTCAAAGCCAAAGGCGAAAACCTAAAAAATACTTATTTTTTGGTTTGGACAACCACCCCGTGGACGCTTCCCGGCAACGTGGCGATAGCAATAAATAAAAATTTTACTTATTGCAAAGTAAAAAATCAAAACGCAGAAGAAAAAATTGAATATCTTATTGTCGCCAAAGAACGATTGGCCGCTTTGGCTGGAAATTATGAAATCGTTGAAGAGATTGGGGGCAAAGATTTGCTCGGTCTCCAATACCAGCCGTTGTTTGATTTTTATTCCCCGGAAAAAGAAAATGATAGGGCGTATGAAATTCTTGACGCAGACTTTGTTTCTTCGGAGGATGGAACGGGATTGGTTCATATCGCGCCCGCCTTTGGAGAAGAAGATATGGGATTGGTAAAAATGCAAAACGCAAAAAGCAAAACGCAAAAAAAACCGGAATTTCCGATATTGCTTACGGTTGACGAAGAGGGAAAATTTAAGCCGGAAATAAAAAGATGGGCGGGAATTTTTGTCAAAAAAGCCGATCCTTTGATTATCGAATATTTAAAAAAAGAAGGCATAATTTTTAGGTCGGAAAGATACGAACACGACTATCCTTTTTGCTGGAGATGCAAAACCCCTCTTTTATATTACGCAAAACCCAGCTGGTACATAGAAACAACGCGCGTCCAGCAAAAAATGATCGAAAACAATCAAAAGATAAACTGGATTCCGGCCCACATTAAAGAAGGACGATTCGGAGAATGGCTCAAAGACCTAAAAGATTGGGCGTTTTCCCGCGAAAGATATTGGGGAACGCCCCTTCCTGTTTGGCAATGCCAAACAGGAAAACCAAAAACCAAAAACCCAAAATTCCAAACAAATCCAAAATTAAAAATTCAGAATCCAAAAAAATGCGATCATATTGAAGTCATTGGTTCAAGAGAAGATTTGAAAAAACAAAAATTCAGCACCAATAATTATTTTCTTTTAAGGCACGGAGAGTCCATTCCCAATATAAAAGAGTTCCATTGTTCCTGGCCAGAACCAAAAGACGGACCCCTTACCATGAACGGCAGAAAACAAATTGAGAAATTGATTCCCAAAATTAAAAAAGGAAAAATTGATTTAATTTTTTCGTCGGATATTTTGCGCGCGAAACAAACAGCGGAAATAATCAGCCTGGCGGTTAACGTAAAAATAGAATACGACAAGCGGCTGAGGGAAATTGACTTCGGGAATTTAAACGGAAAAGATCTCTCCGAGGCAAGGGAATATTTTGATCCAGAATCGCAATCAAGCGAAGAGGAAATAATCTTTAAAAAGTTTTACGATGGTTTTCCCGGCGGGGAGAAGTATTCTCAGGCGATGGCCAGAATGAGAGAGTTTATAAAAGAGGTTGAGAGAAAATATGAGAATAAAAACATTTTAATCATCAGTCACGATGCGCCGATTTCTCTGCTTTTTTATTCAATGAACGGTTATGATTTTCTTGGAGGCGTGGAGCAAAGAAAGAAAATCAGCTTTAAAACAGGAGAGATGAGAGGTCTTATTTATAAAAATTTTTCCTACAATCAAAAAGGAGAGCTTGATTTCCACAGGCCGTATGTTGATGAGGTTAAATTTTATTGCCCAAAATGCGGCGGCTCGATGGAAAGAGTTCCAGAAGTGATCGATTGCTGGTTTGATTCCGGCGCAATGCCGTTCGCACAAGCTCATTTTCCGTTCGCCTGCGATCAAGCCCGGGCCTCAAGATTCAAAATTCAAAGTTTGAAACAGCCGAAATTATTTCCGGCAGATTATATCGCCGAAGCGGTTGACCAGACAAGGGGCTGGTTCTATACGCTTTTGGCCATCTCAACCTTGCTTGATTTTCCCGCTCCTTATAAAAATGTAATTTCATTAGGCCACGTTTTAGACGAAAAAGGGGAAAAAATGTCAAAATCCCTTGGCAACATGGTAGATCCGTGGCAAATTGCTGAAAAATACGGAGCAGACGCCCTAAGATGGTATTTTTATACCATTAATCAACCCGGAGATCCAAAATTTTTTTCTGAAAAAGATTTTTCAGACTCTTTGCGCCGGTTTATCATTATTTTTTGGAATTGCTGTTCTTTCTGGGAAACATATAAAATCTCAAGTGTCAGACCGCAAATCTCAAAATTCAAAAGTCGGGGCGCAGATCTATTGGCTGGAAAAAGAAATCATATTTTAGATCAATGGATATTGTCAAAATTTAACCACCTGATTTTGGGCGCGGGAAAAGAGCTGGATGATTATAATATCGCCCGCGCGGCGAGACTTATAGAGGAATTTGTAATAAACGATCTTTCGCTCTGGTACATTAGGCGATCAAGAAAAAGGTTCCAACAGCCGGAATCGGAGCGCGATTTTAAGTCGGCTTTAACCACCCTACAATCAATCTTGCTGGATTTGTCAAAAATTACCGCCCCATTCATTCCTTTTTTATCTGAAAGAATATACGCCAAAGTCGTCGGGCATTCAAGCGTTCATCTTGAAAACTGGCCGAAAGCGGATAAAAAAATGATTCTGAAAGATCTTGAAAGAAAAATGGCCGCCGCCAGAGATATTGTGAAGATAGGCCTCCGCATGAGAGAATCGGCCGGAATAAAAGTAAGGCAACCTCTAAAAACAATTTTAATAGAAGAAAAAAAAGACTCGGCTATCGGGGGAAAATTTTTAAAAATAGTCAAAGAAGAATTAAACGTGAAAAACGCAAAATTAACAGATAAAATAGAAAAAGAAATCAACCCTGGAGAAAGATCAAAATGGATCGTGGATCAAGAAAATTCCACGAAAATAGCGCTGAAAATCGAGATTGACGAAACACTTAAAAATGAGGGAATTTTAAGAGATTTTATAAGGATTGTTCAGGGAATGCGCAAAAAAGCGGGGTATACCCCAGATGACAGGGCTAATCTTTATTTTTTTACAGACGAAGGCATAAAAAAAATTATTACGGAGAACCGATCCTCTATCGCCCGGCAGGCAAGAATGAAATTAATTGATTTCTTTGACGGAAAATCAGAAGAAAATTATGATTTTTTTGATGCCGGATTAATTGACGGAAAGGAAATCAAAATCGCTTTTCGTAAGCCGCGCGGATAAGACAATGATTAGTCAAACAGCTCAAAATAATGTAAAATAGACCTATAATCTTAAAAATATGGGTATTTTTCAAACAATCCAAAAGGTGGGTCAGGCAGTCTCGAAAACCCTTATGCCCGAGAAGCAGAATCGCGATGTTTCTCTTGGGGGCAGAAGAGAGGCGTCAAGAGATCCAATAAAGCGCGAGCAAGAAACGGGTATTTTTGGCTCTCATTCTAAAATAAACAGACCATTTATGGTTAAAAGCTTCAGAAAAGCGCCAGACCGGGTAGAGGGAGGCGGAAAGCTGAAAAAACCAGAAAAGATAGCGCTTGCCGAAGAAGTTTTCCCTCAGGAAAAATACGGCTATTATATAACTCGGGGCGAGTGGAGAAGGGGGATGAGACATCTGGTTAAATCCGGACGCAGATTGAGCAAGCCCACGGAAAGAATGAAATTAAGGACGAAAATTAAATTCCTTGGTTCTATAGAGGGAGAAGAGGGTAAAAAATAAAAAGATGAAAATCAAATCTTTAATCATCGCGGTTCTCGCTTTTGCTCTTTTGGGAGGAGTCGGTTTTTTCTATTGGCAGAAAAATTCCTACTCCAAAGACGTTTTAAAATTGGAGATTGTTTCTCCCTCAAGCGTTAATGTCGGGGAAGAAATCGAGTATTTGGTTAAGATAAAAAACAACGGGGAAATACGGCTGGAAGAGCCCCAGCTCATATTTGAATTTCCCGCCAATTCTTTCCCCTCGGACAACGACTTCCTTTTAAGGAGAACAATAGACGATTCTCAAATGGGATCTGGTCTTTATCCCGGGGAAGAAAAAATTTTTAAATTCAGGGCAAGACTTTTTGGGCAAGAAGGAGACACGAAAGAAGCAAAAGTCATTATGTCTTACAGGCCCAAGAATCTTAAGGCAAAATATGTTTCCAGAACAAGCTCTGCGGTTGTCTTAAATTCTGTTCCTCTGACTTTTGAGTTTGACATACCATCGCTTGCCGAAGCGGGAACATCGTTTAAGTTTTCGTTAAATTATTTTTCAAGCGTTAATTTTCCCATTTCAGACGCAAGGGTGAAAATAGAATATCCCAAAGATTTTTCATTTGAAAGGGGCGAGCCCAAAGGAATTTCCAGAGGAGAGTGGACGATTCCTATTATAAATAAGGGCGAAGGCGGAAGAGTCGTTGTTTACGGAAACCTTGGCGGAGAGATGAATCAGGAAAAAATGTTTCAGGCAGAGTTGGGAATGTGGATCGGCGGCGATTATGTCGTTTTAAAAAAAGCGGTTAAAAAAATAAAAATCGCGGAGCCGTCCATTTACATAGACCAAACGATAAACGAAAGTAAAGATTATATTGCTTCTCCGGGTGATCTTCTCCATTATAATATTATTTTTAGAAATATCGGAGATCAGCCATTTCAGAATCTTTTTTTGGTCGTTAAGCTGAAGGGCGACGTTTTGGATTTTTCAACCATTAAAAGCGAACAGGGCGAATACGGTCCGGGAGACAGTTCTGTTATCTGGGATGGCAGGAAAATTTCTTTCTTGAGATTTCTGGATGTGGGAGAAGAGGGCGAGGTTGATTTTTGGGTTAATGTCAAAAAGGATTTTTCTCCGGAAATTAAAAATCCGTCCATTGAAAGCGAAATAAGGATAAGTCAGGTAAAAAAGCAATTTATGACAAAAGTGAGGCCCGGCGCGGAATTAAGCCAGATGGCTTTTTACGAAGATGAAATTTTCCAAAGCAAAGGTCCTGTTCCCCTCCGCGCAGGACAAAGCTCCTATTTGACGATTCTTTGGAAATTAAGGAATTACAACAATCCGCTTAAGAGCGTAAAAGTGAGGGCGTTTTTATCTCCAGACGCAAAACCCACGGGACAGGTTAATCCGCAGAAACTCACTTTTGAGCCGCTAACAAGAGAGTTGATTTGGGAGATAGGTGATCTTGTCCCCGGGTCTGGCAGCGAAATTCCCCTTCAAATAGCCTTTCAAATAAACGTTACTCCAAGCGCCAATCAGGTCGGTCAATTCGCACCCCTGATCAATCAGGCGCGGATAGCCGCTTTTGACGAATGGACCGGAAAAGAGCTTATTATCCCATTTTCTTCTCTGAGCACGGAATTTTTTGGCGAAAAAGGCTTAGTTGCCCAATATTAATAGATTAAAATGGAAGATTTGCTGGAAAAAATAATATCGCTTTCAAAAAGAAGAGGAATTATTTTTCCCTCCTCTCAGATTTACGGTGGGTTTGGATCTTGCTATGATTTTGGCCCGCTTGGAGCCGAAATTAAAAGAAACATAAAAGAAGCTTGGTGGCGCGAGATGATTTGGAATAGCGATAACGTGGTGGGACTGGACTCTTCCATTTTAATGTCTCCGAGGGTGTGGGAAGCTTCCGGTCATTTGTCGGGATTTTCAGACGAGCTAATGGAGTGCTTGAATTGCCACAAACGATATAAAACAGAAGAGGTTTCCGAAAAAAAATGCGTCCAATGCGGAGGCGGCCTGACCGAGCCCAGAAAGTTTAATTTAATGATGAAAACCTTCGTCGGAGCGCTTGAAGACAAGAATTCAACCGCTTATTTAAGGCCGGAAACCTGTCAGGGCATATATGTGAATTTCAAAAATGTTTTAGACTCTTCCCGCTTAAAGCTTCCTTTTGGGATTGCCCAGATTGGAAAGGCGTTTAGGAACGAAATCACGCCGAAAAACTTCATTTTTAGGATGAGAGAATTTGAGCAGATGGAAATGCAGTGGTTTTGCAGCCCGAGAGAATCAGACGTTTTTTTTGAACAATGGAAAGAAAAAAGAATTAATTGGTATTTAAAATACGGGGTTAAAAGGGAAAGCTTAAGAATGGTTGAGGTCCCAGAGGACAAGAGAGCCCACTATGCCAAAAGACAAATTGATTTGGAATACAAATTTCCTTTCGGCTGGCAGGAAATAGAGGGCATTCACAACCGGGGAAATTGGGATTTGTCTCGGCACCAGCAGTTCAGCGGAGAGTCTCTGGAATATAAAGATCCGGACTCGGGCGAAAATTATATTCCCCACATAGTAGAAACCTCCGTCGGCGTTGAAAGAAGCTTGCTTGCTTTTTTGGCGGATTCGTACAAAGAGATTTCCGGCGGAAGAACAAAAACAACCCAATCTGTCAAAAATTCGGAATCAATGCTTAATTTAAATAAAAACATAGCGCCCGTTAAGGTGGCGGTTTTGCCCCTGCTGAAGAATAAAAAAGAAATTGTAAAAAAAGCCGGTGAAATTTACTCATTGATTAAGTCTCGCTTTATGTCGCAATACGACGAAACGGGATCTATTGGAAGAAGATACAGAAGGCAGGATGAAATAGGCACGCCTGTTTGCTTAACCGTAGATTTTGAAAGCATTGATAAAGATGACGTTACGGCCCGGAATCGCGACACAATGGAGCAGGTGAGAGTAAACTCTCAAGACCTGATCAATTATTTGAAAGAATTTTTTGATTAAGCTTTTAATAAGCTTATTCTTTATTTTTCCCCGCGGAAAATTTTAATTGAAGCAACATGGATATGTACCAAACTTATTGCCTGAAAAACGGGATAAAAGTTCTTTTAATCCCCCGGGGATTAAAAAGAAAAATTCAAAAAAAATCAATTTTTGACGGCCATACGGCAACCGTGCTTTTATTAACCCGGGCCGGAAGCAAATACGAGAAAAAAGAAGTTAACGGCATATCTCATTTTTTAGAGCATATGCTTTTTAAAGGAACTCACAAAAGAACCAGCACGAAAGAAGTGGCGGAGGCGATTGAAAAGATGGGCGGAGTTTTCAACGCTTTTACATCAACAGAATATACGGGATATTACGCGAAGGTTGCTTCTGATTTCGTGGATTCAGCCATAGAATGGATTAACGACATCTTTACCAACTCCATTGTCAGCGAGGAAGAAACGATTAGAGAGCGGGGAGTGATAATCGAAGAAATAAACATGTATAATGACGATCCGATGAGTAAAGTTCGCCTTATGTTTCAAGAGCTTCTTTATGGCGATCAGCCGGCCGGATGGCCCATTGCCGGGACCAAAGAAAGTATTTCCAAAATTAATAATAAATTAATTTTGGGATATTTTAAAAAATATTATACCGCCAGAAACACAATTATTTGTGTTTCCGGAGATTTTGACGTTCAAAAAACAAAAAAAACGATTTCTTTTTATTTTTCAGGCGTGCCATCGGGCAAAGAAAACAAAAAGCTTCGAGTCCGAAACGATCAATCAAAGCCGGAAATGATTTTGAACCATAAAAAAACAGATCAGGTCCATATTTGTTTAGGATTGAGAGCTTATGATATTTTTCATCCCCAAAGATATTCCCTGATTCTGTTAAACGAAGTTTTGGGAGGAATGATGAGTTCCAGACTTTTTACGGAAATCAGAGAGAGGAGGGGCTGGGCTTATTATATTGCCTCTGAAGTGGAGGCGGAGACAGATTCAGGATTTTTACTGATAAAGGCGGGGCTCGATTCCAAAAATATTTTGCAGGCGATAGAGATTATATTGAAAGAATGCAAAAAAATATCGCAAAATGGGATTTCAGAGGAAGAGTTGGCCAAGGCAAAAAAATATTTTCAGGGGAGGTTCGCCTTGTCGCTCGAATCTTCGGATTCTTTGGCCATGTTTTGCGGATTGCAGCAAATTCTTAAAAAACGCATTGAAACCCCGGAAGAAATATTCCAAAGAATTGAAAAAGTCGGAAAATCTGATATTTTAAAGGCAGGAAAAGACATATTTCGCCCAAATTGTCTTAATTTGGCGGCGATAGGTCCGAATTTGGAAAAGAATCCGATATTTAAAAAAATTAAAGCATTTTGATGGAAAAAGAAACACAAAAAAAATCATTTGATATTTCTTGGATTACAATTTTTAGAATTGCCGTCGCTTGCGGCGTTTTATATTTTTTATTCCTTGTGCAGGACATTCTCGGCTGGTTTTTGTTTGCCCTGATAATATCGGTTTTGTTCAATCCGGCGATTAATTTCTTGCAGAAAAGGAAAATTCCGAGAATTATCGCCGCAATATTGATGTATTTTGGCATTTTTGCGCTTCTGGGCGTCTTTATCTATAAAATAGCGCCCCCCCTTGTTTCTGAATTGCGCTTTTTTGTTTTAAACTTTCCCGATTATTTTGAGAAAGCGCTGCCAGTTTTGAAAATATTGAAAATTTCCACGATAGACAGCTTCCAGAATTTTATAGGCCTTCTGGAAAATACCCTCTTAGCCGCTTCAGCTAATATTTTTGCCGCCCTTGGCGTTTTTTTTGGCGGGATTATCAGGATTTTTGCCATTTTCTCCATAGCATTTTTTATTTCTCTTGAGGGCGGGGGAATAGAAAAAATAATCGCCCTTGCTGCTCCAAAACAATATCGTGAAAAATTTTTAAATATTTGGATAAAAGTTCAGAAAAACATATCTTTATGGTTCGCGACGAGAATTCTCGGCGCGTTTTATGTCGGGGCGGCGACGGCTATATCCTGTTTCGTTTTAGATGTGAGATATTTTGCGCTTTTTGGCTTGCTCGCCGGCATTTCAAACATTATTGTCGCGATAGGTCCTCTTTTTGCCTGCTTCCTGATAACGGTCTTCATCGCCATAACTTTTCCTCCGAAAGCGTTTATTTTCCTTTTAATTTTTATTCTCATTCAGCAGATAGAAAGCCAGATTCTTCTTCCGGTTTTAAGCAAGAAGTTTCTGAGGATGTCGCCGGTTTTAGTTTTGGGATCAATCCTGATAGGTTCAAAACTATGGGGATTGCTTGGCGCCATTTTGGCGATTCCTATGGCCGGCATGCTTTTTGAGTTTGCCAGGGGTATTTTTGAAAAAAAAGAGGAATCCGATGTCTAAAATTTACATAATCGCTACTCCCATCGGAAATTTAAAAGATTTTTCTTTCAGGGCGGCAGAGGCGTTAAAAGAAGCAGATTTTGTGCTTTGCGAGGATACAAGAAAAACAAAAATTCTTTTGGATTTTTATAAAATTCAAAAACCGGCAATCAGCTATCATCAGCACTCAAAAACAAAGAAAACGGAACATATTTTATCGCTGTTAAAAGGGGGAAAAAACTTAGCCCTTGTTTCTGACGCGGGAACCCCGGGAATTTCCGATCCCGGAAACAATCTGATTGAAGAAATCTTAATCCGACTTGGAGAGGAAACAGCGATTATTCCGATACCCGGAGCTTCGGCCATAACCGCGATTGCTTCCATTGCTGGATTTTCTATGGATAAATTTTTATTTTTGGGATTTCCTCCCCGCAAAAACAAAAGGCAAAAATTTTTTAGAGAAATAATTGAATCCAAATGCCCGGTTATCGTTTATGAATCGCCCCATCGCATTTTAAAAACGCTTCACGATCTTGCCGTCCTCGATAAAAACCTGGAATTAGTTGTCGGCCGCGAATTGACCAAAAAATTTGAATCAATATACCGGGGAAAAATTGACAAAATAATTCAAAAATTAGAAAAAAACAAAACAATGGGGGAGTTTGTTGTTATCATAAAGAATATTAAAAAATGAAAAAAGCGGAAAAATTTTATATTTCAACCGCCCTTCCTTATGTTAATTCTTCGCCTCATGTGGGATTTGCTTTGGAGATCATTCAGGCAGATGTTTTGGCGCGCCATTATCGGGCGCGAGGAGATGAAGTTTTCTTTTTGACCGGCACGGACGAAAATGGATTAAAAATTATTCAAGCCGCGGAAATAGCCGGCATGCCCGTATCAGATTTTGTGGAAAAAAATGCGGAGAAATTCCGGTCTTTAAAGGGAGCGCTGAATTTATCTTTTGACGATTTTATCCGCACAACCGAGGAAAGGCATGTTAGCGCGGTTCAAAAAATGTGGGAGCTTTGCAAGAAAGACGCTTATAAAAAGAAATACCAAGGGCTTTATTGCGTCGGGTGCGAACAGTTTTATAAAAAGGAAGAGCTGGTTGATGGATTGTGCCCGGAGCACAAAACAAAACCGGAACTGGTAGAAGAAGAAAATTATTTTTTTAAGCTTTCTAAATACGAAAAAAAACTTAAAAAATTAATAGAAAGCGGCGTGTTGAAAATTATTCCCCAGTCGCGCAAAAATGAAGTCTTGGGATTTATCAACAAAGGGCTGGAAGATATTTGCGTTTCACGTTCTTCAAAAAGGGCCAAAAATTGGGGGATATCCGTTCCGGATGACCATTCCCAGAGGTTTTGGTGCTGGTTTGACGCGGTTATAAACTATATCAGCGCCTTGGGTTACGGAAAAGATCAAAAAAGGTTTAATGATTGGTGGCAGGAAAATAAAAACAAGACCCATATTATCGGAAAGGGGATTCTCGCATTTCATGCTGTTTATTGGCCCGCCGTCCTGCTTTCTGCCGGGATTTCTTTGCCCGATAGATTATTTGTTCACGGATATGTCACGGTAAACGGCCAGAAAATGTCTAAGTCCTTGGGCAATGTGGTGTCTCCCGAAGATCTTGCCGCAAGATACGGAGCTGATGCGGTCAGATATTTCCTTCTGAGAGAGGCCTCTCCTTTTGACGATTTGGATTTCTCTTGCGATAAATTTAAGAAGAGATATAATGCCGATTTAGCGGCTGGTTTAGGAAATCTCGTTTCAAGGGTAATCACAATGGCCGCTAAATCAAATTCCAGATTCCAGATTCCAGATTCCAAATTCCAAACATTAATAAACAAGTCGCGGGAGAATTATCACAAGGTGCTGGATGAGTTTAAATTTAATGACGCCCTAAAAATCATTTGGGATTTAACCGGATTTTGCGATAAAATTATTGAGAAAGAAAAACCATGGGAAGACGCCAGTCAGGAATTAAGAATCAAAAATCAAAAAATTATGGGCGCTTTGACCCTTGTTTTAAAAAACATTTCCACCCTGCTTGAACCATTTTTGCCCCAGACCTCAGAGAAAATTTTAAACCAAATCAAAAACAAAAAAAGCGAACCGTTGTTCCCTCGCCTTGATTGAACTCCGTTCCTCCCTAAAAGCCCAAAAAAACATTAACCTTATTTTCGCTTACTTCAAGCACGCCTCTTTTAAAATCGTGGCTTATTTTTTCTTTATTCAGAAGATGAATGGTGATTTTTTCGAATATAAGGGTGATAAAATTGATATGTCCCGGCAAAATATCAAAATCGCCAAGATTGTTTTGGCACGATATTGCCGCCACTTTTTCCTTGAATTGTTTTTTTCCCATCGCAGGCGACCAAAAAATATTTAAATCAAGAAAATCTTTTTGCATGCGAAAAATTTGAGGTTATTTTCTTAATTCATCCAAATCTCCAATATTGAAAAATGCGGCTTCCGGCAGATGATCAACCTTCCCCCATAAGATAGCCCTTACTCCTTCTATTGTTTTTTCTTTGGAGACATGTTTTCCGCCAACCCCTGTTTGATCGCTTACCGTGAAAAGATTTTGCGACATAAAATTAAGAAGCTTTTTTGCCCTGCGGAAAATGACCTTGTCTTGTATTGAAAGCTCCGCCTCCCCGATTATAGAAACTATCCTTTGGAGATATTTATGCCGCTCCAGAATCCTTTTTGATTCTATAAGGGTTTCGTAATGGATTACTCCAAGGGTAGATGGATTTGCCAGAGAAGAAGACGAAGCCAAAATATCAACTGCCGGATATCTTCCCTCCTGATATACATCTCTGGAAAGAACCAGCATCGAGTCAAAATAAGATATAATCGCCTGAACCCCGGCATCGCTTATGTCGTCTGCCGGAACATATACCGCCTGTATGCTGGTTATTGATGCGTTTTGGGTGGAAGCGATTCTTTCCTCCAGCGCGCCGATTTCGCTTTCAAGCGTTGGCTGATATCCGTCTTCAGAGGGGATGATAGAGAGCAGGGTCGAAAGTTCGTTGCCCGCTTGGAGAAATCTGTATATGTTGTCCACGAAAAAGAGCGTGTTTTGTCCGTAAAAATCCCGGAAATACTCGGCGATTGTTATCGCTGAAAATCCCGCCTTGAATCTTATTGCCGCTCTTTCGTTCATATTGCCGTAAATCAAGGCGACCGACGGCAAAACTTTGTTTTCTTTCAATGTTTCGTAAAGTTCATGTCCTTCTCTGATACGCTCTCCGATTCCCGCGAAAACAGAAACTCCCTTGCGGTAAAAAGCTATATTGTGCATCAATTCCGAAAGAAGAATTGTTTTTCCAAGCCCCGCCCCCCCGAATATTCCAAGCTTTCCCCCCGCCCTTAAGGGGACAAAAAAATCAATCACCTTAATGCCGGTTTCAAAAAGATCTTTTGTGGAAGATAAGTTTTCATATGGAGGAGGAGACCCGTAGATTGATTTTTTTTCGCCTGTTTTAATTTCAGGCAGTCCGTCTATCGGATTCCCGAAAATATCGACTACTCTTCCCAGCAATTCTTGGCCCACCGGAATTTCAAAGGTTTTGCCCAGTCTTTTTATAACATCTCCTCTGGAAATTTTTTCCGGATTCGTCAGCACGATGCAGGAAAAAATACTCTCGCTTATTGCGCTGTGGACCTCCAGCAAAACCTCCTCTTTGCCCTGAATTGTTAAGAGTTCTTTTGGGGAAAGATGTTCATAATGAAACTCTATTTCTATTATGTCGTCCCGCATTGCCACCACTCTTCCGAGGTTTTTTCCATTTTTTTTCAATTTTTTGTCCATAAGCCAAATCCGCTGAATGCTTCTAATTGTTTTTTATTCAATAACTCTCTGGTTATCTGCTTTTGCAGTTTTTTTAATTTTTTTTGTTCGTTTTTGATATTTTCATTCGCCTGATACATTGCGATCATTCTCGCGGCGTATTTTGAGAGCCGATGTTCCAAGAGCGCTTGGTTAAAAAGGGCGGAAATCATTTCTGTTTCAAAAAATTCAAGAATCGCCCGCGGAGATGGCTCAAAAAGATAATCTTTTATCGAGGGGCTTTTTTCATCGCCTTCTTCTAGGTTAATGCTTGTGGCAACATTGCTCGCAAAGGGTTTTTGAAGGAGAGTCGTCAGAAATTTTCCATGCATTACCAATATTTTTTCGTATTTTTTTATAAAATCAATTATGGGCCTTACTTCCTGTATTGCCGTTTTTTCGTCGCTTAAATAGGAGTATTCAAATTTTATTCTCTGTCGCGCGTTTTCAGCCAATGTCCGCCCGATCTTGCCGGTTACAAAAAGATCCGCCTCGTTATCATTTAAGTGATTTAAAATATTGCGCCATATTTCGGCAATTAAATTCCCGTAAAAACGCTCGTTGGAAGAAAGGAAAACAATTACGGTTTTTTTATTGCGCCTTAAAAAAGAAATATCTCGGTTTTCTTTTTTTGATTTCCAAGCGTAAGATTTTTTTGCCCGATAATGAACGGAAGAAATTCCTTCCAAAAATTTTCTTGTTTCCAAAACGCCATCCCTTATTTGATTCATCTTCATCCTTGATGTTTCTTGATAAACGGTAGTAATGGTGCTGATCGTCTGGATGGTTTCCAGATTTCTTTTAATTTCTGCCAATTGATGCATAGAATATGCTGAATGAGTTTTTTATGATAACAATTAAATCGGCCATGCTTTTTACGCTTTTTATTTTACCGCTTATTTCCGCGAAACTTCCTCTTTTGTGCGCCTTCAACAGCTCTTCCACGCTTTTTTGGACTTCTTCAACGCTTTTTTCTTCCCAAAATCCGGAAAGCAGCAACCCGAATATAATTAATTGAAGGTCGCGCGGCATTATCGCGTGCGGATTCTGGTTAAAAAGGGCGTATATTTTCTCTCCTAATTCAATTGTCTGTTTCGTGTGTTCGGGCAGGTCCGCCCCGAACTGGGCGACTTCCGAAGCTTTTTGATATTCGGCCATCTTTTTCCTGATCCATCCGGCCAATTCTCTTTCTATCTGATTTTTTGTCTGATTTCCGACCCTTGAAACCGACAGAAAGGCGTTTATCGCCGGCCGCCTGCCTTTTCGGTGTTCGTTGATATCAAAAAAAACATGCCCGTCGGTCATGGCCATAAGATTTGTTTGGATATATCCTCCTATCTCATTTTCTAATGTTTCCGCCACCGGAAAGGCCGTTATGCTGGTTTCTTTGTTTTTTCCTTGGCCCACATTTCCAGCCCTCTCCATCAATTCCGCGTGAATATGAAAAACATCTCCCGGGTAAGAACTTCTGCCGGGAATTCTTTTTAAAAGCAGTGAAATTTCGCGATATGCTTTGGCGTGGGAACTTAAATCATCAAGAATTATTATTGAATCCTTGCCGATGTCGCGGAAATATTCCGCTATCGCCATTCCCGAGTAGGGAGCCAAATAAACCACAGTGGCCGGGTTGTCGGGCGAGGCGACAATCATTGTCACGCTTTCAAAAACGCCCCTTTCTTTTAGATAATCTTCTATCATTTTGGCGTCAGAGCTTCTTTTGCCTATCAGAACATAAACGCAAACGACGTTTTTTTTCGCCTGGCTGACAATTGACTGCAAAAGCAGCGTTGATTTGCCCGTTTTTTCGTCTCCGATTACAAGTTCTCTTTGTCCGTATCCGATAGGCACCAAAAGATCTACAATAACAACCCCAGTTTCAAGCGGCCTGTTAACTCTTGCTCTTTCGGTTATTTTCGGGGCGGCGTTTTGGACGGAAACAAGTTCCTTCCGGCCGATTATGGGCCCCAGCCCGTCAATCGGTTTTCCCAGCGGATTAATTATCCGCCCCAACAAGCTTTCGCTTGCCGGTATTCGGAAAGATTGTCCTGTTCGCGCGATCGCTTCGTCGGTTTTTAGCCCCTTAGTGTCAAAAATTAAAATTTCCGCGCCTCTTTTGCTAAGCCCGTGAACGATCCCTCTTTTTCCTCCCTCAGTGATTATTTCTTCTCCGATTTTTAACGAAGGAAGTCCCGAAGCGTAAATTACAGAGTGGGCGATGGAAACAATATGTCCTACCTCCCCGGTTTCGTCTAAGCAAGCTTTAAAATCTTTCATATTATTGAGAATCTCCTAAAATTACGGGATTTTCCAACTTTTTTCTAAGAGAAAAATCGGCATACTTTCCCGAGTATTCTAGGATCAACCCTCCGATAATTTTTTGATCGACGATTGTTTCCAGAATGATTTTTTTGCCCGTTTCCTTTTTAAGCCAGCTTCCAGTTTTTTTTAAAAATTCGCCTGATGGCCGAAAAGCGAATTTTAGTCTTATTGAGGGCAAGCTTAGGGCGCGTGTTTTTAATTCTTCAAGAAAGGAAAGAATTTCTTTTTGGTTTTTCATCTCCCCGCCCTCCATTTTAATAACGCGCTTTTTTAAATCCGAGTCATAAATCTCTTTTTTGAAGATTCCGTTTTTCCCTCCCTGATTTTTAAAAATCGTGTTTTGCAGCCCACTTATTTCTTCTATCAACGACAAAACATCCTCTTTTGTCTGGATTTTTTCCAGCAAAAAATCAAAATCGTTTTCATTAAGATTCAAAAAGTCCATCTTTTTTGGCTTGATTTAGGGCTTGGATTATTAATTCTTCGTGGGTTGAAAAATCAATCGCTTTTCCGATTACATTCCTGCTGATTTCAATCAAGATTTTATAAATTTTTTGATCAATTTCCTCCATCTTTTCCCGCTTGTAGTTTTCTATTTCTTTCTGCGCCTCTTTGATTATCCGAGCCAGTGTTTCTTCGGCCGATTTGTATGTTTTAGACATTTCTCCCGAGATATCCCTGCTTAATTCCGTGGCGCGTTTTTTCGCCTCTTCTACGATTGTTTTTTCAGCCGCCCGTCCGGCTCCGGAGAGATTGGCCAGTTCTTTATTAATTTCAACGGCAAATGACGAGATATTTTTTTGGGCGTCTTGGGCGAAGCGGTTTTTTGTTTCCGCGGCCGATTTGGAAATTTCAAGCATTTCTTTTTTTATTTTTTCTTCTTCCGCGCTTATCGCCCTGCGGGTTTCTGACATTGAAGATTCCATGTCTTTGATTATTTTTTCAAGAGCATCAAGATTCCTTTTTTTTATTTCCGAAAGGTTTTTCTGCATTTCTTGTTTTATCAAATATTCCAATTCTTTTTGGAAGGAATCGGACGCCTTTAAAATCAAATTATTGTTTCCAAGGACCCCGATTTTATTTTTCCCCGAAAAATTTTTGCCCCAAACTAAAATTAAAGCGACTGCTCCCGCGAAAAAAACGGCTCCGAAGAATAACAGCAGGGGGTTTAACGAATAAAAATCCATATTTTAGTTATTTAAGATTAAGGTGCAAAACGAAAAATTTAAATTAACAATATAATAAATTCCAAAATGCAAACCTCAAATCTCAAAATGACAATTAAAAATGTAAAACTATCTTTTTTCTTTCATTGTCAAAACGCCCGCGCCGATTATTGAATTCTATTTTGAATTTTGAATTGTAATTTTGCATTTTGACTTTTGAATTTTTGATTTGTTTGTAATTTGTAACTTTGAATTTCGGACTTTGAATTTTGCATTTTTCTTAATACATTATAACAAAGACGGCCAAAACCAGTCCAGCCGCGGTTAAGATAAAAACGCCCAAAAGATTGATCATCATCGCGCCCAAAATAGTTTTTTTTGCGAGCGGATTTCTGCTTATTCCTTCTATGCTTTTTCGCAGGGCCCTGACAAACGATAAGAATCCTAAAACAAAACTAATGCCCCCGATAATCAGGGCGAACAGATATCTTAAAACATCAGGAAGGTTCATCGGGTTTTTCAGCCCCAAAAGAAAAACATTTAAAGCGTCATTAATCAAAGATTTGGTTGGCGCGGGATTTAAATACTGAACGCTGATCCAAACCCTGACAGCTTCTTTGTCGTCTGTTAAATCTTCCAAAGCTCTTCCCAAAACATATCCGGGGCCAACCGCTTTTTGGCCCACCCCCGGCGTTTCGGAAGAGGTAATAAAGTCACCCTTTTTAATGGGGCTTTTTTTGTTGCTCGCCCTTACAAGGGCTTCGCCCGAATATACGACCGGCATGGATTCGGCCGTGGGTTTGTTAAAAATTAGCACCGGAGATCGGGCAATTACTCCGAAAATTTTTGCATCATAGGGTTGTTTTGCCACGAATAAATTTCCCCCGTCTTTCACCACTATGTCCCCGAAGTTTTTCTGATCGTCTTTTATTTCGAAATAAGCCGCCACTTGAAGAGGCGACGATTGGGCGAAAATAGTTTGAATCGTCGCGGTTATTCCAAATAAAAAAACAAAGACTTTTATCGTTAATTTTTTATCGCGCATTTTTTCCATTTTTGTAAATTAGTTTCTTGGGAGCATTGAAATTAGCGATGTTAAATAATTATAGCAGTAATTCGGATCCGAATAAAATTGTTTCCAAAATCAGACAATAATTTTTTCTTTCCCCTGATCAATATTTTTGGTCCCCGATTTTTTCTCCTTCTTGAAAATAGGCGATATTTTTTTCAGCGTTTTGTGATTTTTTCAAATTAGGTTGACATAAATTCTGAATGATTAATAATAAAAATAACAGGGAACCGTTTTTTCTGTCGCGGGAAATCAAAAAATGAGCTTAATAATATAAAACGTAAGCGATCTAAAAGAATAAATAATTTAAAAAGTAATCAAGTAGATAAAATTTATGATGAATATGGGCGCTAGAAATCAATATCTTGAAGCGCTTATCAGAAAAAGGGGCTACTTTTCCCTTTCCAAAAAGGAAAAAACCAAATTATTGGATGATTATTGCCAGCTTGCGGGTCAAAACAGAAATTATGTTATAAGAAAGATAAAAAACAAGGGCTATTTAAAAACAAATTTTCAAAGAAAAAAAAAGAAATTAATTTACGGTGAAAATATTATTAAAGGATTGATTGCCATTTGGAAGGCATTGGGCTATCCTTCCGCAAATCGATTAAAAAGCTTTTTAAATACGGACCTGGACCGATTAAGGGCCTTGGACCAGATAAAATGCTCTGACCATTCTGCCAAAAAGTTAAAAAAAATCGCCGGCTCAACCATCAATTTAAAATTGAGGGCAGAAAGAACGAAAAGAACCTGCACTTTGGCATCCCAAAAGAAAAAAAACAGATAATATAGCTTCAAAAACCTCAAGCCCAGCCGCGGAAAAATCAACGCTCACTATTCTTTATAAAATAGAGTTTTCCACAGCTTTTTTTGTTGACGGCTATTTTGGCTTTGCGATATTATAATATAATGATTTATAAAGTTTCCCGTGACGAGAAGCTGATTTTTTAGACTTCTCGCGGGATAGAGCTTATGGAAGAAAATCAAAAAATAATAAGCGCGGAAGAGTTGGTAGTCAGGGCTAAAAAGCTCGGAGTTGATTTTGGCAACGGAGATCCCAATAACCGATTGCGCTACTATACGAAGATAGGCCTTATTCCTCACGCGATTCGCAAATCTTTTAACGGAGAGCCGCCGGGGGCGGCATATCCCGAAAGCGTGACAGACATGCTTGTGGAAATAGACAGGGAATTGAAAGCGGGAAAAAGCATACAAGCATTAAAAAGGTTTAAAAAAGAAAACGGAAAAATAGGGCAAGAAGAAAATATTTTTTATCTTCAAGAAAATCAGCTCAAAAACACACTTCCTATATATATGCGCTATGACGGAAGTTTTGAAAGTGCAGCTGATTTAAAAAAACAGAACGCTCTTACAATGCAGAGTGAAGAAATTTCAAACGAAAAAAGTTTTGTTATAAAATCAAAAGGATTTGCAATTGGACCGCGGGCGGAAAAAGAAAACCTCATATTTTCAGAAGCCGTTAAAAATTTTTTGAGAACATCGGGCGTCTCAATAGCGGTAACCGCTTTTTCTTTTATAATTTTTGCGGTTCTGATCGCCAATATCAGCGGTTTTGAAAACAAAAATATCCTTTCAAATCTTGCGGCTTCTTTTGGGAAATTGGCATTATCGGTTTTTAATCCCGAAAGCCGGGAATTGCGCATGGCTCGACAGCCGTCAGCGGTTCCGGGGACAACTTCTTTTCCAGAAAGCCAAGATCAGAAATCTTTATTTTTTGAGGGAGCGAATTATCTGACAATAAACGCGGAAACATATATCGGCAGTTCTTTGGATGTAAAAGAAGGAATAAAAACGCCATCTTTGGACCTTTCCGAAAATGATTTCGGCGCGGCTTTAACCGCGCCCGGCATCAGCGCCCAAAGATCATATGTCTTTCCCGATCAGTCGGGCATTGTTTGCTTAAGCAGCGGCAACTGCATCGGCGCGGCGGGCGAAGTGATCACGCCGGGCGGAACATTGAACCGCCTTGCTAAATTTATTTCTCAAAACAGGATCGGAAACGCCTCGATTGAGGATTTATATTTGGGCGGAGTCGCGCTAAGCATTGATCCCTCCGGAAAAATAAAAGCGCTCGGAGATTTTTCCACTCCTAACCTTTTTGTTAGCGGGCAACCCGGCGGCAATGTTGGAATCGGGATGGAAGATCCAAAGTATGCTCTTCACGTGAAAGGAAAAATTCAGGCAACCGGAGATGTATGCACCGATATGAGCGGAGGGAAGTGTTTAAGCGAGCTGACAACCCAGATTCCGATGTTTTTTGCGGCGGCCGCGGCCGGAATAAGGGGAACGGGCAGCGCGAATTATATGCCCATCTGGACTGCGAATTCAACTCTTGGCAATTCCGTTCTTTTTCAGGATTCGTCCCAAATCGGAATTAACACTTCAAGCCCGAATGAGGCATTAACCATTTCAGGAATTTTCAGCATGGCCGAAGCGGCGGATCCAACCGCGACTGCCGATTTTGGAAAAATCTATGTTGGAACGGATAACAAGCTTTATTATATGGACGAAAGCGGCACAAAGCATGATTTGACTTCCGGAGGAATCACCGGAAGCGGAGTCGCAGGCCAGATCGCTTTTTGGAATTCGGCCTCTTCAATCTCCGGAAACAGCGATCTCGTGTGGGATGATTCAACTCAAAAATTGGGCATCGGGGTGGCGATCCCCTCTGAAAAATTAGATGTTGCCGGGACAATAAAAACAACCGGATTTCAGCTCACCACGGGCGCTGTGGAAGGAAATGCCCTTATATCCGACGCGTCAGGAGTCGGCACTTGGCAATCTCTTCCTGCAGGCACTATGCCTCCGGGCACGTTTGGACAAACAATGAGGCATAACGGAACTAACTGGATAGGAACATCGTTTCTTTATAATAATGGCGCGCGCG
>CAZXXF010000004.1:0-28781 GCA_964644805.1 uncultured Candidatus Saccharibacteria bacterium | reverse complement strand
GAGCGGGCGGTTTTTGTAGAATACAAAAACCCTTGGAAATTGCTTGAAAATTCGTTTGCCGAAGCGAGGGGCGAAGCCCCGAGCGAGGCGGGAAAGGCAAACTTTACTAAATGGCTGCGGGGCTAGGGCTCGAACCTAGAGTCTTCGCGTCCAGAGCGCGACGTGTTACCAATTCCACCACCCCGCATTAAAAATGTTATAAATACTTTCTGGTTGCGATTATGCTTGAAATAGCGCTTAAAATCAAGCCGCCGCCGAATTGAATAAGAAAAAGGTTAAAAATATTTTGACCAAACCAGGCGAAAGCGTTGAACCCTCCGGTAAGAGATATAATCTTGGGCGCGGCAAAATAAACAATTGCGGCAAAAAAGATAAAAACAGCAAGCGCGGCGACTAATCCGCATATAATTCCCTGCAGTATAAACGGTCCCTGAATAAACCAGTTTGACGCGCCGACCAGCTTCATTATCGTTATTTCTTCGCTTGAATCTTTGATTGCCGTGCGTATCGTGTTGAAAGCCATTAAAACGGCTATCGCCCCCAAAAAGACGCTTAAAAATATCGCCATCAAGCTGATATTTGAAGTAAAAGAAAAAATTCTATCAATAATGGTTTTTTTCTTGATATAATCAACCTTATACACAACGTCTTGAAAATCATCGCCATCCAGATAGGCCAGCACAGACGCGTATTGATTTGACGTTCTCGCGCGGATGTTAAGCGATGGATAAAAAGGATTTTGGCCCAAGACTTCAACCGACTCGATAATAAGAGGATCGTCTTTGTGCCTTTCTTTAAACTTTATCAGCGCTTCCTGGGATGAAACATATTCCACTTCTTGGATGTCTTCAAGAGAGGCGATTCCCTCTTGAATTTTTTCTATTTCCGACAAGGACGCGTCCTGCTGAAGATAAACACTTACATCAATCTTTTTTTGAATTTCTAACACGAGGTAATTTATCGCGCTTCTGAAGAGAAAAAGAGAGGTTAGAATAGAAATGGCTATCGCAAGAATAAAAATGGTGGCAACGTGCAGGGCTGTCTGCCTTTCAAAATTTTTTAGCGCGCTTTTAAATATCCTTTTTAGAGGGGCAAACATGTTTAAAAAATTATATTACCCGATTTTTCGTCTCTGATCAAGCTTCCATTGTCCAAAACTATTATTCTTTTTTTCCACCTGCTTATAATCGCCCTGTCGTGGGTGGCCAAGATAATGGTTGTTCCAAGCTGGTTAATCTTGCATAAAAGATCAATTATGTCTTCTGAATGATATGGATCAAGATTTCCGGTCGGCTCGTCGGCAACAATCACGTCGGGGCGGACAATAAGCGCCCGGGCAATTGCCACTCTCTGCTTTTCTCCGCCCGAAAGCTCTCTTGGAAAATTATTCATCCTCTCTTCAAGCCCCACTATTTCTAAAACCTGATTTACATCTCTTTTAATTTCAGCTTCAGAAGCTCCTATCGCTTCCATGGCGAAAGAAACATTCTCAAACACGTTTTTGGTGGGCAAAAGCTTATAATCTTGGAATACCACTCCGATCCTTCGGCGATATATCGGAAGATCTTTTTTGCGGATCGAGCTTACTTTTTTTCCTTCAAAAAAGATTTCCCCCGATGTCGGACTTTCTTCGCGCAAAAGAAGTTTTATCAGCGTTGTTTTTCCCGCGCCGGATTTTCCGACTATGGTTAAAAATTCGTTTTTTTCTATCGTAAAATTAATATCTTTAAGGACGACGATGTCTTTTTGATAAGCCTTGGTGATGTCTTGAAAAGATATCATAATTACTCTTTTTTAAAAATGATTTCTGCCTCTATGAACGCATCCAAATCTCCATCCAGAACTTTTTCCACGCCCTTATCTTCAATTTTGGTTCTTAAATCTTTTACAAGCTTATATGGATGCAAAACATAAGATCTGATCTGGCTGCCCCATTCCGGAGAAATTCTTTTTCCTTTTATATCTTTTATTTTCTTTTTTTCCCGATCTTCTTTGAGCTGGAAAAGCTTTGCGCAAAGAATTTTCATTGCTGTTTCCCTGTTTTTTCCCTGCAGTCTTTCGCTTTGACAAGCCACGACAATTCCGGTCGGCTTGTGGGTAATCCTTACTGCGCTTTCTCTTTTATTCACATATTGACCTCCGGGGCCGGAAGCCCGATAGGTGTCTGTTTCAAGATCGCTTGGATTTATTTCAATTTCTTTCTGATCTGTTTTTCCAAACGACGGCATAACTTCAACAAGGGCGAAAGAAGTGTGTCTTAAATTCTGGGCGGAAAAAGGAGAAACCCTTACCAAACGATGGACTCCGTGCTCTTTTTTTAATATTCCGTAGGCGTATTCGCCGCTTATTTCCAAAATCGCTTCTTTCGTTCCGATTCTTCCTTCGGGACCGGGATCTCCGAAAGAAATGCTTAAAATTTTAGTTTTGAATCCGTTTTTTTCAGCATAGCGCTGATACATCCGCGAAAGCATGGTTGCCCAATCCTGCGCGTCCTTTCCGCCGGCTCCGGCTTTTATTTCCAAAACAGCGTCAAATCTGTCGTATGCTCCCGAAAGAAAACTTTTGATCTTTTGCTTTTTTATTCTTTCTTCCAGCGAGCTGATGTTTTTTTCAAATTCTTCCTGATAATCCCCGTCTTCCCTGCCCAAAGAATAAAGCTCTTCCAGATCTTTTATTTCCGCGCCTATCTTATTCCAGCTTCCAATAAAATTTTTAAGCTGCGCTATGTATTTTGAAATATCTTTTATCTTTTCAGCATCGGAAAAATCCTTAACATTATAAAGCGATTCAAGTTCGCCCTCCAAATCCGCCAGCTCTTTTTTTCTGTTTTCAAGGTCAAAGACAGTGAATTAATGCTTCGAACTGCGCTTTGACATTTTCAATTTGAGATTTTTCATTCATATTTTTTTAAATTTATTTTTAATATTAACCTGCAAAAATCTTTTTGGAAAGCCGCCTGTCAGATTTGAACTGACAACCTATCGCTTACGAAGCGATTGCTCTGCCGTTGAGCTAAGGCGGCGGAAAAAGAAGCGGGTGAGCGGAGTCGAACCGCCGTCCTTGCCTTGGGAAAGCAATATAATAGCCGTTATACGACACCCGCGGGCGGTTTGATTTTATTCAAAAATATTTTTGAAATATTCAAGAATTTTATCCCAAGCATTCCGGCTTTCGGGCGTTCCTAGATCTTCAAATTTTTGGGGCGGCTCGGAGGGGATTATAACAATCACTTCTTCCCCGGGCTTTTTATATAAGCCCTTCTCGCGAATAATTTTTTCCAAATGATCCTTCTGGGATGCCTGCATAAAAAGATTTTCCAATTCTTCATTTTTTGATTCAAGTCCGTAAAGCTCCCTGTGCAGATCAGCGGATTTTTTTCTCAGATCGTAATTCCTGGAATAAAGCCTTACATTGCTTATTAAAAGCATCAGGATTATGAAAGCCCCGAGCATTGAAATCAATAAAACCGCGAAAATATCTTCTCTTGCCGTCTTTTTTTTATAATATTTTTTTGATAACATAATAATATGCCAAAGATCAGTTCTAAAAAAATTATCAAAATTACCTGGGGGATAATAATCTTTTTCGTAATTATCTCGATGTTCGCTTCGATTCTAAGCGTTCTCTTTCAATAATAATCCGAGGTTTAAAAAAAGTAAACCCCGCCGGGAATGTATCATATTTTGACGAGCAGACGCCTCAATCATTTTTTGGCCTGATTAACCTTCACCAGCAAGACCAATAAATATATTTTGGCCGGAGGAAAATTTTTGGTTTTTCAAAAATCAGTCGATTTTGATAATCTTCCAAAAAACTTCGGGCGATATTGAAAACTGTCCTTTTTCTTTTAATTCTTTCTTGCCCCTTTTTTGCCTTTCCAAAAGCTTCTTTTTCCGGGTATAATCGCCCCCGTAAAGAGGCGCAATAACGTCTCTTCTTTTCGCTTTTATGGTCTTTCGGACAAGAATTCTGCCATGAGCTCGGACCTGAACGGGCAGTTCGAAAAGCTGGGCGGGCAAAACATCTTTCAAAAGCTCCGCTATTTTTTTTCCTTCGTTAAAAGAGTCTTTTTTGGGAACAATCTTTGAGATGGGCTCCTGCACTCTTCCTCCGATAAGAAATTCGAGCTTAACCAGTTCTGATTTTTGCCAGTCTAAGATTTTATAATCCATTGAGGCATATCCCTGGCTGACGCTTTTTAATCTGTCGTAAAAACCGATGATTACTTCTCTTAACGGCATTTTAACTTTCAATATGTATCTTGACTGGCTGAGCATTTCAACGCTGGGCTGAAGCTCTTTTAAAAGTTTTAAAACAGGACTTAAGAAGTTTTGGGGAGAAACTATTTTTACTTCCGCAAAGCGTTCGTATATTTCCCCTATTTCAGATTCTTGCGGCCATTGTTCGGGATTATAAATCATCACCTCTTTTCCGTTCCGATCGATGATTTTATAGATTACAGAAGGAGAAGACACGACCAGATCAAGTCCGAATTCTCTTGTTAACCTCTCAGTTATTATTTCAGCGTGCAAAAGCCCCAAAAATCCGCAGCGGAAACCCTTGCCCAAAAAAGACTTTGATTCTGGTTCAAAAAAAAGCGAAGCATCGTTGAGCTTGAGCCGCATTAAAGAGTCTTTTAAAATAGCCCAATCGTTTGAGTCGCGGGTAAAAACGCTGGTGAAAACGACCGGCTTTGGTTCTTGATAGCCCTCAAGCGGTTCAATTTTAAAATTAGAATTGCGAATCGAACCGGAGGTTATTGTATCCCCGATGCGCACCGCCTCCGGGTTTTTCAATCCAAGAGCCACATAACCCATTTCTCCTGCTGATAATTTTTTTTGGGGAGAAAATTGCGGCAAAAACCACCCCGCTTCTTTAGCCTTGGCGCTTACATTTTTTCTTATCAGGACTAAATCGTCATTAACCTTCAATTCTCCCTCTATGATTCTAACGTAAGCCACTATTCCCAAAAAGGGATCATATTTTGAATCAAAAATTAACGCCCTGAGCGGCAAATCGTGCCGCTGACCGGGGGGCGGTATTTTGTGGATTATTTCTTCTAAAAGATTTTTTACGTTAATGCCTGATTTTGCCGAAATTTTTGTTATTTCCAATTCTTCTTTTAGATCAAGAATTTTTTTAATTTCTAATTCGGTTTTTTCGATTTGGGCTTGGGGCAAATCAATTTTATTAATAACCGGAACGATAATAATTCCTTGCTTTTGGGCCGTTTCCAAATTGGCCAGTGTTTGCGCCTGTACCCCGCTTGCCGCATCAACTAAAAGAATCGCTCCTTCAACGGCGGCTAAACTTCTGGAAACTTCATAAGAAAAATCAACGTGGCCGGGAGTATCAATCAGGTTCAGAATGGATTCCGGACCTGCAAGCCACAAATCCGAAGCGCTGGATTCCAAGCTATTTATTTGAGATTTTGAATTTTGGATTTTGAGATTTGGATTTGGAATTTCCGCGCGATATATCATGCGGCATGGATGCAATTTTATCGTTATTCCCCTGCCCCTCTCCAAATCCATTTGATCAAGATACTGGGGCCTCATCTTTTTTTGATCAACGGAGCTGGTTAATTCCAAAAATCGGTCGGCAAGCGTTGACTTGCCGTGATCAATGTGGGCAATAATGCAGAAATTCCTGATATTTTTTTTACTCATCTCTTCCGTTCTTAAAAAATGGCTTGGCGTTAAAAAGGAAAACTTTGGAAAAAATAGTTTTTAATTCTCCTATTTTCAAAATCATGCTTGCCAATATATAACCGAATGCGCCGACCAATAAGGCGGCGCCCCCCTGAATAAAAACCCCTCTCGCGCTCAAAGCGTTGACGAAAGTAGCTGTGAAATAAAGAGTGCCGTAAACCAAAATAATCATAAAAACGCTGGCTATTAAGACTTTTTTAAGAGTATGCAAAATTTCTTTTTCCTTAAAACCGCCTATTTTCTTCTTTAAAAACCAGAAAAGGAGCGAAAGCTGGAAATAGCCTGCCAGAATGATGGAAAGCGGAAAAGCCAAAACAGATATCTGGACGATATCCTGCAGTCTCAAAGCGGAACTGAAAAAAGAGGAAAATCCGTTTTGGAATCTGAAAAGCCAGACGAAAAGAAGGCAAAAAACTATATTCAGAAAAATTGAGAGAAGAGAAATATAAAGCGGAGTTTTGGTATCCTGAAGCGCAAAAAAAGCGCGAACGATAATGGGGATCAGGGAGCTGGCGATAATTCCCAAAGAAAAAATTCCAAGACATGCGGCTGTAAGGCGAGTATCGGTCCATCCGAAATTTCCCGTTCCTAAAATCATTCTCACAATGGAAGCCCTTAGCACAAAGAGCAGAAATCCGAGCGGAAGGATTATAAAAATCGTTTGCCTTATCGCCGAAGAAAGATTTCCTAAAAATTCTTCTTTCTTTCCGTTGGCGACGGATCTGGCAAAAAAAGAATAAGAGGCGATGGCGAAAGATCCGCCTATGATGCCTATCGGCAGGGAGCGCAAATTATCCGATAGGGTGAATATGGCGATAGTTCCCGGACCGAGCATCGACCCGATTGCCGTTATAACAATAATGTTTAATTTTGAAGCGGTGGCGCTTATTGTCCTTGGAAGCATCAGGGCGAATATCTTTTTAATCTGCGGGGAAAATAAATTAAAACGGGGGCTGAACGAAAAACCGCATTTAAAGCTTGGGATTAATTGGATGAGGCAATGGAGAAACGCGCCCATTATAACTCCGTAAGCCAGACCGACAAGTCCGAATCTGGGCAGAAAAAATATAATGCTGAAAATAATGCTTAGATTGTAAAAAATCGGCGCGATCGCATAAAAAACGAATCTGTTAAAATATTGGAGGACCGATGAAAATATATTGGAAATTCCGAAAAGAATCGGGCTTAAAAACATAATGCGGGCGAGGTGAACGGTAATCTGCCTGTTTGCCGGTGAAAATCCGGGGACTATCAAATTAATAAGCGCGGGGGAGAGCAGAAAAAGACCGAAACAAAGAATGATTGAAAGGATCAGAAAAACATTAAGGGCATTATTGGTTAAGTCCCACGCTTCTTTTTTGTTTTTGGCGTATTGTTCCGAAAAAACGGGCAAAAAAGAGGCGATTATCCCCCCGGAAATCAAAAGAGAAACAACGAGGTCTGGCATTTTAAAAGCGGCGTAATAAATATCAAGCTCCCTGGACGCGCCAAACTGCCCGCTTAAAAGACGATCCCGCAATAGTCCCAAAATTGCGCTCAAAAAACCGGAAACGGTCAGAAGTATCGCAGCCGAAGTAATGTTTTCCGCCCGATGATTTAGAATTCTTTTGATCATATTATTCTATATTTTCTTTTCTAAGGATTATAAGGGGGGTTTGTTCGTCCGATTGGCCCGATGGGTTGTCTTTTAAAACAGAAAGGATTAGTTTTTCCTTCCCGATAAGCGCGGGACTTGTGCCCAAAACGTTTCCGCCCAAATCATTCACATCAACGATAGCATTGGGCATATCGAATTTTTTTTCAATCTGCTGGCATACTTTACCGCAATCTAGGGGGCCAAGAATTCCCATGTCGGCATATTGGGGGAATGCTTTTCCGTAAAATCCGTCCAGCTCGTTTATTTGATTGCCGGCTATTTTATAAAACAATCCCCTTTTCCCGAAAAATTTTCCGATTTGGGCGATAACTCCGGCAAAAATAATTCTTGGAAGGCCGGCTAATTCAATCGCGACTTGCATTTTCAACGGATTGCCTACTGAAAATCCGTATGGGGTTTTGGTGGCGAATCTGGAAAGAAATTTCGCCCACCGGCCCACCTTCACATCTTTTTTATATATTATTCTTTTTTGAAGAATAGAAATTATTTTTTGCCCGATAATAATCCAATCTCCTTTTTGATAAAAGGGCGAAACATATTCTTTAATAATATCATCAAATTTTTCCTCCGGGCCGATAAAATGGGTTTTAATCGGATAACGCGCCCATTTTTCGCCTTCAAATTCCAAAATTAAGTTTTTCCCGGGGTTGGGAATAAGATTCATATCGTTATCATTTATGATTGAGAAACCAAATATCGCTCATTCTTGCTCCTCCCGTGACCATACCTCCCATTATCCATAATTTTGAATCAAAAACAACACAGGCGGGATCTTCTCTGCCAAGCCAAGGGCTTTGGACGGAAAGCTTTTCCCAATTAATTCCATCGCTTGAATGCCAAACATCATTAAAGCCCTTTCCATAACCGCTCCATCCGGCTAAAATCCAAAGACGATTAGCGAATTCAAGAAAACAATGGCCATGCCTTCCTCTCCAAGGTATTTTTTCGCCGATTTTCTGCCAATCAACTCCGTTTTCCGAAAACCAGATGTCCTGTTCGCCCATCTTGCCCGGAAATACTCCGCCGCTTATCCAAATTTTCCCCTGAAAAGTTTCTGCCAAAAGATCGTATCTTGGAGACCATTGGGCTTTTTTTGCGGCTAAAACCCATTCTTTTCCATCAGAAGAGTGCCAAACATCGTTGAGGATCGCATATTCATCGACCCCGCCCATCAACCAAATTTTATCGTCAAAAACAGTTGCGGAAAATCCCTTTCTGGGAGACCATTGAGCGCCCGGGGTTATTTCCTGCCAATTGACGCCGTCGGGTGAACTCCAAACATCGTTTAAATATTTCTCATTTGTCGTAACTCCGCCTATAATCCATATTTTATTCTGAAAAATAACCGTTTCGTGCGCCCTTCTGGGCCCCCAGGCCGCCTTGCTTTCGGCTAAAACCCAATCTTTTCCGTCAGAAGAATGCCAAATATCGCTTAAATTTTTGCTGTAATCAGGCGCTTTTTTGCCGACCCCTCCAAAAACCCAAATTTTGCCGCCAAAAACTTCCGCCGTATGAGCGTCTCTTTCAGGCCAAAAATTTTCTGGCGCCTCGTCCCAATACACAGAGGAAAAATCCTGAGTTGCAATCTCGGATTGCGATCCTTTGTCCGAATTTTCTTCTTTTTCGGAAATATTTTTTCCGCCGAAAGCTTCTTGAAGCTTTTCAAGATTTTCTTTTGGAGAATAATCTTTTCCGCTTATTGAAAATATGTTTGCGATCGGATGATTCTTTATTAAAGAATTATATAAAAGAATGGCGATGGCAAAAACAAAAAAAAAGATTAAAAAAGCAAAAATTATTTTTTTCATGTTATAAAAATTTCTTTATATCTTTTTATTATTTTAATATTATTTGGGACAATTTACAAAAACGAGCGAGGGGGGAACGTCGATGACATTCCCCCCTTTTAGTGTTGAGCTTGCCTCTGAAATGATGTTTGTGGTTTGACGCAACATCGCAGGAGCCTTGATCCGAAGATCGTCGCCTCAGGTCGTCAGCTCCTCAATGTGAAGGCGGAATACCCCCTGACGCCGAACACCGGCGGACCAGTGTTCAACACCACACCCTTTCTGGACATAGCATCCTCCTGGTCTCTATCCAGAACATTCGGAACCCGGAAGCCGGATGACAAAGGTTTGAATTCTACGTGAATCCGCTCGGATACGTTTGCACGTATGCCTCCTCAGGCGACCGCGTCCTCGCTACGCCGTGATTGTGAGAGAGAAGGAAGTCCCCCGTCCCCGTCGTCCGGTCCTGCGCGAATCAGGTTCGCGAGTTTCCTCATGATATCCTCCTTCTAAAACTCCCAAGTCAATCTCAAACCAATCAGGTGCTATTCCTGTAATACCACCTCCCTTTAATCAATGGCAGAGAAACAAGCTCTGAAGGTGCAAAAGAGCAACTTCAGCATAGCTCTGCTCTTGTTTTCATTATTGCAATACTCCGGCTTTAAGTCAAGCCAACCAACCAAAAACGGCTTAATTTTTAAGCCGCATTTGGTGCCCGAGCGATCCGTAAGCCGAATTCTGTGTTTAAGACAATCATTTATCTGGCCCCGCAATTGCTTGCAGGGTCAAGCGAGCTACCTCTAGCCCAATAAATTCCATAAAAGAACCTTTGGGCATTTGCTCTTGCACTCGGGTAGGGATTTAGCCGTTTCACCCCCGATGTTGCCATCAGGGCTCACCCTCCTCTGCCAAGGCTTTGGAGGGCGGTTTAATTTTTTCAAATTAAACCGTCTCTGTTCGCACCCCTCTGTTGCCAGCGACGGGCGTTACCCGCTACCCGCGCCCGATTTTATTCGGACTGAGTGTTCGGACTTTCCTCCCCGCCCTCTAATCCCTCTGTTTTGGCCGGCTAACACAGTAACACAGAGCATAGAGGGCGGGGCGATTGTCTGGATTGCTCGGGCATTGATATTATATCAAAAATAATCCAAAAAGTAAATAATTGCCAAGAAGCGTATTCCGATAAAAGATAATAAGCTAAAAAAGAGATTTGCTTTGCTTGTCCAAAACCTCATTGGCAAGCTTGTCGGCAATCTGGTTTTTTTCGCGTGGCACAAGAGAAAAAATCACCTCACCCAAATCTATTTTTAAATTCCAGATGTCGATGAAGAGTTTCTGGATTTTTGGTTCCAAGATTTTATATTTTCCGTTCAACTGGGAAATCAAAAGCTGAGAATCGCAACGGATCTCTATCTGAGAATCTTTAATTCTTTTTTTGCCGTAAAGCGCTTTGATTTTCTTAAGGGCGAAAATAACCGCCCTGTATTCGGCAATATTGTTTGTTGTATTTTCAATCTGTTCCGCATAATTCTTAAGCGTTTTTTCTTTTTTGTCGCAAATTGCGACTCCAATAGAAGAAGGTCCGGGGTTTCCGCGCGAAGCACCATCGGTATAAATAATAAATTTTTCCATATTTTTAGCTGAAATATTTAATAAGACATTCCTCAAATTTTTTAAAATTCACCGGTTTTAAGCGGCATCCGCAGGCGGGCGGATGGCCTCCGTAACTTTCAAGCAGTTTTTTGCAGCGGTCAAATGCCTTAACGCCATCTATGTCCTTTGGAAGGCGGGCGGAACAAACGGCTTCTTTCTCTGTGATTTTGAATAAAAAGACGGGTTTCCGATACTTTTGGCATATTCTGGAAGCGACAACCCCGATCATTACCGTGGGCCAGTTTTTATCTCCTTCAAAGATTATGGGGGAATCTTTCAGGTAAATTTTTCCTTCAACCTCTTCAAAAATTTCCTGAATCCTTATTTTTTTTGTCTGGCTTCTCCCGAATAAATCTTTGGATAAAATCTTTGCCGTCCTTT
The DNA here is from genome assembly GCA_964644805.1 of uncultured Candidatus Saccharibacteria bacterium. Lineage (GTDB taxonomy): Bacteria > Patescibacteriota > Minisyncoccia > Minisyncoccales > PEYH01 > JBBIKX01. The sequence continues at coordinate 17,592 of CAZXXF010000004.1, read as the reverse complement.
TCGATCCGGTCGTAAGCAGAATGTAGGTTTCGGTAATGTTCCTGATCCTGTCGGAGCTGTTAAGCGGAGACAATATTTTCTGAAATAAATCCAGAGAATCCCCATCAATATAATTAGTGGTTTCCTTCAACGCCTTCAATCCAATCCTATCCGTTCGCGCAAAAGCTTTTAATCCCTGATCAATTATAATTTTATTCTCTCCGACAGAGGGCATTTGGTCGGCAAGCGTCGCCAGGGCGGCAAGCTCTAAAAAACTTTCCGGCTTCCATAATGATTGATTTTCAATAAGAGCATGGCGCGCCAATTTATACGCAATGCCTGCGGCGCTAAATTGCTTAAAAAGGACCCGATCGGTTTTTTGATGGGGGTTGACGATCAGATCGGCCTTTGGCAGTTTTGCCAGCGGTTTATGGTGATCAACAACGATAACAAAAAAACCCGCTCTCTTCGCAATCTCTATTTCTTTAAAATTGCTTATTCCGCAATCAAGAGCGATAAAAAGCCCGGGAGAGAATTTTTTTAAAAAATTCAGGGCTGGAATCGTGATTCCATACCCATCGTTTTCCCTGTCCGGAAAATAAACTTCCAGATTCTTTTTTTTATAGGATTTGTTAAGAATTTCTAACGCTTCTTTAACGATTATGACAGAAGAAACTCCGTCCAAATCGGCGTCTCCGTAGAGAATGATTCTCTTTCCATTCTTCGCGGCATCAATCATCTCCCTTGACGCCCTGTCAATTCCCTGAATCAGCTCTTCTTCCATAATTTTATTTATTCCAGCGCGACCACCCCCGGCAGTTTTTTGCCGGAAAGAAAATCAAGCATCGCTCCGCCTCCGGTGGAAACGTAATCAAACTTGTCTCTTAGCCCGCGCTTGCCCAACAGGGCGATGGTTTCACCTCCGCCGATTAATGAAAATGCGTGGCTTTTTAATATTGATTCCGCGACTGCCAAAGAACCTCTCTCAAACTTTTCATGCTCATAAAATCCAAGCGGTCCGTTCCAAATTACGGTATTAGCCGTTCTTATAATATCGCCAAAAAGATTGATTGTTTCCGGCCCTATGTCAAAGCATTCTTCCTCTTTTCTCACCTTTCCGATCGCGGCTACTCTCATATAATCTTCGTCAATGGCGCTCAAAGAAACCACCCCGTCCACGGGGAGATGAATTTTAGGATCGGTTAATTTAATTTTATCAATGTCTTTTTCAAGCTTGGAATTAAGAATAAACTTGCCGATGGCAATCCCTTTGGCGGCCAAGATGCTGTTGGCAATTTGTCCGCCTATTAATAGATGATCCGCCTTGTCCAACAAGTTGATAATCATCGGCATTTTTGTCTCAAGCTTAACGCCCCCGATAATAACGATCAGCGGTCTTTTCGGATTTTTGATCGTCTCCGAAAGCTTGTCCAATTCCTCTTCAAATAAAAATCCGGCGCACGATGGCAGATATTTTGGAAGCAAAACGATCGAGGCATGCTCTCTGTGGCTGGCGGAAAAGGCCTCATTCACGAAAACATCTCCCAATTTTGAAATTTTTTCGGCGAAAGCGTCTTCGTTTTTCTTTTCTTCAATATAAAATCTTATATTCTCAAACATTATTATTTCTTTCTCCTTCATTAAAGCCGTCTCTTTGGCGCTTTTTTCATCCAAGCAGTTTTCCAAAAATTTTATCGGCCGATTGATGAGGCGGGAAAGATAATCGCGGACTGGTTTTAAGCTATATTCTTTTTCTAGGGCGTTCCTTCTGGGAAATCGAGGATGATTCCACGGTCTCCCGAGGTGTCCGATTATTATTATCTTGGACTCGTTGGCTATTAAAAATTCTATTGTCGGAAGGATTCTTTTTATCCGGGAATCGTCGGCAATGTTTCCTTCTCTTGAGAAAGGAACATTGAGATCGCATCTCAAAATAACCCTTCTTCCTTTCAAATTAACATCTTTTAAGGTTTTCATATTTTTGTTAATTATTTTTTATTCTTTTAGTTTTACGCTTTCGTTTGGCTTTAAAACGCCTTCTTTTTTTCCTTCTTCCTGGGACGGACTATCAATGTTGCCGAGGGCTTCTTGAACCGCTGCCCTAACCTCGTTTATGTCCGGACTCTTTTTTTCTTTTTTTTCTTCTTTTTTTTGCTTGGACGTAAAAAACGGGACCGGCGGTGATTTAAGCATTTCGTTCAAAGAAATTCTTTTTTCCTTTTCTTCTGTCGTTGATTTTTCTTTCTTGAAGGGGGCTTTTTCCTTAACGGGCTCGGACCATCTTGCGATTTCTTCATTCACCGAAGCCATTTCCCGAGAATAAAGCTTGCGCGAATTTTCAATTATTTCCCCCCTGCGGACATTGGCCGATTTTTCCAAGGGCGGGATCGTTTCTGCCGAAAAAGGTTTTCCGGCAATGCCGTCTATCATGAGCTTTAAATAAATATTGTACTTTGTGAGGTTGACAAAATCTTGGGCGGTAAAAATAGGCGCGAATTCTCTTTCCAGATATTCGGCATCTTCCGCCCCTACCCTGAAAACAATCATCGTGCCTACGTTTCCAAAAACAGCATCCCTCACCGTTTCCTCCATCTGGGTGATATACTGATGGGCCAATGTCAAAGAGAGGCGGTATTTTCTCGCTTCGGATAAAATATTGGCAAAAGATTCCGTGGCGAAATTCTGAAATTCATCAACATAGACGAAAAAATCTTTTCTTTGGGCTTCCGGAATATCAACTCTCGTCATCGCGGCCAAGTAAAGCTTCGTTATAATAAGCGCGCCCAGAAGAGTTGAATTGCTTTCTCCAACCCTCCCCTTTGAAAGATTAACAATGAATATTTTTTTATTGTCCATAATGTCCCTTATATCAATGGTTGATTCCGGCTGACCGATAATATTTCTTATCAGGGGATTGGCAATAAACTGACCAACTTTATTTTGGATAGCCGCAGTTGCTTCAACTTCATAGCGCTGAGTATATCTTGCGAACTCTTGGTTCCAAAAAGCTTTTACAACAGGATCTTTCACTTTTTCAACGACCATTTTTTTATAATCGGCGTCGGCAAGCAATCTGTTTATGCCCAAAAGCGTAGATCGCGGATATTCAAGTAAAGCTAAAATGCAGTTATGAAGTATGTATTCCATTCTGGCCGACCAGACATCGGGCCATATCTTCTTAAAAACCCCCATTAATCCGGAGGCAATAAGATGCCGCGCGTTCGGATCTTTTATTTCCATAATGTTAAATCCTATGGGCCAGCCTATGTCGGAAGGATTAAAATAAATAACGTCTTTCACCCTCTCCCCTGGAACGTAATCTAAAAGCTCTTCGGCCGCTTCTCCGTGCGGATCAATAAAGGTCAGTCCAAAACCGTTTTGAACGTCTTGGGCGGCCATATTAACCAAAAGATTGGTCTTGCCCATGCCGGTTTTTCCAATGATATAAACATGCCTTCTCCGGTCGTCAAGCTTAATTCCAAACTTGCTTTGGATATTCCTAAAATTTGTTTTCCCGAATAAATTGATGTATTGATCTTCCGTCATTGTTGTGAAACAATCGGCAAATTAGGCGGAGGCTCCGATTTTTTGCTTTCAATTCTTCTGATAAGCGGAGCTGGCACCAGATCTCGGCCGATAAAGTGAAAAATGCTTGCCAGCTCTTCTATGTTTAAAACGAATCTTTTTTCTTTGAGAGGATAAAAATAATCAACCCGCCTCAGATAATTTTTAAAAATTTTTCTTTTTTTCAAATAAAGTAAGCTGTCGTGAAAAAAATAATTTGAAAAGAAGTGTTCATGCTTGTGAATCTTTGTAATGCTCGCGCCCCATGGTTTGAAAGCGTTCAGATTTTCAGTGTTGAAATTAGCAAAAAAGCTTAAAATATTTTTTAAGTTTGGCTTGTAGAATGCCCCTTTTTCTCCAAGAAACAAAAACCTTATACCGCATTCAAACATAACCTTTGAAACCTTTTTTTCAATTCCAAAAACCACCTCTTTTTCTCCGGGACTTAATTTTGATTCGGGCGGGAAAAGCTCCTGTTTTTCTTCTTTTTTTTCTCCGGGCGGCCCAAAAAGAATTATATCCGCGGCTTCTTTGGCTATCGGCAGTTTTGAGTCTTTCTTTTTTTCCGGACGATAAAGCAACTTGTCCTTTATGGCCTTGGCCCTGTCCTGGTAATTGTTATCTTTGTTTGTAACCGGGGTCAGCCTGAATTGAACCCACATTTGCTCCCCGGGCTTTAATTTTGACATTCCTTCCAAAAGCGCGGCGAGCGGATCAATCCTTTTTTCTTCTTTTACGGCTTCGCTTTCTTCAAAAAATGCAGAATATGTTTTTATCGGATAAACGTCTTTTTTTGTCAGCTCATAATCGCACCCCCACAAATCCCATCTTTCGTTTGGAACATTATAGGGGATGCCCTTTGTATAGTCGTCTACGAGGGAAATCTCCACGTCCGGGTATTGAGAATAAATACTTGATTCAATAAAATTGCGCGAGGCGCTTGGAATGTACAAGTGAAAGCGTATGTCTCCCCCGTTGCTGGCAATTTCGATGGAAAATGAAACCTGATATTTGCCGTCAACCCATTTTTCCCACCAGTCGGGCGGATCGTAAACCATCCACCATCCGGCAAAAACCTGTTCCATCGCTTTTATTGGCCTTAAAACTTCTCTTGGAATTCTCACTTCAAGCATCACATATTTTTGCTCCTTTGCAAATTTTTCCTGGCGCCATTGGAGGAGAAAAAACAAAAATGGGCGAAACAAAACAAAGGGGGTTATTATCCACCACCAATCTTTGACGATATTCAAAAAAACAATAGGCGCGTTTTGTATCATTTTTGAAGGAAATTTTTTTGCCCGATTCTAATATTATATAATGGATCGCGCCTAAAACACAAACAATCCGCGCCCATATTCAATTTTTTGCGGATCTTGATTGTCTTGAAAAACACGCCTATTCTAAAATAGATTATCGTTTAAGCGCTATTTTCCCTTCGGGCGTTTTGGTAAAGATGGTTTTATCCTGAAGCCCGAGAATAATTGTGTTTTCTTTTACTTTCCTTTGGTTTAAAACTTCTTTTAGAATATCGTCTTTTCTGAGGGGTTTGCCGGTTTTTTCCAAAATTTTAATGATAATTTCTTTTACCGTGCCCGGTTCGTATCCCCATTCTCTCAAAGCGTAAATCCCCCTCCCCACCAGAACAAAAAGAGAGCTCCTTATTAATTCGTTGTGAACGCTTTCTGGAATTATCTGTTTTTGATTGATGGGCAATTCATTGATTTTTCTTGTAATCTCCATGAAATGCATCGGTTCTTTTGATTTTTTAAGAATGATATAAGCTCTGTCTCTTATGCCCCGGGGATTAATTTCCGGCCAGGAAACAAGCCCGAAAAGCCCCTCCATTGATTGAGCGATAAGTTTTGAAATTTCAATGTAAGAAAGAAGGGCCTGGGGCGGCAAATGATAAGGGTTTGCTGTTTTTAATGTTTCAAAAGGAGCCGGCTCTTTTGTTTTTTCAAGATTCCTGATGGCTGTTTCAATTGTTTTTTCCGCGCGCGAAACAGCTTCGTTCTTGGACGCCCAAAAATCATAATAATTCTCCGTTTCGCTGAATCTGTTTAATTTGGGGCAGGCGGATAGAAAAAAATAGACCGGCCCGTTGAATTCAACTGAGGCAATTTCGCGGTAGATCTTTTCTTCTTTTTTCAATCCTCCGTTTTTTTGAAAATAATCCTCGAGATGGTCAAACGGAGCCTTCAGAACGCTTCCTTTCGTTTCCAAAATATGGTTTATCGTTTCGCTTATTATTTGCCTCACTCTTTCTCTTGTGATGTGCAAATCGTCTCCGATCGCCTGAAGCGTCTCGCCCTTGTGTCCGTTTGCCAAACCAAACCTTCTTTCCAATATTTCTTTTTTTCTCGGATCAATATCTGCCAGAACGCTTTTGATGATTACCGGATAATTTATTTGCATATTTTTTAATCAATATTAGCTTATTAAAACAATTTTAATTACCCCCGTCAAATATCTTTCTTTTTTTGCCATACCGCCAGACAAGGAGGGGCATATTGATAAAAATTGAAGAATAGGCGCCGAAAAATATTCCTACCAGCAAGAGAAGCGAAAAGTCACGCAAGCCCTGTCCGCCAAAGAAAAATATCGCGAGCAAAACAAGCATCGTGGTAAAAGTCGTGTTTATCGATCGGCTGAATGTCTGATTCAGACTTTTATCCGCTATCTCTGAAAACTCGCCATCCATTTTAAAAAGATTCTCCCTCATCCTGTCAAAAATAACGATGCTGTCGTTAACCGAATAGCCGAGTATTGTCAAAATGGCGGTAAGCGATGGAACCGAAAATTCCGTTCCCATAAATTTGTTCATAAGAACAACCGCCCCGAATGAAATTAAAATGTCGTGGATCAGGGCGATAATTGTTATCAAGCCGTATTCCCAGGAGCGAATAATTCCGGCTATCTTCCTGAAAACCCAAGCGACGTAAACAACTATCGCCAAAACCGAAAATCCTATCGCAACACCAGCTTTTTTTTCGGTTTCTTTTCCGACAGATGCGCCCACTTTTTCAAAATCCCAGGTATTTATATCCACTGACTCGTCTTGAGAGAACAAATAATATAATTCCGATTTGGTCCCTTCATCCATTTCTTTTATTTTAATGATCATCCCTTTTTCTCCCATTGTTCTGAAGGAAAAATTTCTCAAACCCAAAGGCGCCAGTTTTTGGGCGATTTCTTCCATTACTGGACGGCTTTCTTTATATTCGTAGCGAATCATATTCCCCCCGACGAAATCTATCCCGAAATCTATTCCGAAATAAACCAAAAGGAAAACACTTATAGAAAGCAAAGCGCCGGAGAAAATGAAATAATATTTTTTGTATTTTAAGAATGGAAACATAAATCAACCCCAGATTCTTTTAATTTTTGAAAAACGGGTTTTGGCAAAAATCATTAAAAAAGTCTTCGTAATGAAAATAGCGGAAAACATGCTCACTGAAATTCCGATAATAAGAGTTGTCGCAAAGCCCTTTACAAAACTTGTTCCGACCATGAAAAGTATAAATGCGACTATAAGTGTTGTAAAATTGCCGTCCCGGATCGATGGCCACGCGCGGGAAAATCCTTCTTGAACGCTTTCAACAAAATCTTTGCCCGATCTTCGCTCTTCGATCATTCTGGAAAAAATAAGAACGTTTGCGTCAACCGCCATTCCGATAGAAAGAATAAAACCGCCTATGCCCGCAAGACTTAAATTTACAGGGATAATTTTAAAAATAGACAAGACGATAAGTATATATATCGCCAGAGCCAAAGATGCCAAAAATCCGGAAAGGCGATAAAACAGAATCATAAAAATAATAACGGCCAGAAATCCGATGATGCCGGCTTGAGCGCTCTGGCGCAAGGAAATCATACCAAGAGTCGCCCCGACCGTTTTCTGGGAAATCAGGCTGATGGGAACGGGCAAGGCACCCGCATTAAGATTGTTGACCAAATCCCTTGCTTCTTGAATCGTAAACTTGCCGGTGATCTGTGCTTTTCCGCCCTCTATTTTCTCCTGAACGTTGGGCGCGGACAATAAAATATTGTCGATAAAAATAGCGATCGGCTTTCCCACGTTTTTTTCGGTTAATTCGGAAAATATTTTTGAGCCGTCGTCGTTAAACTCAAGGGAGACCAAGGGTTCATTCGTGGTAGGATGGAAATTAAGTTCGGCTCTATTCAAATAGCGTCCAGTGAGCGGAGTGGAGACAAAACAAGGATCCTGGCCATAAGCATTTATGACTCCGGCTATGAACTCCGGACTTGCGCAGTAAATATCTGAATTAATCTCTTCCTGTTCCGGGAACAATGTTTTAATTGCTTCGTCGCGGACTTCTTTTGGCAATATTTCCTTGAATTCCAAATAAGGAGTTTTTCCTATCTCCATTGCGGCGCCTTCGGGGTTCTTTGCGCCGGGCAATTGAATGCTCAGGCGGTTTTCGCCCATTATTTTTATTTCAGATTCCCTTACTCCGAATATATTAACTCTTTTTTCTATAACATTTTTTAATCCCTCCATCGCGGTGACAATATCTTCTTGATTAATCTGCGAAACATCTGCTTGATATAAAAGTTCAACTCCCCCCTGAAGATCCAGCCCCAGCCGGAAGGGGATATCCGGAAAATGCTTTATAGCCACTCCCAGCTTTTGATTCAAAAAATCTACGCCCCTGTTAAAATACTGAGGGACGATAAAAATTCCAAGCAGCAGGCCTGCCGCAATTAAAAAAAGACTCATCAATTTGTAAGTCTTGAAAGACATTTTTTCAATTATAGCGCAACTTCCGTCGAAGTCAATAAATCCAACAGGGAATTCATTAAATTTTAATTAAGATCAGAAAAATTATCGCACTGCTATCGACCATGACACTTCTTATATTTTTTGCCGCTTCCGCAGGAACAAGGATCGTTTCGTCCCGGAGTCCTGTCATTTTTTTGGGCTAACTTTTCTGTTTCTTTCCGGGCGGAAAGAATTTCTTCTTTTTTCCTCAGGTTTAAGATATTTTGGGCGATAGAGGCGTCAACGATTTTTAACAATTGCTGAAAAAATTTATACCCTTCGTTTTTATATTCCACCAGGGGGTCAAGCTGCCCGTATGCCCTTATGCTCACCCTGTCTTTTAAATAGTTCATTTCTTCCAAATGGTTCATCCAAAAATTGTCCATAACTTTTAAACAAATAAACCTGGCAACAGGCCGGAAATTTTCTTCCCCCACTTCTTTTTCTTTTTCCTCTACTTTTCCAGGCGAAACATTTTCTTTCTGAAAAATTTCTTCGATTTTTTTCCTTAGAGCGAAAGCGTCTCCCTCCAAAATTTCTTTTCTTTTTTTATAGAAAGTTTCGCGGTGGATATTCATCACGTCGTCATACTCCAAAAGATGTTTTCTCAAATCAAAATTAAAACCCTCTATTTTGCGCTGGGCTGATTCAACAGCTTGGCTTATAATCCTTGATTCTATCGGCTGATCATCCGGGATTTTTAATCTTTCCATCAATTGCTTCATTTTTTCTCCGCCAAAAATTCTCATCAAATCATCTTCCATTGAAAGAAAAAATTGGCTTATTCCCGGATCTCCCTGTCTGCCCGACCTCCCTCGCAGTTGATTGTCTATTCTTCGCGCCTCATGCCTTTCCGTGCCCAAAACAAACAATCCCCCAAGCTCTCTCACTCTTTTCGCCTCTTTGGGATCCGGCGGATTTCCGCCAAGAATTATGTCAACACCCCTTCCGGCCATATTGGTGGCAACCGTCACCAGTTTTAATTTTCCGGCTTGGGCTATAATTTCTCCCTCTTTTTGGTGGTTTTTGGCGTTTAAAACCTGATGGTTAACTCCTGCCGCGTTTAATAACCTGCTTAAATATTCGTTTTTTTCAATTGAACGGGTGCCGATCAATACTGGCTGTCCTTTCTCATAACATTCTTTTATCTTCCCGATCATTGCGTCAATTTTCGCCCTTGAATTCTTATAAACAACATCGGGAAGATCTTTTCTTGCCATCGGCTTGTTGGTTGGAATGACAACCACGTCCAAGCCGTAAACTTTTTGAAATTCTTCGCTTGATGTCACCGCAGTTCCGGTCATTCCGGAAATTTTTTTATAAAGACGGAAATAATTTTGAATTGATATTGAGGCAAGCGTTACTGACTCCGGCTGGATAATCAAATTTTCTTTCGCCTCAACGGCCTGATGCAGGCCGCCCGACCATCTTCTGCCCGGCATCAATCTTCCGGTAAACTCATCGACGATAATGACCTCCCCGTTCTTTACAACATAATCTCGATCGCGCTTAAAAATCACCTCTGCCCGGAGAGCTTCTTCCAAATGATGCAAATATCTTATTCCTTTTTCCTGATAGATATTCTCAATGCCAAGAATTTTTTCAATTTGATTGATGCCGCTTTCGGTAAGAGTGGCCGTCCTTTCTTTTTCATGGATTTCATAATCTTGGCTCCGGGCGAGGCGCGGAACGATTCTTGCAAATTCCTGATACATTTTAGAACTTTCAACATCGGGCATAGAAATAATAAGAGGCGTTCTGGCTTCGTCGATAAGAATTGAATCAACCTCGTCAATTATGGCATAATCAAGACCGCGCTGAACCCGGACGGAGGCTTCGTAAGCCATATTGTCGCGCAAATAATCGAACCCGAATTCATGATTGGTGCCGTATAAAATATCTGCTTTATATGCTTCTCTTCTTGAAACCGGCCGCAGATAGTTTTCAACAACCTTAAATCCGCCCATTTTATCTCTTTTTTCATCTCTTTCGTTATCCCCTAATTTTAATTTTTCATTTTGAATTTTGAGTTTTGAGTTTTGAGTTTCAGATTGGCATTCCGGATCGTAAACATATGCCCCCTCGTGTGCGATGCAGCCGACCGACAAGCCCAAAAAATGATATATCTGACCCATCCAAACAGCATCTCTCTTGGCCAAATAATCGTTTACGGTAACGATATGGACGCCATTTCCCAAAAGAGCGTTCAGATATGCCGATAAAGTGGCGACAAGCGTTTTTCCTTCGCCCGTTTTCATTTCGGCAATTTTTCCGCTGTGCAAAATTATGCCTCCGACGAGCTGAACATCAAAATGCCTTTGCCCAAGAGTCCTTTTGGAGGATTCTCTAACAAGGGCGAAAGCTTCCGGCAAAAAATGATCAATATTTTCTTCCAAACATTCCTTTTTCAAAAACAGGCTTTTTGCTAAAAGCTCTTTGTCGGAAAGTCGTTCAAATTCTTTTTCAACGTCGTTTATCCGCGCTGCCAGCTTTAAAGCTCGGTCTATTTGTTTCTGATTTTCATCTCCAATTATTTTCTGCCAAAATTTCATTTTTTATTTTTTCTTATTTTTCTTCCTAAAATTTTTTGCAGACCGGGCTTGATAAGCCATTGGTCGACTCTCATCGTTTCTTTGAATTTTCTCGCCCATTTTCTCGCCCTGTCAATTCTTTTGCCCTTGTATTTCTTTATAGATCTCTGGAGTTCGTCTTTGACGGCATTAATGGCGGTTCTCAAGTCTTGGGATGTTGCTTCAACTTTTATTTTCTTTTTGGGAAGATAGAGCTGGGCTTCCGCGCGGAAAACCTCCCCTTTCCTGTGATGCCGGGTAATTTTTCCAACCTCCACCCATATTTCCGCTTTTTCTCTTTGACCGATCTCTATGGATTCGGGGGCAAAATCGCCCAAGAACAGATCTATTTCTCCCAATTTTTTATTTGTCCATTCTTTCAGGGATTCGGTCAGTTCAATGTTGGTGCTTTTTATGTTGATTTTCATATTTTATATATTAATTTTATTGATAAAAATTCCGATTCTGTTTGCGTTTTTTCAGGTGAGCGCGAAGTCAGGGGCAAAAAGCATTCGGAGTCAGGCAATCGGTGTCAGTGATTATTAAAAAACGGTGGGGTTGATTTTGAGGATTATCCGGAAGCGGGCGGGGGAGGTTTTTTAAAACAAAAGAGCGAGCCAAGGACTAAGCGAGCTGTCTCGCCGGGACAGCGAACGGTCCGTCAAAATCAAACCACAAACAAATAGAGCGCAAACAATAACATTGATTCTTAAACATTATTTTATTCTTTGAATTTCTTCGGCAAGCTTTATCCTAAACTTTTTTTCCACCGCTTTTTTAATAGCAGAAATCAGCTTTTCAATGTCTTTTGATTTTGCCCCCCCCAAGTTCACGATAAAATTAGCGTGCTTTGGAGATATTCCGGCTCCGCCGATTTTTTTCCCTTTTAGGCCGCATTTGTCTATTAACCATCCCGCCGGCAATATCCCTTTTTGGTTAAATTTAATTATTTCTGGAAACTCTTTGAGCAATTTTTTATTTCTGACTATCTTTCGGGGGTTTGTAAAAATACAGCCGGCCGAAGGAAAATTAAGCGGCTGATTGTCTCTTTTCTCTTTGGTGTTTTTTTCTATTCGTTTTGATATGGCTTTCTTTTCCCCCTTGTTTAATTTTAAAGTCGCTCCAAGAATAATCAAGTTTTTTTTCTTCTTAAAAACGCTTTCTTTGCATCCAAAAAGACAATCTTTTTTTTCAATCTTCTTGATGGTTAAATTAATTGAATCCAGCGCGGTTACATTTTCCACTGAATCCGCCATTGAAAATCCGAACGCGCCGGCATTGCCATAAACAGCTCCGCCAATCGTTCCCGGAATTCCAGCCGCCCATTCCATCCCTGTCGCGCCGGCTTTTAAAGATTCAAAAACCATTTTAGAAAGCGGCGTTCCGGCTTCGCAGAAAACTTTGAATTTTAAGTTGTGTTTTTCAATTTTAGTTTTGGAATTTTTGATTTTTATAACAACCCCTCTAAATCCATTGTCATGGGCCAAAACGTTGCTTCCTTGGCCCAGAATAAAAAAGGGCAAATTTTTTTCTTTTGCCGCTTTTATCGCTTCAATTAATTCTTCTTTTGATTCCGTTTCAATGAAATATAGCGCTCTTCCGCCAACGCGAAAAGTGGTATGATTTTTTAACGAAACGTTCTTTTGAATCTTCATCAATCTCCAAGCTATATTTTTTTTATTTATTATTTAACCGCCAAAGGCCTGATTTTCAAACTTTGCGCTTTGCGCTTTAATCTTTATTTGATGGGCCTGGGCAGTTGACCCCGATCTATGTCTTTAGTGGGTGCGTGCACCCAGACCCAACATCATTATACATAATTGATAATGAAAAGCAAAATGCCTCGCTCGAGGGAGGCATTTCGCCGACAATAGATCGGTTACCTTTTGGGGTTTACACCCACTATTGGCATTTTAGCAGATTGAAATTCTTTGTCAAGCGGGGACAGATAAATTCTACGCTGAAAGCAACGACGGGGCTCGCTTGAGCGAGCCCCGCCATCGTCTAACTAGACAGGACGACCATTCCTGGGAGCGGGGACCTTCATCCTGATGCCCCTTTGGTCGCAAGGCCGGAATGGGTGGCCGCAAGCCGGACAATGCTTGATGCCGCCCGCCGCGATTCCAAATTCCTTGAGATGCCTCGGATCGCTGGGAAGCTTGTACCGATGTCCCCCGGGACAATCGAACGCAACTGCCCTTACCTTCACGAATTGGAACGCCACTGCCGCTCTTGTCATCCTGCGCTACCTCCTTGACGATGGAATAACCGCATATTACCAGATTTCCATCATTGCGTCAATATTCTCACTTCTTGAAAAGAATCGGTTTTTTGATGATTATTTTAAATATATTTTCCAGCAAATCTCCTCCGGCGTAACCGAAAACAATTCCCAAAGAAACCGGAACGGAAGTCAGCCCCAAAAAATTTATCCCCATGTCGCTTACTATCCAAGTGCAGAGCAATCCGACGAGCCCGGAAACAAAAACAGTCAACCCAAAATAAACGGGCCTTATTGAAACGTCTTTATAGGAAAGTGAATATTTCAAAATACCCACTATTCCCCTTATTATTCCGCCCAAAAAACCTGCAAAATAAAACATATTTTTTGTTTAATATTAATTAATTATGTATAAAATTTTTAGAAAAATCCAACCAGATCATTCATATCTCAACGCTTCCACCGGCTTCAAAGAGGCCGCCTTTTTTGACGGGAAATAGCCGGACAGGCAACCGACTCCAAATGAAAACAACAATCCAAATATTATTAAAAATGGAGAAATGGACGCTTTAATATAAAAAACAGGATGCGCCTGTGGAACCAGAAGCTCTATTCCTTTGGCAAAAATAATGCCCAAAATAATTCCGATGATTCCGCCGAACATTCCGATGACGCCCGCCTCCACTAAAAACATGGTGACGATCGTCTTCTTTTTTGCTCCTATTGCCTTTAAAATGCCGATCTCTTTGGTTCTTTCGTAAACAGAAGTGTACATTGTATTCATTATCCCTATCCCGCCGACCATTACAGCGATGCTCGCAAACGCGATAACGGCAAGCTGGACAACGCCCATAACATTTCCCACCATATCAGACGCTTTCTCGCTCGTGAAAACAGTGAAAGAAAGAGAATCTCCGCTTTTTCTCTTTGCCGTTTTTTCAAGCTCCTGTCTTATATTTTCAGCCACTTTTTCGGCGTCATAGCCAGACTCAATTTTCGCCATGGCAGTTTGAGCCCCTTCTCTCTTTCCGGTGATTGCCCGAAAATCTGTCAAATCAAGGGCTATGACAGAATCGTCCTGCTTGCTCCCCATAGACCTTAGGACCCCGGAAACAAAAAATGGCCGGCCTTTAATAACTATCTTGTCGCTTGATTGGAGCTTTGAAAAAATATCCTTGGGGATAAGATTTCCAACCAGAACCTCTCTCCTGCCAAAAGCGGGCCATTTCCCTTCAACAATGTCCCATCCAAGATCCGATTTGTAAATATCCAAATCTTGTCCGAACGGCAGTCCGAAAAGCAGAACCGGCTTGCTCATGTCTTCATAGCGAACGATTTCAGCGGCATAAGCCATTGGCAAAACCCTTTTTACCCCGCTTGCCCTTGATATTGCTTCCAAATCCGCTTCGCTTAGCTGAAGCCCGCCGATAAAAGTAGTTATCATGTCTTGCGGGTCTCCGGGCATAATCATTATTATTTCCCCTCCCATCATGCGCAATTGCTGCATAACCGTGTCTTTCAATCCTTCGCTTAAAGAAAGAAGGGTGATAACCAAAAAAACGCCGATGATTATTCCCATAATTGTGAGCCATGTCCTTATCGGTCTTCCTTTCAGGTTTTTAACGGCCATTTTAAAATATTCTTTTTTCATCTTTAATCTTCAATTCTTTTAATCGAATTTAATTTTCTACAATTTCTCCGTCAAGAATATTAATTATTTTTTTGCCGTGCTTGGCGATTTTTAAATCATGAGTCACAATGATAAGTGTTTTCCCCTGCTTTTCGTTAAGATTCATCAATATTTCCATTATTTTTTCTCCCGTCTTTGAATCTATGTTTCCGGTTGGTTCGTCGGCGACAATAAGATCCGGATCGTTTGCCAAAGCGCGCGACAAAGCCACTCTTTGCTGTTCTCCGCCGGAAAGCTCGAAGGGCCGATGGTGGATCCGGCTTTGCAGTCCGAAGGAATTCAAAAGAAATTTCGCCCTTTCAATTCTTCTCCTCTCGGAAAACCCCTGAAAAACAAGAGGCAAAGAAACATTTTCAAGCGCCGTCATATTGTGAAGCAGATTGAACTGCTGGAAAACAAAACCGATTGAATTTCCCCTGATTTGGGCAAGCCGGTCTTCTGAAAAAAGAGAAACGTCCTGATCTTTAAAAAAAACGCTTCCGCGGCTTGGAGCATCCAGAAAACTTATTATATTAAGCAGCGTTGATTTTCCCGAACCGCTCGGCCCCAAAATAGCCAAAAAACTTCCCTGCTCTATTGTCAGGTTTATATTTTTTAAAACAGGAATCTTTGTTTCGCCCATCTGGTAGCTCTTGAAAACGTTTTTCAGCGCGATAAAAGGTGCGGCCATAAAATTATTCGGCAATCGCTTTAAATGTTGGCCTCTAAATATTATTTAAATTTCTTAAAATGGCGCGGAAAGTTCAAACAACCCGGCCCATTCCTGCGCTTAGATATCATTTTTTGACAGCAATCAATTCGTTTTCAGACAATCCCGAAACAACTTCTATTGCGCCTCCCTCGCCCCGAATTCCCGTTTTAATTTCTCTTTCCTCAAATTTTTTGCCCGAATAAATTTGAACAATTCTTTTTTCTCCTTCTCTTTTTACCGCCGATTCTGGAATAATCAAAACATCTTCTTTGGCTTGGCTTATTATCAAAACATCGGCGCTCATGCCGGATTGCACTTCCAGACCAGGAGTTTCCAAATTTATTATAACGGGGTAGTAAATAACGCCGTCGATTTTTTTCTGGTTGGGGTTTTTAAAAACCACTTCTCCTTTCAAGATTTTTCCCTGAAAGGCAACTAATTTAATTTCGGCCGGATCGGCTATCTTAATCCTTCCGATATCCGCCTCATAAATATCGGCTTCAACCTGCCATGGGCTTTTTGGAGCAAAAATGACGATTGGCTCGCCCATTTGGGCGGTTTCTTTCGGTTTTTTGAAAAAATCCAGAACGGTTCCGTCTTGGGGGGCGATAATCTTTAATTTTTCAATTTGGTTTTTCAAAAGACCAATATCGGCTTCCGCCTGCCTTATTCTCGCCTGATAAATTTCAACGCTGGTTTTGTTGTTCGTTAACCCGATTTCAAAATTTGTTCTGGCAATTTCTTTTTTTCTTTCAAGGGAGCTCAAAACATTATCGTTTAATATTTTTTGGGCGTTAATGTTGTTTTTGGCAAGATTCAAAGCGGCCATCTGCTGATTGACGGTTGTTTTATAACCGCTAAGAGTTTCGGTTTCGGTGAAAGTAAAATTAACGGCAATGGATTGGAGCATTGTCAGAATGTCCTTTATTGCCGCGATAGAATTTTCAACGGCCGCCTCTATGTCTTGAAAATCTTTTGAAGCAAGCGCTTTTTTAATGTCTCCTTTCGCTCCGCCGCTTAATTCGGCAAGAAAAACATTGCTTAGAGATCCTCCGTTTTTATAGCCCAAAAGCGATTCAACGGCCAAAGCCTTGGCGCTTATTAATTTATCGCTTTCATAGCCGCTGGAACTAAAATATTTGGCCTGAAGGGAAGTCGTAAAGACAAGAGCCGAATACGCCGAATCAGCGGCCAAAAGGGCGCTGTTTAAAGAGTTATTATAAACGGCCATCAAATCGTTTTCCGCTTTTACCTGCGCTTCCCGGAATTCTTTTTGAACGCTTTCATAATTTAACCGGCTCAATTCAAGAGAATCAGCGATTCCCAAAGCGGCCTTTTCCGGATCGGTCCCCGATAAAAGCTGATTATATTCAATTTGAAGTTTCTTCAGCGCCTGCTTTGCTTTTTCCAGATTAAGAACGGCTTCAAAATTTTCCATTTCCGCCAAAACCTGCCCCTTTTTTACAAAATCGCCTTTTTGAATATTTATTTTTTCAATCTTTCCAAAAGATAAAAAAGAAAGGGATATTTCCTGCCCTGTTCTGACTGTCCCGCTTTCAAACAAAACATCTCTGATATGTCCCCTTTTAACTTCAAAAAAAGAATATTCCGGCTTGCCGTTTTTTAAAATCAGGAAAATAGAAATTAAGAAAATTGTGAAGACGACAGCCGCGATAACGATTTTTTTTCTGCTCATAGCCGCAAATGATAAGTTATATTTCAAGATTAATCAGGCGGTTGATTTTCGCCCGCGTTAAAGATCCGACATAGCCCGTTCCCCTGCTTAATCCAGCCGGCTTTAGAATTTCTTCAAAATATTTTTCTTGAAAGCGCGCAACGGCTGATTTTGTGAGGAATAGAAAATTGCCCGTTACAATCCCTTCCGGATAAATGTCATCGCCCTGCGACTTCAAAAATCGCTGAAGGCAAATAACCTGCGCCTCGCCCGTCATCCCGAAAAAAAGGTTTTTATCAATGGCGCAAAGCTCAAGGGGGTTGTTTTTTGAGGGATCCGAAATAATTTTGGCTATTTCGGCCTGAATTTTGGCGATCTCTGATTTCAAAAATTCAATCTTCTCTAAAAGTTTTTGCCTT
>CAZXXF010000003.1:0-30249 GCA_964644805.1 uncultured Candidatus Saccharibacteria bacterium | reverse complement strand
ACCCTTACTCCTTATAAAAATTTAAAATCTATTCTCATTTTTAAGCCCTTCTTATCCTGATCAGACCGGAGCATGGAATTATTTCAATTCCGGTTTTTTCCAAATGATCAAGAAATAAATTAACTCCCAAAGAATCTGAAGATATGTGACCCGCGACCACTATGTTAACAAGGGCTGATTCTGCTTCTTTTTTATGTTCTTCTGAAACGTGCATGCCAACAACCGTTCCAATGCCGACTTGAGCCATTTTTTCATATATTTTAGGAGATCCTTCCGTGCCTCCCGTAATTTCCGCAAGGGCGATTTTTCCACACCTTGATTCTTCGTTTCCCACAAAAATTTTTGGTCCCGCCCCGATTTTTAGCGCTTCTTTGTATTCCGGAATCTCCTTTAGCAGGATTAAGAGATCTTTTAAAAGATAGGGAGATTTTTGTTCAATTTTTTCCTTAAGATATGCGGCCGCTAAATTATCGCAGGGAGTATGGATGCACATTAAATTAATTTTTAAAATTCTTGCCGCGTCAACCGTTCTTTGATGATTCATCCTGTTAAGCCCCCGCGCAACTTCTGATATTTTTTCC
Organism: uncultured Candidatus Saccharibacteria bacterium; assembly: GCA_964644805.1. Lineage (GTDB taxonomy): Bacteria > Patescibacteriota > Minisyncoccia > Minisyncoccales > PEYH01 > JBBIKX01. The sequence continues at coordinate 29,668 of CAZXXF010000003.1, read as the reverse complement.
CGCATCAATCCCTCTGCTATGTTGATAGGCACGCCGTATTTGCTTAAAACGTCGCATTGCATTTCCATTACTTCGTGAAGATTGGCAAGCGCCCTGCCTATCGGATGATGAGATATTACGAGGTCAATATTCCCAATTTCTCCCGCTAAAAGAAGTTCGGCCGGATCAATATCAATCCCCACCAGTATTTTCTTTATTTCTTTGTCGTCCGCCACGTTCAAAATTCTTGTGTCTGAATATGGATTATTGATGCCTTCAAACCCAAAAGAATCTTCTTCCAAAAAAGTTTTGCTGTGTTTTTCCTTTTTTTTCTTAAGAAAATTTTCTATCTGAAAAATATCTCTTAATTCCGACTTCTTGCCCAGGTCTATCGATAAGCTATGAATTTCTTTTATTTTCATTTTATTCCCCTTTAATTGTAACTAACGGAACCATTCTCGCTACTTTTCCGGATAAGCCGGCGGAATGAACAACTTCCGCCACTTCTTCTATATCTTTATAGGCAATCGGCGCCTCTTCGGCAATTCCGCTAAAAGAACGGCATTTTATAATTATTCCCCTGTCTTTCAAATCTTTGATGACTTTTTCTCCGGTTGTCGCTTTTTTTGCCGCCTGACGAGACATTGTCCTGCCAGCCCCATGAGCCGTAGAATAAAAAGCTTCTCTCGAAGATTCTAATCCGCGCATTACATAAGAAGCCGTTCCCATCGTCCCCGGCAGAATAGTCGGCTGACCAGATTTTTTGTATTTTTCCGGCAAGCCAAGATAATGGGGCGGAAAAGCGCGGGTTGCCCCCTTGCGATGAATAACCAGTTCAATCTCTTCCCCGCTTAAAAAATATTTTTCTTTTTTAATGATATTGTGCGCCACATCATACAAAAGATTCAACGATGATCTTTTTTCACCCAAAATCGATTGCCAGGCTTTCCGGACGATATAAGTAATCATTTGTCTGTTTGCCCAAGCATAGTTTGCGGCCGAAGCCATGGCGGAAAAATATCTTTGTCCTTCAAAAGAGTTAAATGGAGCGCAGGCAAATTCTTTACCAGGAGCTTTGATTTTGTATTTTTCCATAGCCGGAATCATCGTTTTTAAATAATCGGTGCAAATTTGATGCCCAAGTCCGCGACTTCCGCAATGAATCGCTATTACTACCTGTCCCTCGAAAAGACCAAATATTTCCGCGATTTGGAAATTAAAAATTTTTTCCACTTCTTGGATTTCCAAAAAATGATTTCCGGATCCAAGAGTTCCCAGCTGATTTGCGCCTCTGTTTTTTGCAAGCATGGAAACTGAAAAAGGATCGGCCCAGTCCATTTTTCCGAAAGATTCGCAATAATCGATGTCTTCTTTTTGTCCGCATCCCCAATCTACTAATTCTTGAGCTCCTTTTTCTAAGATTTTGTCTATCTTGCCGATGGAAAGTTTTGACCCTCTTCCCTGGCCAACCCCGGAAGGGATTTCTTTTTCAATCTCTTTAGCTAAATCTTCGAGAACATTGCTGATTTCTTTTCTTGAAAATTCCGAAAGAAGCAACCTCATCCCGCAATTAATGTCGAATCCGCAGGCGCCGGGGGAAATAACTCCGTCAAAAACGCGCGTAGCTCCGACAAATCCTATCGGCACGCCATAACCCTCATGACAATCGGGCATGGCAATGCTGTAACTCGTTATGCCGGGCAAGGTCGCCCCGCTTACAAGCTGAGACAAAGATCCGTCTTTAAAAATTTCTCTCAGCATTTTTCTGGATGCATAAACTCGAGCCGGCACCCTCATGTCCGGGCTAAAAGACTTGGGGATCTCCCATAAATAATCATTTATTGCAATTAAGTTTTTCTCGGCAGGAATCATCTTGGCTTTATTTTATTTTATTAAATTCCTCTTTTGCGACCTTCCTGTCGTCCCAGGGAATTTTTTCGTTATTCGCGATGCAAATCCATGGTTCGCATCCCTTGCCCGTAATGATTATCACATCATTTTTTTTGGCGACCCTGATCGCTTCTTTGATCGCCTCCCTCCTGTCAATAATTTTTTTTGAATTTTTTGGGGCGTTAACGGCAATTTGTCTGATTATCTCTCCCGGGTTTTCATCGTATGGATCTTCATTGGTAAATATCGGGAAATCACAATATTTTGAAGCTATTTCGCCTAAAACCGGTCTTTTCCATTTATCTCTCCCCCCTCCGCAAGCGCCCAAAACGCAGATAAGCTTTGTGGGAGAAAACACTTCTCTAATTGTTTTATACGTTTTTTCCAAGCTGTCGGGAGTGACGGCATAATCAACAATTATTTTGAATGGAGAATTAACCACAATTTCCATTCGCCCCGGAATGTTCTCAACTTTTTCCAGCGCTCTTTTGGAAGTTTCTAATCCTATGTTTTGGGATTCGGCAACGCAAATTGCCGCCAAAGCGTTATGAATATTGTAGTCTCCAAGAATCTTCAAGTTAAAGAGCATGTCCCCGGTTAAAAATTTAATCCCCCTGCGGCTCTGTTTAATTTTTGCCGCCATGATAATTTTGTCTGCTTTTGTTTCCGGGATCACGCGCCTGACGGTATATCCATATATTTTTTCCGCCCCCATACTTAGAAAATACCGCGATTCATTGTCATCCAAATTAATAATGTGCGCCCTTTTTGAAGCCCTGAACAGTTTTCCCTTCGCTTTTTTATAATTTTCAAAACTTCCATGCGCCTCTATGTGTTCCGGAGAAATGTTGGTGAACACAGCCGCTTCAAACTTGATAAATTTATGGCGGAATTGCTCTATTCCTTGGGACGTTACCTCTAAAATAAAATACTGACACCCTGATTTATAGGATTGAAAAAGAAATTTTTGGACGGCAAATCTTCCCGGCATTGTCATTTTTGTTCTGTTTGGCCACTCCCGGGCGCCCATTTTAAATCTGATTGAAGAAATTGAAGAAACCTTAAAGCCGGCCTCTTCAAAAATGCGAGCGGAAAAATCAGCAACGGTTGATTTCCCGTTTGTGCCGGTTACGCCTATAACTTTTATTTTTCTCGACGGAAAGCCAAAAAAAACCGCCGCCAAAAAAGCAATAAAAAAATGATAAATTTTTAAAAACGGAGATGGAATCAACCTTTTGGCGCGCATTAAAACCTTAGAAAAGCTCAAAATCATTCCTTTATTCTAAGATGCGGTTTCGATTTATTCAAGAAATAATAATAATAAGATCCTTGATTTTCAAAAAATATTGTGATAATCTGAAATTTAATTGTATTTAAAATATGCCGGTTACAAAATCAGCCCAAAAAGCTCTGAAAAAAAGCGTTTCTAGGCGCAGAAAAAACATAAAATACAAAGAAAAGATCAAGGGACTGAGAAAGGAAATAAAGAAACTGCTTGTGCAAAAAAAGACAGAAGAAGCAAAAAAGATCCTCCCGCTGTTGTATAAAGCCCTAGATAAGGCGGCGAAAGAAAATATAATTGAAAAAAACACCGCCTCAAGAATAAAATCAAGAACAAGCAGGTCGTTAAAGATCTAAAATAAAAAGCTCCAATCCTTCTCGGGGAGAAATTTTTCCTTTTTTAATTGAAAGGTCTATCTGAAAAAGTTTTTTATATATCTTTTTTAGCTGAATCAGGCTAAACTTTTTTGCTTGATATAGGCTTTTTTGAACGACAAAGGGATGTATCCCGGGAAAACTATCTTTAAAAGATGCAAAGGATTCGGCAGAAGAAAAAGATTCTTCTTTTTGTTTCACCGACAAAATATTCCTAAACTGAAACGCAATCATCTTTAGAATATAAAGAGGCTTGTCTCCCGACTCTAAATGCTCGGAAATCAGCATTAGGGCCTCTTTTTTATTTCTTGTCGATATCGCATCTATCGTTCTGAATATGCTTGTCTCAATCTTTGGTTTTATTAAAAATGCGACCGTTTTTTTTGTTATTTTTTTATCTTTAGCGGAGTAAGTCATGACTTTTTTTAATTCAACCATAATATTTTCGCAATCTCCCCCAAGATTGTCTGCTAAAAAATCAATCGCGCCCGCTTCAAACTCATAACCGCCTTCTTTTATTCTTTCTTGGACTAAAGTCCTTATTTCTTTCGGGGAAGGCGGAATGATTTTAAAGATTTTTCCATGTTGCGTGAAAAAAGCGAGTTTATCTTTTTCAATTTTGACGTCATTTTTTTCAATAAAAAAAACCGCCGCATCGCGATCCGTCTTTTTTAATTTTTCGATATCGCCAATCGACTCCGAAATCGGTTTTTTCCCGGAAAGAGAATCTTTTAAAATATAGGCGATTTTGTTACTAAAAATTGTCTGCCTCGAAGGATCAGACAATAAAGATTGAAGCGCGCCCAAACCAATTCCCAGATCAACAATTAAAAACTGACCGCCTTGTTTTTCAAGGATGTCATTAATAAATTTCCTGACAGAAGAGGGATTTTCTCCGTATATAAGATATATCATTTTATTTTTTGACAATATCTGCAAAAATAAGTGGAGCGACCGCCTATTTTCTCTTTTTCTACAATATTGCCGCAAGCACGACAATTTTCTCCTTTCCGACGATATATCATTCTGAATTTATCAAATCCGCCCATAGAACCGTCCGGCCTGCGATAATCTGAAAAACTTTCTCCCCCGACTGAAATTGATTTTTTAAGGACTTCGCGCATAAAATCATAAATCCTGTTTAAATCGGCGGACTTTAATAGATTCGCCCTAGAAAAAGGGTGAATTTTCGCCCGGAAAAGAATCTCATCGGAATATATGTTGCCTATGCCGGATATAACTTTCTGATCCATCAAAACCTGCTTAATTTTTCCTTTTTTAAGCCGGATCCTGTCTTTAAATTTTCCAAAAGTAAACGATCGATCCAGCGGATCGGGCCCGATATTATTATGGGGAAAATTTTTTTTGAAAGCTTCACCATCCCAAAGCTCTATTTTGGCGAATTTTCTTAAATCGGAAAGGGCGATCATTAATCCGTCATCCAGATAAAACAATACATGAATAAATCTGTTCGGAAAATCGTTAAGCGCGCTTTTGTCAGCCGGTTCCCAATTATTTTTTGATTTTTGCCACTTACCAACCAGAATATGGCCTGTTAATTTTTGATGGATAAGGAGGATCTTATTTCCAGAAAGGTTCATTATAATTAACTTTCCCATTCTTCCGATCTTTTTGATTTTTTTTTGAATAATCTCCTTGGCAAAAATTTCCGGTTCTGGTTTTTTAATGAGCTTTTTTTCTCCCATCCAAAGACCAATAAAAGTCCTGCGAAGGACTTTTTTTCTGAGCTCGCGAACCGTAGTTTCCACCTCGGGCAATTCGGGCATAATTCATCTCGTGTTTAATTTTTAACCCGGCATCCGGCTATTATGGCGCTTTTTTAGCGAGAATTGAACGTATTTTTTCAACAATTTCTTCGGGGGTAAAGTGAGCTTTTATGAGAAAATCGATCGCCCCGAGCTTCAATCCTTTTTCAACTTCGTCTTTTTGGCCCAAATTTGAAAGTATAATTACGGATAAAACTGATGTTTTGGGATTATCTTTAATTTTTGAAAGAGTCTCAAATCCATCCATTCCGGGCAGAATAAGATCAAGCAAAATAAGATCGGGCATAATTTCTCCTGCTTTTCTCAACCCGTCTTCTCCGTCTATCGCCTCGCGAACATCATAACCTTCTTTTACCAATTTCCGGCAAATCAATTCTCTTAAGAATTTATCATCTTCTACGACAAGTATTTTGGAGGCCATGTTATTTAGATTAATTTAATTATTAGGCAATCCTATTTGCTGAATTACCTTTTCTAAAACCTCTTGGGGATTAAAATTGGTTTTGATAAGCCAGTCTCTCGCCCCGAATTTCCTAGCCTTGTCCAGCTCAACCGGCTGGCCGGAATTAGAAATAATAACAATGGGAATATTCTTTATAGAATCGTCCAATTGGGCTTTTTCCATTAACTCAAAACCGCCCATTTTGGGCATTATAATATCGAGGAGTATCAAATCTGGAAGAATTTCTTTTACGGCTTCGAGCCCGGAAACTCCGTCGGTCGCAAAAAAAACTTCATACCCCATGCTACTGAGTTTTCTTTTTAATATATCAAGCAGAATTTCTTCGTCTTCGATAATCAGAATTTTTTTTGGCATAATAGTTTATTTTAGCATCAAGGCCGATTATTTGTCAAACAATGCTGTTTTAGAATTATAACCCTTAAATAATGGTTGGTAAAGTGAAAAAGAAGGTCGTCCCCTTATTTTCGACCGATTCAAACCATATTTTTCCTCCGTGCGCCTCAATAACGTTTTTAGCTATAAAAAGACCCAATCCGCTACCGTCTGTTTCCATTTTGATGACGTTAGCGCTCCTGAAAAATTTTGAAAATATTCTTGGCTGATGGTCTTTTGGAATTCCAACCCCGCTGTCTTTAACGAAAAATTCAAGATGATTGTTTTTTCTTTCAAGCTGGACTAATATTTTCCCTTTTGGCGCGGTGTATTTTAGGGCGTTTTCCAAAAGATTTTTTATCGCCAAGCTCATCTTTTCAACATCTACCTTCACTACTTTTGGCTTCTCCCCTTCAACAATATTCAATTTATAAGAAATGTTTTTTCTTTTGGCTAAATCCCCGAGAGAATCGAATGTTTGCTCTACCAATTCATTAAATTCCAACATTTTTGGCTGATAGATATATCTTCCTTCCTCTATCTTGGCCACATTAAGAAGATCGTTGATTATCCTTATCAATCTTTCGTTGGTCTGGAAAGTCTTGTTGAGAAAATCTTTTTGTTGAGCGGTTATCTTTCCGGCATCTCCCTTAATAAACATATCGAGACTCCATTTAATAATTGAGAGGGGAGTTCTTAACTGATGGGCGGCAACAGAGACAAATTGACTTTTCATCTGCTCGATCGATTTTTCTCTGGTAATATCGTGCAAAATTACAAGAAAGACCGATTTTTGACCTTGAGCGACTATAAAGGTGCTGGTAATATCCAAATATAATTCTTCTCCGATAATCAGCTCCTGACGAAAAATCTCTTTCAATTTTCCATTAAAAATGCCGACAAGCGCCCTGGTCGAAGACATCTTTTCTAATTCAATCATTTTTTTACCAAGCAGATCTTTCTTCGGCATTTTCAACATTTCTTCGGCTCTCGGATTAATCAGCTCAAGTCGGCCGGCAGAGTCAAATACCATTAATCCGTCTACGAAATTAGTAAATATTGTCTCGCTTTTTTGTTTTTCTTCCTCTGCCTTGGCTCGAGCCATTTCAGTGTCTTCCAAAATATTCAAAAGAGCTTCTCTGGACTGTTCCAGGTCTTTCGTTCTTATCGCCATTTCTTTTTCCATTTTCGCCCTCCTCGCCTCTAAAATACTGACGTCGGCGATACCCACAAAATAGCCGATGATGTCTTCGTTTTCGTCTCGACGAACGGCTATTGAAACGCTTGTCATGATTTTCTTGTCACCCTTCGGAGCTAAAACAAGTTCTTGATTTTTAACAACGCATCTCTTCCGCGCTTCAATGATCAACTCTTTCACTCTTTCTCTCTCCCAAAAAATATCGGCCAGGTTTTTCCCGATCAAATCCAGAGAAAAAAGTCCGGTTAAATTCTCAAATTCTTTATTAACAATCATTATCGATCCCGAGGGGCTGATATCGCATGTTGCCAGGGGCAAAAAATTTAACAAATCGTTTAGATAGAGTGTTATTTCGTTTAAATCTTCTTTTGCTCTTTGCGCGTCTTTTTGTTCTTGTGAAGGTTGCCCTTTTTTCCGAAAGAAAAACATATAAATTAATTCCATCTTATTATGTACTCATGACAAGGATCGCCCCTGTGAACGCATTTTATCTCTTCAATGACCGCCCCCTTTGCACCGATAATCAAATTCGTAAACTGAAGAAAATATCCTTGATGATAGAGGCACATTATCGGATGATAATTATAGCCGATTATCCTTATAACGGCCCTTTTTTCTTCTTCGTTGAGTTCAACGGGTTCAACTTTTCCGAAATCGAAATGTTTGCCCCAATATTTCGGATTTTCTTCAAAGCACTTTTTAAAAGGCGCAAAATGACGGGTGATTATTTTTAAAAAAAGAGAAAGCTTCATTCCCGTCTTACCCATCTCAAAAATTCCATCATCGTCCAAGTTGAACATTTCTCTCGCCATCAGAACTAAAAAGACGCTTATTCCCTCCGGATACAATTCCATTGGCTTTATTTTTAAAAGGTCCGGAATTAATTCAAACTCTTGCCATTTCTCATTAAGTTTTTTTATTGCCGCCTCTCCTCCCCTGTGTTTTATAAATTCCAAATTAGCCATGATTGCGCTTCCTCGCACATTTCCCTCTTTTTTAATTAAATCATAAGCTTGTTTTTTTGAAATCATGTTAGTTTTCTTTATTTTTCCTATGCGCCCTTTCCAATTCTTTTTTAAGCTCCATCATTTTTATTTCCCTTCCAACGGTCAATTGGTGAAATCTTTCTAACTGATCTATCCTGCCTTGAAGTTCCTTGGTTCTTTCTTTAACTTTTTCTTCAAGTCCCTGCGCCAATTCTTCTAGTTCCTTGGTGCGCGCCTTAACCCTAACCTCTAAAATCATTTTTTCGTCTTCAAGCGCCTCCTTCGCTTCTTTCAATCTCGCGATCATAGCGTTAAATTCATGGGCGATATCTCCTATTTCATCTTCGGCGATTGATTCAATCTTGACATTCAAATTACCCCGCTTGATTTGTCTCATCGCTTCGAGCAATTTTCTAAGGGGCTTCATAATTTTGTTCGCGAAAAGAGCGGTAAAAAGAGTAGATGCCAATATAATAAGCAGAAGATAAGGAACGCTAACGAGCCAAATATCATAAACATCAATAGACAAGAAGGGCCTTATTTGGGCAATGACGCCCTCATATCCAATATAAATAATATAAACGAATAAGAGGTTGGAAGCGAGATTGATAAAAAAAACCCCTAAAAAAATTTTTATAAAAAGACTAGTTTTTTTTGAGCGTTCCGTCATAAAACAATCGGTTAACCGTCCCGAAAATTAACCAGATTTAATTATATAATCATAGCACATTTTTGAAGCTGTCGCTTTGTGTAATTATTTTTAAAATTCTAATTTCTTTTGAGCGGCTTCTTTTTTTGAATCATCAGGGGAATCTTTTCTCCCAACTCTGAAATCGTCAAGTCTTTTTATAAGCGTTTTGAAATTAAACTTTTCCAGCGCTTTTTTCCCTTCGTCCTGATTGAGGTTTTTTATTTTGCAAACCGAAAGATTAAAATTTATCGGCACATCTGTTTTTATTTGGGAAAGCATCCTTGAAAAAAAGGCCTGCTTCTTTGAGCGCTCTAAAATGCTTTTGACTTTCGGAGCGATCATTCGCGATTTTTCAGTTCTGTCCTCTATGTTTTGAAAAAGATCCTCTAAGTTTCCAAATTCTCCTATAAGTTTAATGGCGGTTTTTATTCCTATGCCAGAAATCCCGGGGATATTATCGGCGGCATCTCCGGATAATCCCTTAAAATCGGGGAGTTGGCTGGGAGCAATCTGATATTTCTCTTTGATCGCGCTAATATCATATAGGGCCGTTTCTTTCACTCCCTTTTTTAAAAAACAAACCTTTGTCTGATCGTTTATAAGCTGAAAAGAATCAGAATCCCCAGTAACTATTATTACTTCTGCGGCCGGATAAATCTGCGTTCTTTTGGCTAAAACGCTTATTGTTCCGATAATATCATCTGCTTCAAATCCTTCCTTTTCAAAAATTTTTATATTAAAAGAAGAAAGGATCTCTTTTATCAATGGAATTTGGTCATATAATTCCTGGGGGGCTGGGGGTCTTTTCGCCTTATAGTCCCGGTAAATTTTATCTCTAAAGGTTGGACCGGCGACATCAAAGGCTATTGCCATGTAATCGGGAGTCAATTCCTTGATTGTCCTGAATAAAACGAGCAAAAAACCATAAACCGCATTAACAATCTTTCCGTTTTTCGCTGTAAGCTTTGGCAAGGCATGATAGGCCCTGTAAACGACTGCGTTTCCGTCTATTATCACGATCTTTGAATTCATTATTTTAAGTTTATGGTTTAAAATGAGAGGATATGAAAATTTGCCTGCTGTTTTTATTGCCGCCTTCATTATTAATCTTGATGCTTATCTTAATTGACTCTTTACCCAATAGATCTTTTATTTTCTCGGGCCATTCAATGGCCACTATATTTTTTCTATCTCCAATTATTTTTTTAAAACCAATGCTTTCCATCTCGTCCGGTCGGCCTAAGCGGTAACAGTCAATATGAAAAAAGTTTTCGAAATTGAATCTTCTGACAGGAAATCTTTTGGCGATGACAAAGGTCGGGCTCAAAATCCTATCTTTTACCCCAATCCCGGACGCAAAACCTTTTAAAAAAGTTGTCTTCCCCGCGCCGAGCTCTCCGCGCAGCTCGATAATAAATGCTTTTTCAAGAAGGTTTATTTTGGAAAGCGTTTCCATGGCAAATTTCTTCGCAATTTTTTGAGTGGCATGAGAAGAATTGCTTGAATAGGTTGCTTTTCGATCACCCATTGTTTTTTTATTGACTTTTAAAGAGAAAAAGGATAGTTTTATGTTAACCTATGGACGCAATACCGGAAATTAAAAATTTGCTGGACAAAGAAGACACTATTCTTCTTTTGATAAATAAAAACAGGTCTGACTCTGATTATATAGCTGGCGTTTTTTCTCTTCTTTATACTCTAAAAAAAATAGGGAAGATTGTAAAATTCCACCCCATAGAAGCAATGTCTAAGTTCACCGTTTTGCCTTTTTTTGAGGAAGTAAACAAAATGAGAAGTTTCGTTCTGGAGATAAACGGACAGGCGGGCTCGATATCAGATATATATTATAAAAAAGGCCGGCAGGACATAAAGTTCATCTTTACAACGATTAACGGCGAGATCGGCCCGCAAAATATCTCCATAAAGCCGCTGGAGCAAGAAAGCGAACCGGGAATAATAATCAGCGCGGGGATACAATCGCTAGATGATCTCGGCGATTTTTATGAAAAGAATTTTAAGCTTTTTTTTGAGAAGCCAATATTAAACATAGATAATTTTCCTTCCAATCAGGATTATGGAAAAATAAATCTGGTTGAAGTTGAAAAATCTTTTTCTTCTTTGGTGTCAACGGTTATAAAATCATTAAATGAAGAAATATTCGATGAAACAATTTCAACCAACCTTTTTTGGGGAATAATAAATTTCTACAAAGAAAAAACGGTCGACGATGCAGCCGTGCGACTAATGTTTTATCTGAGAGAAAGAGGGGCGGAAATCAAAAGGGCGGTTGATTTTATTCTCCCCAAGTCCAATGCTCATCAAAAATCGCTTGTCGTCAACGCTTTTTGGGGAATGAAATATTCAAAGAACCTGAATCTTCCCGTTTTTTTGTTGAAAAAAGATTTTTTATCCGAATCGGACATCCGGGAAAAAGAAATTATTTCTTTGATCAAAAATATCAGGGGACAAATGTTCTTTCTGCCTGATTTTATTTTGATATGGGAATCTCCTTCAAGTCCGTCTGTAAAAATTATTTTTTATTCGTCAAACCATAAAACGATTGAAAGGGTGGCTCGATTTTTCAAGGGAAAAATTGGAAAAAATTCTGCCCTCTTTTCAGTCGAAAATGGCAATTTAGATTATGCCAGAAAAATGATATATAATTTATTAATGGAAAACAAGGAATAAATTTTATGCTTCAAATTACCGGCAAAATAGAAATCCCGCCAAAAATATCCGATGATTGCTTCAAAAAGAATCAGGATATTGAAAACTTCAAAAAAGCGATAGAAAAAAACCTTTCGGGAGATATCAGCGATCTTGTGAGTGTAATTCTTATGGGTGCAATTTCTCTTTCTTCTTCGGACATCCACCTCGAACCAGAAGAAAAAATAACAAAAATTCGCATAAGAATCGACGGGCTCCTCCAAGATGTCGTATCCTTTCCAAAAAACGCTTATCAGCCAATTGTTTCAAGAATAAAACTCTTGGCCGGATTAAAGCTGAATATCAAAGACAGGCCTCAAGATGGAAGTTTTTCTGTCCTTTTCCCCGTGCCAAAAACTAAGAACATAAAGGAGGTTGAAATGAGAACTTCGGCCCTGCCCGCGGACTATGGAGAAACGATCGTTATGAGAATTTTAAATCCGGAAAGCCTTAAAAGCATTGAGGAATTGGGCTTGAGAGAAGATTTGCTCCTGATGTTCAAAAAGGAAATACAAAAACCGGACGGGATGATTATAGTTACTGGTCCGACCGGATCCGGCAAAACAACCACTCTTTATGCCTTTCTAAAATTTATCCACCAGCCGGAAATAAAAATTATCACGATAGAAGACCCCATAGAATATCGACTGGGGGGCGTTTCTCAAACCGAGGTTCATCCCGAAAAAGGATATGACTTTCCAAAAGGGCTGAGAGCGATTGTGAGACAGGATCCCGATGTTATATTGGTGGGAGAGATAAGGGATCTTGAAACTGCGGACATAGCAATCCAAGCCGCTCTTACCGGCCACCTTGTTTTTTCAACTCTTCACACAAATGACGCCGCGGGAACGATCCCAAGACTAATATCTTTGGGCGCCAATCCGGCCAATATCGCTCCGGCAATAAATATGGCCGTAGCCCAAAGATTAGTTAGAAGGGCCTGCAAACATTGTTCGTTCTGGCGATCCCCAAGGAAAGAAGAAGCGGAAAAAATTAAAAATGCCCTTTGCGACATTGCCGATCGTTTTGCAATCAACATCAAATCTCCGGAATTAAAAATTGTTGAGCCAGAAGGATGCAAATTTTGCAATTTCTCCGGATATAAGGGAAGAGTGGGAATATTTGAGGCGATATTAATAAACGAGGAAATAGAAAATCTGATTCTAAAAAGCCCATCTATACCTGAAATAAAAAAAACGGCATCAAAGAATGGAATGATCAGCATGTATCAGGACGGGTTTTTAAAAATCATTCAAGGAATAACCACCATTGAAGAAGTGGAAAGAATGGCAAGCGAATAAAACAGTGCTCATTTTCGGAAAATTTAAAATCCCTGGTTGGAATTATCGGCGCTGGGCGCACAAATCAGAAACATACCGAGGAAGAATCGAGCCGGAACCCAATTCTTCCGAGGACTAGGTAAGATCCCTTTCCAACCAGGGACTTCATATATTATAATAAATAATCAAATCCGTGTCAAGTAGGAGCGCCGAGCTTCCCTGTTATCTCGCGCTTATTGTTTTGTTTTCTATCATCTCGATCTATGCTCCCGCGATTTCTTTTTTGAACATTCCAGCGCGGAATGATTTTCAGGCGCACGCAGAAGAAACGACCGAATCAAAGTCGCTAATCATCAATGAAATAGCTTGGATGGGAACTCGCGAGAACTGGCGCGAAGAATGGATCGAGCTTTACAACAATACCGATCGGGAAATTAATCTTTCCGGCTGGAAAATTAAGACAGGAAGACAAAACGAAGGAACATCGATAAAAAAAGAAACATCCCTTAACGGCGCGATTAGGCCCCGGTCATATTTTTTATTGAAAAAAGGAGAAGAAAAAAAATTAAACGGGGTAAAAGCCGATATAACTTTCAAAAAAACGCTGGAAAACAAAGGATCTGATGTTATTCTGATCGATGCTCAAAATAAAGAAATTGATGCGGTTATCTGCTCAGGAGGGTGGTTTGCCGGAAGCAATTTAACGAAAAGGACGATGGAAAGAATAAGTCCGGATCAGGAAGGATCTGATTCTAAAAATTGGCGCGACAGCTCTGTTGTCGGAGGAACTCCGCGAGCGAAAAATTCCGAAGAAAGGGCGAAAGACAACCATCCCTCCTCATTCTTCGCCAGCGGCTATCCTTTTTTAATCAAAGACAATGTTTTCGGGGCAAAACTACAATATTATTTTTATGAATACAAGGCGGCATTAATTCCTCTTTCTGAAGGAGCGCTTTTATCTTTGGTTTTGACAAGTCTTTTAATAATTTATACAAAGAAAAAGAATTAATAAAATTATGTCCGGGCACAGTCATTGGGCGGGGATAAAACACAAAAAAGGGTTGGCTGATAAAAAAAGAGGGAAAATATTTTCCAAGTTATCGCGCATAATTTCAGCTGCGGCGCAAGACGGAACCGAGACTAATTCAAACCCCAAACTAAGAATAGCCATAGAAAGGGCAAGGGAATTTAATATGCCCAATGAAAACATAGAAAAAGCGATAAAAAAAGGGGGAGGGCATATTGGGGGCGGAAATTTTGAAGAATTTTTATGCGAAGGAATGGGGCCGGGAAATATAGCGATAATTATAGAAGGGATTACCGATAATAAAAACCGCACAATGAGCGAATTAAAGCAAATTTTTGCCCGCTATGGAGGCAAAATCACGCCTGAGCGATCAATGAGGTGGCTTTTTGAAAAATGCGGGATAATAAAAATTCACACGGGCAAAAATTCGGGAGAAGAGAAAATTGAATTAAAAGCCATCGAAATCGGCGCCAAAAATCTGAAAAAGGAGAATGATTGCCTGAAAATCTACACAAAACCAGAAGAGCTGGAAATAATTAAAAAGAGATTGACTGAAGACGGTTTTTCGCCCGAGGAAAGTCTTTTAGAATGGATCCCGAAGGAAGAAATTTCTTCCGACGAAGAAAATCTGAAAACCCTGAAATCTCTTTTTGAGTCGCTTGATGAAAATGACGATGTCCAGCAAATTTATTCCAACTTAAAAAGAGATTTAACAATATGATCATTATGGGCCTCGATCCCGGAACAGCCATTACGGGATATGGAATCATAAAAGTAACCAGAGATAAAAGCAAAATTCGCTTCAAAAAAATCGATTATGGGTGCATAAGAACGGCTCCGGATTTGATTGACGGAGAAAGGTTGAAAAAAATAGAAAGGGGAATAGGCGATCTTATTAAAAAATTTAATCCTGATTTTTTAGCGATTGAAAGAATATTCTTTTTTAGGAATTCAAAAACTATTATTCCCGTGGCTCAAGCAAGAGGGGTAATATTATTGGCGGCGGCTAAAAAAGGAATCACTGCTTTCGAATTCACACCCCTTACCGCAAAAATGGTTTTAACCGGATACGGAAGATCGGATAAATCGGAAATACAAAGGGCGGTTCAAAAAATGTTGGGTTTAAAAGAAATCCCAAGACCAGATGATGCCGCAGACGCGCTCGGAATGGCTCTTTGTTGCGCTCTCAAATTAAAAAATGATAAAGCTTCTTGACAATAAATTTTTAATATAAATATAATAGACTTATAGATTCACAAAGGTCGCGAGATCTTAAAAAAATAAAAATATGGAATATATCGAAAAACTTTTCGTCTTCAATGAAGATGACGATGAATGGACAGATGCCGAAGAGGGTACCGACGCCGACTCCCCAGAAGGGGGATCAAGCGCCGAAGAGGAAAATGACGGAGACGAAGAAGAGTTTTCTGAAGAAATTTAATGAAAATCCCTCGCTTTTTGCGGGGGGTTTTTGATTTTTTTCAAAAGAGTGTAAAAATTTAAAATGAAAAAATTTCAAATTTTTAATAATAAAGCCTGGTCCGTAATTTTAAAATTCTCATTATTGTCTTTGGCGGGAGCTGTTTTTTTGTTGTTTGCCCTATTCGTTTACTACGCAAAAGATTTGCCAAGGCCGGAAGTTTTTGAAGAAAGACAGCTTATACAGCCGACGAAGATATATGATAAGACGGGCGAGACATTGCTTTATACGATATATGGAGAGGAAAAAAGAGAGATTGTAAAATTAAATGATCTGCCCGCATCTTTAATTAATGCGGTTTTGGCGGCGGAGGACGCCAGATTCTATAACCACAAGGGCATTGACGCCAGAGGTGTTTTAAGATCTATTCTCATCAACTTAAAAATAAAAAAACCAATTTACGGCGGATCAACCATCTCCCAGCAATTGATCCGCTCTACCTTTCTCACTCAAGAAAAAAGTATCGCAAGAAAAATAAAAGAAATTATCTTAACACTTGAGCTTGAAAGACGATATTCTAAAAATCAAATATTGGAATGGTATTTGAATCAAATTCCTTTTGGGCCGAACATTTACGGCATTCAGGAAGCGTCAAAATCTTATTTTAATAAAAACGCTCGCGATCTTAGCGTATCCGAGGGAGCCGTTCTCTCCGGAGCGATTAAAGCTCCCAGTTATTATTATCCCTTCGGAAAAAGCGGCGAGGAGCCGATCCTTCAAAGAAAAGATTATGTCCTTGAAAGAATGTTCAAAGAGGGATTTATCTCTCAGGAGCAATTTGATCGGGAAAAAAACGCAGAAATAGAATTTATAAAAACGTTTACGGGCATCAAGGCCCCGCATTTTTCACTTTATGTGCGCGATTATTTATTAAAAGAATTTGGAGAAAATTATCTTAAAGAAAACGGATTAAAGGTTTATACCTCCCTTGATTGGGGACTCCAGAGTGCCGTTGAAAAAATCGCCAGAGAAGAAGGAGAAAGAATCAAGGCATATGATGCGAACAATCTTTCAATCGTAGTTATCAATCCCAAAACCGGAGAAATTCTTTCAATGGTGGGCTCTAAAAATTTTTTTGAAAAATCATATCCTGAAAAATGCACTCCCGGACTAAACTGTCTTTTTGAGCCGGAGGTAAATGTATCCATTTACGGAAAGGGCCGCCAACCTGGATCTTCTTTCAAACCACTTGTTTATGTCACGGCCTTTAAAAAAGGATACACGCCTCAAACAGTTGTTCTTGACGAGCCGACAAATTTTGGAAAATGGGGAGGAAGAGATTATGTTCCCAATAATTACGACAGAAAGTTTCGAGGACCGGTTACGCTCAAACAGGCCCTCGCCCAATCGCTGAATATCCCGGCAATCAAGGTGCTCCTTTATTTTTCCGGAATAGAAGAAAGCATCAAAACCGCTAAAGAGATGGGAATAACAACGCTTAACCAACCATCTTCTTTTTACGGACCGGCGCTTGTTTTGGGCGGCGGAGAGGTTAAACTGTTGGAAATGACCTCCGCTTACGGGATTTTCGCCGCCAATGGATTAAAAAATCAAACGACTAATATTTCAAAAATAGAAAATTACAAGGGAGAGATGATAAGAGAATTAAAAACCAATCCAAAAATGGTTATTAATCATGAATATTGCGAGATGATAAATGATGTTCTATCAGACAACGCAGCGCGAACTCCGGTTTTCGGATCAAGATCACCCCTTTATTTTCCGGATAAATGGACTGCAGCTAAAACCGGAACAACCGACAACTTCAGGGATGGCTGGACAATAGGATATAATCGCTCTGTGGTCGTCGGGGTGTGGGTGGGCAACAATAACAACACCCCAATGAAAAAAGTGGCGGCTGTCTCTGTCGCCGGTCAAATTTGGCGCCGAGTAATAGAAGAAGCAATGAAAAAATATCCTTAATGAAACCTGTAAAAAATTTTTAGGTTATTTTTTGGGATCCGCCGGGCGCTGTTTTTTCAACCCCCCATCTTCTCTCAATTTATCTCCCAATTTATCAATTTTTGAAGCGCCAACAGGTCTTGAGAATGTTTTTTGGGATCTTTTTTTTATAATATCTCCGATCGGCCGGAACATATTAGTTGGGTTTAATCGGCATCAAAATATAGATGAAATCCCGATCCGCTTCCGCGCTTTTTAGCAATCCCGGGCCGCCATCGCCGTTGAGCTCAAGACATATTTCTTTGGACTTAAGCTTTGAAACGCCCTCTACCAAAAATTTGTGGTTAAAACAAACCTCCGTTCTTTCTCCGTCAATCTTAGCCGGAAAACTGACGTCGGTTTCTCCGACCTCGGAGTCTTGAGCGAAAATTTCCAGGTTATTTTTTTTAGAATCGACTACTATTTTTAATTCACCGCCCCTTCCGCTGAATATTCCGGCCGACTTAACAACCCCCAAAAACCTTTCTCGATCCGCGACTATTTTAGTTTTGTAATCCCTGGGAATAATTTCCTTATAATTCGGGAACTCCCCCTCTATCAATCGGGATATCAGTTGAGCGCGAGGATTACCGGTGTCTGGAAAATACGACTCAAACATGACCTGGTTTGGAGAAAAATATATTTTTATCTTATCAACCAAGCCGCCAAAAAGATTTATAATTTCCCGCGCTGCCGCCTTTGGCAAAATAAACGCCCTGTCTGAAGAAATCTTCTGGGGCTTTTCAAACATCAATTTTTTTTCAGCCAGCCGGAAACTGTCCGTAGCAACCAACCTTAAGCAATCTCCGGAGAAGCTGAAATAAACGCCCGAAAGCTCTGGTCTTGCCTGGGTAATGCTGCAAAAATCAGCAACTTGGCTTATTCCGTTGCAAAAAACAATAGGATTGATTTCAATCCAATCGTTTTTCTCTATTTTGGGAATAATGGGAAAATCTTTAGAATCAAGGCCCTTTATCTGGGTTTTGTAGTTTTTTCCGGAGATATGAAGAATTTTGTTTTTAACCGAAAGCTCGAGTTTTTGATCGTCAATCGAGGAGGCAAAACTGCTTAAAATTTTAACCGGTATTGTAATTTCGCCGTCTTCCTCAACCTTGGTTAAATCCCAATAACTTATCGCTATTTCCAAATCGGTCGTCGTTATTTTAAGATAATTTTTCTCGACGCTCAAAAGGGCGTTATTTATAATCGGAAGAACTATGTTTTTTCCGGTAATTCTTTCCACACAGCTTAATCCTTTTAATAAATTTTCCCTAAGTATAATAAATTTCATATTTTTAAATTAATTATTTATTGTTGTTATTGTTGTTTTTAAAAAATGTTAATAATTGATTTAATCCTTTGTTTTAATAATTTTTTGGCGCCCATAACAATTGAAAAAGGTGTGGAAAAGATTTTTAAAAACTATTGATAAAAAATTCAAATCGTCCCCTTCGTTTCTGGATTCATCTATTTTCAACATCATTTCCATATTTTCTCTACGGGCAATCCACAGGTTATTCAGAGTAAAGCTTTTCCCGGATCGAATTGATTTCTTCCAAAAGATCTTCGTTCTTTTCCGATTCTTTGCATATCTTTTCAAAAGAATAAATAACCGTCGTGTGGTCTTTGCCGCCCATTTTTTTTCCTATTGACGGAAATGAAAAATTCATTTCCTTCCTTAGAAAATACATTATAATCTGGCGCGGCTTCACTATTTCTTTTTTTCTGGACTCAAGAAATAAATCTTTTTGGGGAACGTTATAAAAATCAGAAACCGTTTGGACAATTCTTTGGAATGTTATTCTTTGCGCGTTCGGCTTTATCACGTTTTTAAGTATCTTCTTGGTTGATTCCACATCAAGCGCCGAACCGTTTATCTTTTGAGAGGCAACGAGACGATTAAGGGCCCCCTCGAGCTTTCTAATGTTGTTTTGAAAGGCGGAGGCGATATATTCCAGCGCCGCGTCTTCTGTAAAAATATTTTTTTCCTGCGATTTTTGTTTTAATATCGCGACTCGGCTTTCAAAATCGGGAATGCTTATATCGGCTATCATTCCGCCCTCAAATCTCGATTTTAACCTTTCTTCAAGTGCGGAAATCGCCTTTGGTGGCCGATCGGATGAAATTATAATCTGTTTGTTGTTTTGATATAGGGCGTTAAAGAGATGGAAAAACTCCTCTTGCGTCTTCTCTTTTCCCGAAAGGAATTGAATGTCATCGATAATCAGAATATCATATTTTCTGTAATCTTCTTTCAGTTTTTCCACGCTTTTGTTTCTTATCGAATTGATAATTTCCCCGGTGAATTTTTCCGAAGTCGTGTATTTCGTCTTTTTTTCCGGAAATGTGCCCGCGATTTTATTCCCTATTGCCTGCAAAAGATGGGTTTTTCCCAGGCCCACCCCCCCGTATATGAAGAGAGGATTATAAACGCTTCCGGGCGTTTCGCTTACAGCCCAGGCAGCGGCCTGAGCCAGTTCATTGAACGGCCCGACTATGAAATTGTCAAAGGTGTATTTTGGATTCAGACTCGTTTCTTTGTTGAGGGAAAATTCTTCAAAATTTAACTGGGAAGGATGTTCCTGAATGTTTTTGGATTTAGGCGATTTGTTGTTTAAGGCCGGGACGACTTTAAAGTCGAGATGTTTCACGTTTTCATCCATTTCCCGCAATATTTTTAAGATAAGCTTGTCGTACTTTTTAGACAACCATTCCTTGGCAAAGTTGTTGGGGGCGGAAATAATAATCCTTTCCCGATCTTGGGAAATAATCCCGGTATTTTTGAACCAAGTGGCAAAATTAGCCGGAGAAAGATTAAGCTGTATTTGGACTAAAACAGATTGCCAAAGCTCCTCTTTGTTCATATCGGTTGCCTTTTTATCATTATACTACCCCAAGACAATACGACAAATCAACGATTTTCAGCCCCTCTGTTTAAAAATTGTGGATAATATGTTGATTCTTAACAGGAAATTAATTGACCTCGCTTATTGAGAATAGTATACTTATTGATGATAAAACAGAAAATTAAATAATCTAAAATATGAGCCGAACGGACAGGGGCAAAAAGAGGAAGAAGAAAAAAACCCACGGTTTTTTGAAAAGAAGCAGAACAAAAGGCGGAAGAAAGGTCATAAGGAACAGAAGAAAAAAGGGAAGAAAGAGGATTACCGTCTAACCATTGAAATTTTAAAGTGTTTAAGAAAAATTTTCGCCTAAGAAAAAGAAACGATTTTTTAAGAGTTCAGAAACTGGGCAGAAGCGTTCCCGGCAGGTTTTTCTTTATAAAATTCGCAAAAAATAAATCCACAGGATCAAGAATCGGAGTTGTTGTTTCATTGAAAGTTTCTAAAAAAGCAACCGAAAGGAATTTAATCAGAAGAAGAATAAGAGAAATAGCGAAAGAAAATTTATTAAGCGTCCATCCGGGATACGATATTGTCGTTTTTGCCTCTCAAAAATCGAAAAAAGCCGGCTTTGACGAATTAAAGCAATCCTTTCGCGAATTATTAATGAAATCAGGGATTATAAAATGAGCATTTTCCAGAAAATTTTTTGGCAGCCTCTGTTCAACCTCTTGATTCTTTTTTACGTTTTGATTCCGGGGAATGATTTTGGCATAGCGGTCATTCTTTTCACGTCTTTCATCAGATTAGTTCTTTGGCCCCTTCAAGATAAAGCCACTCGTTCGCAGATCATTCTTCAAGAGATTCAGCCAAAGATAAAACAATTGCAGGAAAAATATAAAGATGACAAAGAGACTCTTACCAAAGAGTTTCTTTCCCTTTACAGGGGGCAAAAAGTAAATCCATTTTTAGGGATGATAATGCTTTTCATCCAATTGCCCGTTCTTATCGCGCTTTACAGGGTATTTTTGGGCGGATTGAGCGGGGACAATTTCATTCATCTTTATGGTTTTGTGCCAAAACCCGAAACAATCAACACTTCTTTTCTGGGCATCGCTGATTTGAACAGCCCGAATGTTATCATGGCTATTTTGGCGGCAATCGTCCAATTTATTCAGGTGTCCACGATCAGCACTTCTTCGGACAAGAAAAACAAAGACGCCAAAAAAGAAAGCAGGTCAGGCGCCCTTCAAAAGCAGATGAATTATTTTATGCCTGCGATTCTTCTTGTTTTTTTGACAAGACTTCCTTCCGCCATCGCCCTTTATATGATTACCAGCACCCTCTTTACTATTTTCCAGCAAAAGATTATAAAAAAAAGATTAGCAAAAGAACATGAATAAAAACGAAATTTTGAAGACAATCAAGGGAGAGGTGCAAACTTTTTTCGAGAAGATGGGCTTTGACAATAGTGTTAAAGTTGAACAAAAAGAAAACGAAAGAGGAGGAGAAAACCTTTTAACATCTGTGGCCGTTGACGTTGACGAGCCCCAGATTCTTATTGGAAAAGGGGGAGAAATGCTCATTTCGATTCAATATCTTTTGGCGAAATTCATTAAGAAAAAAATAGGGCGAGAGGTGATGGTTGATTTGGATATCAACGATTATAAAAAGAGAAAAATTGATTTTTTGAAGGAAGTGGCAAAAACAATCGCGGACGAAGTTTCTTTAAAAAAAACAGAAAAGGAACTCGAACCAATGCCGGCTTACGAAAGAAGAATTATCCATCTGACCCTTCAGGAAAGAAAGGATATTTTAACGGAAAGCAGGGGCGAGGGAGAACAGAGAAGAATCGTTATAAAGCCAAAATCTTAAAATTTTACCCTTACTGCCACCAATACGGCTGTTCTGTCGTTCCATCTTATGGTTGTTAAATCAGCGAGATCTCCATGCACTACTGCCGCCGAAGATCTGAAATCGGTGGCGCTGCTTTGAATAAGCTTTTCCGGATCTTCTCTTCTGTCATAAAGAAGGGCGATATATTGAGGGTCAACTGGCATATAGATTGCAGAAACCCCTGCTGCCTTTCCAAGACTTATTTCTCGAATTCTGGGGCTGAGATCTTTAAGAGAAGATCCATCTTCGTTCTTCCACTCTTTTGTTATTGCCCCAACCATTCCCACTCCTCCAAGTATTTTTGCTCCTCCAATAATATTTGACCATTCACATTTCGGCTTGCCGCCCCAGCTTGACGGAGAAGCAATTACTGCTTTTGAGTCATTGCTGTTTATTGCCTGACCGCTTGCAGTTCCGCCTCCGCATCCGGCGCTCGTTATGTCATCAAGTTTCACATCTCCCTTGCCCCATCTTATTTTCAGTTGAGGATAAACATATTTTTTATTCTTTTCGTCCCACTCCGGGTCGCATCTTGGGTTCCGGCAAAGCACGAATTGTTCATCTCCCGCCCCCTCTCTTGGAATATTAAAAATGGTTATTGACGATACGCTTCGGGCATCTCCTTGGGAAGAAATATTGTAGACAGTAACATCTCTTGCGTCAGAACTCGGCAACAGGACTTGCGACCATCCTTTGTTCTGCATAAAACCGCCGGTTAAATTATGAAGAATGACGCCATAATCTATTGATTCTTTGCCGCCGGTTTCTCTTACCAGGCCTATTGAATGAACTTTATTGTTTAATTTCGGCGGCAAGCCCTCCTGCGTTACTTGATAATGGGCGTAAGGATGGTTTAAAGAAGACGCTCCGCCCCCGGCATTAAAATTTCTTCCGGGCTCAAGCGGATTTCCCCACTCATATCCAAAAACCCAGACTCCGGGCAGTCTCCAAATTAGTCTTACGCATCGTATGTTCTCTGAAGTGGAATCAACATTAACACATTCGCCTTTTTCAATGTTTTTGACCTGATCTTTCGCGTCTCCCTTGCATTCGTCGTTTTCGTAAAGGTAAACGCTTAATTCGGAGCCTTTGTGAAACGAATATATGGATCCGACTTTCCATCCTTTTGGCGCTCCAGACGGCTTATTGTCCGGCTCTTTTAAGGGCAAGCTGCTTTCAATCGCCTGATAATTGACGTTTTTGGGCAATTCGCCCAGCTCTGGCACTCCGCCCCCTACGCCAAGTCCGGCGCAATCGGCAACATTATAAGCTATTATTCCCCTTCTTGCGCCCATAACAGACGGAATGCGGAGTTCCGTTATTCTGGGATTTAATTCATTTAAAAAGATATAAGCTCCCAACATTACCACTAATCCGATTATGCCCGAAAAAATCTGATCTTTTGCATCGCTCATGGCGGCCGGATTTCCGGCTGAAGAAAGATATTTAAATCCGCCCAGAATAAGAGCCATGAGAGCGATTATGCCTCCGCAGACTATGGCGAAAGTATAGACATATTGGATATATCTTGGAAGATAAGTTTTAATGCTCGTGGGCGGCTCAACGTCCTTAACGAGTTTCGGATAGACTATTTCCAAAGTTTGCTTGTTTTCGGCCCGGGCGATATTAAGATTTTTAACCAATAAAAAAGAAATCGCCAGCAATAAAAATAAAAAGATTGTTTTATTAATAGCCCTCATATGGAATTACGCAGCAATATAAATTATTGGCTAAGTTCCCCGGAGGCGGCATTCTGTAATTTTGGGCGCTATATCCTTTTTCCGAGATGTCTTCGTCAAAACAATAACAGCAAAAAGGTCTTTTTTTTCTTTTTTTGGCGGGATTGAAGTAATCGCAATCAAGAAGAGGATCGGGAGTACAAACCTCATCATCGTCTGTTCTGATTGGGTCGGCCAAGAAATCGCCGGCTTCGCCTCTTGCCACCTTGCAATTAATGAGCGCTTTTTGCTCTTCTTTTGATTCTCCTATGGCTTTGGTTTCGGCATACAAGACATCGCAGTTGGTAAGGTCCAATTTTTCATCCGCAAGCAGATTTGTCAGCTCTTTTTTTTCCGCCAGCGGGGGTTTCATTTCCAGCAGTTCATTTATGAGCAGTTCATATACGCTTTTTCCCCTGTTTTTTTCCCGGTTAAGATTGACAACTTCCCTGCTTCTGTTTAAAAGCTTCTGGATCTCTATAAGCTTGCTTTTTAAAGTATACTTTTTTTCTTTAATTTGATCAACAACCAATTCTCCACCTTCGCTTCTGCACCTTCCCAGCTCGTTGCTGCAGCAATTATCTTTATTGATCGCTTTTTTAGAATCAAGCTTTTCAAAAGATTCTTTAATGCTTTCATAAGCTTTTTTAGTATCTTCGTTTAGAGCGTTTATTTGAGCTTTGATTGCGAGCAATTCGGCGTTTGGCTCGCACCTGCAAACGCAGGAAAGGCATTCGGTGCAGGGATTTTCTTCTGTCGGATGACAGGGGTTTGTGCATATGCATTTTACCTCGCAATATTTTTTACAGCTTTCTTCCACCATAAGCTTATCGGCCAGCTTTCCCATTTCTTTTCCGTTTTTAATTTGCTTGTGTCCCTTTTCCCAGATATTTTTTAATTCTCTTAATATGTCTTCCATCAGTTTTAGGGCTTCATCAATGGTTTTTCCTATGGGAATTTCAACCATTCTGGGGCATTTTGTTCTGGTTTGAAGCAATTCGTCAAAATCGTCAGAATCAGAGTCGCTTGCCAAAACCTCCGAGGCAAAATAAGGTTTTTCTTCGTTGAACGGCGCCTGAGAAGAAGTTACCAAGGGATCCACATCTTCCTCAAAATTAAGCGGGTCCAAAATATAGAAAAGAGTGGGATCTTCGCTCGCTTTAACCTCTTGGTTTACATTGGTTCCGACAACGAAATGAGGGTTTGTGATTATGTTTCCTCTTGATCCCGCGCCTGTTTTTCTCTCGCTTAGTTGGATTTGGCCTTGAAAATTTATCATTCCGTGCCAGGAAAGAAAATCAAGCGATCCAAATCTCTGGCTGTAGGGGTTTATGTTTTCTTTTAAGTCCAGCAAGCTGTTGAATATCGCTTCTAAGTGGAATATGTTTGTTTGAACGTCTCTTTCCGGAGGTTTCGTTTTGGGGCTTTGGGTTCCCTTGTTTTCCACCTCGGAAGAATCATCAATCAATTTTTCTATTTCGTCTATTTCTTTTTGGGTTATTTTTCCTTTCGCCTTGCATTCTTCAATTTTTGCCCGTAGCTCGGCTGCTTTTGGACTGTGCCAATATGAGTTTCCCTGATAGTCTTCATTTTTGACCAGTTCTGAATAATCGTCCAAAAAGGCCTTATACGCTCCGGAGAAATACTCAATCAAGATCTTTTGACACTCTATATCTTCTTTTGTTTCTTTTGTGCAAATTTCTCCGTTGCATTCCCCGCCGGCATTTTCACAGGTTGAGGGGCCGGACGGCACGCAATTTGCTTGGCATTTGCAATTCACACAGTCGCATTGATCCGTTAATTGCTTAAGGCCGTCTATAAGTTCCATCATTTTTTTGGCGAGAGGCACGGCCATTTCCGCGACCTCGTGGATTCTTTTTAATCTTCTTCCGTGCAGCCCGCCCTGAAAGTCTCCTGGATATTCTTCCACTTTCTCAAACGCGTTTTGGTATTTTGGGCAATCGCACGGAGGGTCTTTTTCATCCGGATAAGCGATAAAAGAAGACGCGGTGTATTCTTTCGTGATAAGCGTCCCTATGGGCATTTCTATAAAATAATACTTAAATTCCTCCAGCGTCAATGGATCGATTGTTCCATTTATTATTGTCGGCGGAGAAAAATTTGCAAACTGAACGAGTTTTGGATTGATAGTCCTTAAAAAAAGGTGGGAAGAAAAAATAATTATAAAACCGAGCAAAGCATTGGTAATTTGACTGCGCGCGTCAGCCATTGATTCCGGCTTTCCGGTGGAGAACAAATATTTTATTCCACCCAAGATAAAAAGAACAAAAGTAAGCGATCCAGCCATTAGAATGGAAAGATTATAGATATATTTAAAATAAACGGTAATGGGCGTAAATATGGAGGTTGGCTTTTGAACTCCGGGAATATCAGGATAATTAAACTCGAGCTTTTCTTGGGAGAAAATCTGCCATCCAAAAGAGCAAAAAATCAGTAGGAATACAATAAAGGCAAGCGATTTTTTATTAAAATTAATTTTCATTTGTGGTCAAATAATAATTACACAGCTTCTTCTTCTGATTCTTTCTCGTCCGCTTCTTCGTCAAGTGTTATTTCGCCTTCTTCGTTCGTTTCCTCTCCCTTAATTTCAGAAAAAATAAAGATCGTCCAAAAAGGCAGACTGCCGATATATGCTATGGTCTCTCCGAAAAATGAGAGTATCAATTTTAAAATTCGGCCTTTCGCTTGTTTTTTCGCTTTTGCGGTTACGATGCCTCCTCCTCTTGTGATAGACCAGATTGTAAAAAATACTCCGCCTGCGAAATCGACAATGGAAGAAAGTCCTTCTCCGACTTCCGGCCTGACAACGAAATTAAGCACAAGGCAAATGATCCCTATAACGTCCAGCCCGAGCGCGGCAATAATTCCGATTAAAGAAGACGGTCCGAGGGTCATTTTTGCATTTTTTTAAGTTGTTTTATTTTTGCGAGTTCTTCAGGAGAGGTGGTAATAAGCTGGTTTTCGGTATAAGAGGAAACAATCCTCATCAGGACGTGCTTTTCTCCGGCAAAAAATATTCCTTCTCCTATTGGAGATTCGATCAAAACATATTTTTCCTCGTCGGTCAGATTGAATGTTTTTTGAACCACATCTATGGTGGCCGGAGATTGCTTCATCAAGAGCTGGAGGGATGAATTTGTGATAATCGGCTGGCCGTAATCCGACTTCATAAAATCATTCACGTCTTGGGTTATTGTGGTTGTTCCCAGCCAGTATTTTCTCCCCCGCTTGACAATGCCGAAAAGAAAAGAGGCGCTGTCTTCGCTTTGCATCAGCCACCAGGCCTCATCTATCACCAATATTCTTTTTTTTGATTCTTTCCTGATTGTGTTCCAGATGTAGCGCATAATAATGAACATCGCCATCGACCTTAATTCCGGCTCAAGATTTCTTATGCCAAAAGTGACGATATTGTTTTCCATTTGAATATTTGTCGGGAAATTAAAAAATCCGGAATAAACGCCCCTGGTGAATTTTCTCAGTTTCCTTAACAGGCTTTCCGTTCCCTCCATTGTTTCTAAGACCGATTCAAGGTCCGAAAGAAGGGGAATTCTTGTTTTCCAGAGGTTGGGATCGGTTTGGCCGGTAATGTCTCGAGCGCTATATGTTTCGGCTATCGCCTGATCTATCAAAGAATCTTCTTCCGGAGTCAATCCCCCAAGCATTACTCTCATCAATCCGACAAGATTGATTATGTTGGAGCGGATGACATCTTCGGCGTTTTCGTCTTCCGTCGGCAGAGGGAGATCAAAGGGATTGATGTGATTGGTAGACCTCAGGGATATATCGTAAAAAGATCCTCCGACAGCGGCCGTGAGGGGACGATATTCGTTTTCGGGATCAATGGTGATAACGTCTACTCCCAACATTAAATATCGGAGAATTTCAAGTTTTATGGCATAGCTTTTTCCTCCGCCCGATTTTCCAAAACAAACCATATTGGCGTTTTCCAGCCCGAATCGGTCAAACAAAATTAAAGAGCTGTTATGCTGATTGATTCCGTAGAGGATTCCTTCGTTTGAGCTCAAGTCAAAAGATATGAAGGGGAAAATGGTTGAAAGCGGGCTTGTATTCATCGGAGTATGAACCAAAAGTTTATCCAATCCGTAAGGAGAAGTTGAGGTGAATCCTCTGTCTTGCTGATAAAGAGCCGGTTTTATGTAAACCAATCTTGATTCCATAAGAGAGCGCAAAACCCCCTCAATTTTATCAAGCTGTTTTTTTTCTTCCGCGTAAATAGTTACGTAAAGACCAACCCTAAACATTCTTTCTTCGGCTGTTTGAAGTTTGTCTCTTAAAATTTCAACATCTCTGAAAGCCGTTTCCAGCACGGGATCCCTAACTAATCCTTTTTCCTCTTTTTCCATTATTTCCGATTGGACCTCGGTCACTTTTTTCCTTAGTTGTTTTAAAACCAGCCCTGTTGCAACCGGATGGACGAAAATAGATATATCAATCGGGAGGTCAAGGTTGATAACGGGCGAGAGCCATCCCGTGGAAAGATATCTCGGGAACGAAAAAATAAAATAAGTTCTGGCGATCGTCCTTCCTATTTCAGAACAATCAGGCCCGAACTTAAGAGCCGGCGGAGAGATGATGTCCAAAAGAGCCATCGCTTGGGTTGTTCCCGATGGTCGAGCGTTTTTTCCTATTAAAAACTTGTCTAAAAATGGCATCTTATCTTATTAGTTCTAACGGAATTTCCGGGTAATAGCCGACTTGAGATTCTGCCGGATGATATAAGCTCCACAAAAGCTCCGCGATTTCATCGCTTTTAAGGGGTGCGGCCCAGATTCCGCACCTTCTTAAACCGAGCGCCAAAAATTCCATTCTTTGGTAAAGCTGGCTTTTGCATCTCTGGAATAATTCTTCTGTCAAGGTGGGAATCGCTTTTATCTTTAAAAGGGCCCCACCCACCGATGTTTCGTCCTCTTCTGAGATATAAAAAGGGACAATTATATAAAACTGCTTGGTCATAATGGCGCTTCCGGCGACAAGTTTTTCCACGAATTGGCGGTAGTCCCGGGTCTGCATTTTTAAAAGCTCGTTTTTCTGCTCGTTTTCTATTTCTCTTAATTTATCCAGATAGCCAGTGATGTTTAGCTTTCTTGATTGGATTAAAAATTGGCAGGAAAAATCAAGTGTGTTTAAAAAATTCTGGAACTGATAAATTATCGCTTCTTGTTCTCCCTGGGATTTAAGAGCGAAATTAAGGGAGGAAACTATCATAACTCCGCGGATAGTGTGGTCTTTCATTATCATTGTTCCTTCCCGCAGTTGTTCTATCTCTAAAAATTGTTGGCTTGGCAATGGCATATTTAGCGATGAATTTCTATTGCGTTGACCAATTTCTTAAGCCGGCTGCCCTCGGCGATTTTTAAGGTTGCCGCCGGTTTTATTATTTTTTCCGTTTCTTTTTTGGAATAACTCGGAAGGCTCGGAGCCGGCAATTCTTTTTTGCTCCAGACATACATTTTATTTTGAAAAAGAAAAGAAAAAGATCTTGCCAAAATTGTCGGCGCCGGAAAGCCCTTTAGTTTTCCAAAGGCCAGAAAAAGGGCGATGCCCGCCAGAGGGATCGCTACCAGCAAAAATTTTCCGAAAGGCATCACGGTAAAAAGTATGAGAATAATTATTCCTATTCCTCCTACGAAAACAAGCTGACGGAAATTAAGCGGACCAGCCACTTTCGGTTTTAATTCCAAAAATTGGGGGGTGGAATATTCCATAT
>CAZXXF010000002.1:0-31475 GCA_964644805.1 uncultured Candidatus Saccharibacteria bacterium | reverse complement strand
TTGCTCCCATTGCCGAGGTCGACATTGTTGTAAACATTCCGATTACAAGAACGACAAGGGGAACGGAAAAAACAACCAGATTCTGCATTTGACTTCCCGCTTTAAAATCTGCGAATGTTCCGCCCGGACTGCTAAGAAGTTTGCCCGTGTGCGATATTATCACCTGAGAGAGATAAAGAAAAAACGCCCCGCCGACTCCCACAAAAGACCATTGGATGAATTGGTTCCACCATTTGCTCCAAATGCTTTTTGTCGCCGGTAATATGTAGCAAAAGAATGCCAGCGGAGAAAGGATTACTAAAATCCACAAGGCAACGTGCCTCAAGATTAAAAGCATGGCGAAAATCAGCAGGACAAAAGAAGCGATCAAATTGAAAGCTATTACAAAAACAAGCTGGAAAGCGAATACTCCGTTAAAAAGATTGGCCGGCTGGAGCAGAGCTGATTTAATCGCATTGGCAAGCATATTTCCCGATGATCCTGCAACATTCAGCACCTGGCTGAATCCGGCCGCCCCGGCCGTAAAAAAGAAATTCATTATAATATTAGCCGCGTCGATAATCACCCCGCAGAACACGGGAGTGAAATTAATCAAAAGGATGATAAGAACCAACCTCGGCAATAGTTTTTTTATTTCGTACTGCTGTATTCTCAGCGCCGTTGCTATTCCGATGACAATGCCGGTCAGTATGAAAAAAAGATTTACAAAATCTCTCACAGTGGCCCAGCCGTATTGTACAATCGGGTTATGCGGATTAGTGTATCCGATCTGGATGAAATCCGGACGGGCAACCCAGGCCAATATTCCGTTTGAAACGCCGAGCAGGGCAAAAGAAATTCCGAGCACCAAAACGAATCCAACCACAACCGCTATCAGCACCTCAAAGGGTTTTGTAATGAGATTAAAAATGGCAAAAGCGGAAGACGGCGCAAGCAAAAGTTGCAGGAATATGCTTGATATTAAAAATAACGCTCGCCTGATTTTTTGAGGCATTTTTTATTATTTAGTTATAATATCATATCGCCAAAATTCAAAGCAAGCGAAATCCATTCTGAAAGAGAAATTTCTTCCGGTCTTTTTTTTGAATCAACGCCCGTTCTTAAGAGATTTTTCTTGACATCCGGTTTTTTTAATTTTAATCCGGCTGAAAGATTATTCAATATTGTTTTTCTTGGGAAAAGGAAGCCGGCCTTCAAAACAATGAAGAAAGGCTTTTTATCAATCGGAAGAGGATTCTTTTGTATATTCTCAAATTTTACAACAGCTCCGTCAATCTTTGGCTTTGGCCGGAAGGCGCCGCTCGGAACATAAAAAACTATCTTTGCTTTGGAATAAAAATTAACCGCCATTTTTAAAAGAGAAGATTTCGGGGCGCAAATTTTTTGGGCTACCTCTTTTTGGATCATTAAAGTCATTGACTGGGGAGGATTTTTTTCTTCAAGGAATTTCATTATTGTCGGCAGAGAAATGTTGTAGGCAAGGTTTGAAACTATCTTGTACTTTCTGATGCCCAAAGAGCTCAAATCCGTTTTTAATATGTCGCCCTCTACGACTGAAACATTTTTTACCCCGATTAGGGTTTTTTTGAGAGCGGGAATTATCCGGACATCTTTTTCCACGGCGATAACCGACCTGGCTTTTTTTGCCAACTCTTTTGTGAGCGCCCCAAAACCCGGGCCTATTTCCAAAACAATATCCTTTTTTCCGATTTCAGCACTTTCTATAATCTTTTTTGCAATTTTTCCGTCTTTTAGAAAGTTTTGACCGAGACTTTTCATTGGGAGCAGTTTTTCCATAAAATGAGAATGGAGACCGGTTTTTTTTGACGCTTTCCCGGCAATAAGCGGGATTCCCGCGGAATCTTGACCCGATTCCTTGGGTTTGCTATCATTAATTTTAGACTTGTTTAAATTAATTAAGCAATTCAAATATATTTTTAATTTAGCGAAAAAGATCTTAAATCTTTTTTTAAAAAGGCAGCCAAAGCTGTTTTTGTATTTTGGGGCTTTTTTATTTATTTTAATAACGGCAATCGTGAGGAGCTCTCTTATAAAGTCCGACGATACTGCTTTTTCCCGGGAAACATCTTTTTTTAATTTAACCCCCTCTTTTCTTTGCCAGGGAGAAAATATTAAAGATATCCCCGATCCCATTATTGTTCAGGAGAATAGCTTTTTGGCCGTTTCCTCTCCCCAAAAAATGAACTTGAAAACAATAGGCGTTCTGATCGGACAGGACATATTCCAAGAGCCGGAAAACAAGATTATTCACCATATAGCAGAAGAGGGAGATACCCTTTCAAGTGTTGCCAAAGATTTTGGAGTTTCTTTGGAAACTATCCTCTGGGCAAACGATCTTAATGCGAGATCAAAGCTGGAAGCGGGCCGAGAGCTTATAATCCTTCCGACTTCCGGAGTAATGCATCTTGTAAGGGGAGGTGAAACCGTAAGCAAGATTGCCGGGGATTACAAGGTTAAAACGGAAGAGGTGCTTTCTTTCAACGAATTGAGCCAAGATGAAAAAATATTCGCGGGCGATATTCTGATAATTCCGGGCGGGAAAATTATTCCCAAGCAAACCGTTCTAAAACCTCAATTTGCGACTATTCCCAATTCTTATTTTATCTGTCCGGTATCTCTTTGCAACATAACTCAAGGACTTCACTGGTATAATGCGGTTGACTTTTCAACCGGAGAGTGCGGAAGTCCGGTATTCGCGTCCGCCCAAGGATTGATTCAGAAAACCGGATATCAAAATGTGGCGGGAAATTACATAAGGATTCTCCATCCCAACGGAGCGGTTACTTTTTATGGCCATTTGTCAAAGATAATCGTTAAAGCGAATCAACAGGTTTCTCAGGGAGAGATTATAGGTTATATCGGCCACAGCGGATATACAATACCGAGGGGCGAAAGGGGATGTCATTTGCATTTTGACGTTCGGGGAGGAATAAATCCATTTGCCCGCTAAGAAATTTGGGAGGCTTCTTTCAAACGATGCATCAGTGCCTCTTGAAGATGCTCAACAAGCATCTTTTCTTTTGATTCTAAATCGGCTATTGTTCGCGCCACTTTCAATACGCGATGGTATCCTCTGGCGGAAAGATAGCCATTGTCAATATATTTTTTAAGCAAGCCTATTCCTCTGTTATCGGTTTGGCAGAATTTTTTGATAACGGATGAGTTCATTTCCGAATTGGTCAAGATCCCGTCTTTTAAAAATCTCTCTTTCTGGATTAGTCGTGCTTTTTTTACCCTTTCTTTTATGGCTTCGCTTATTTTATCGTTTTCGGGAGCAACCAGCTTGTCAGAAGAAACATTCGGCAGTTCAATCAGCATGTCAATCCGGTCTATTATCGCTCCGGAGAGTTTTCTTTGATATTTTTTGATTTGGGATGGTTCGCAGACGCATTGCTTTTGAGAGTTGTTAAGGTTGCCGCAGGGACAGGGATTCGCCGCGGCAATAAGAGTAAATTGACAGGGGAATACAATCTTAGAATTTGCCCTCAATAGAGCTATTTTCCCTTCTTCCATCGGTTGGCGCAAGCCCTCAATAGTATCCTTTGAGAATTCTGGAAATTCGTCAAGGAACAATATCCCCCTGTGGGCGAGCGTTATTTCCCCCGGTCTTATCGGGTTTCCGCCCCCGAGAATAGAAACCTTTGACGAATTATGGTGCGGTGATCGGAACGGCCTTTTCGTGATTATCGGCTCTTCTTTTGATAAAAATCCGCAGAAGCTGTATATTTTTGTTGCTTCAAGCATTTCTTTTTCGTCCAGATCGGGAAGAATTGACGGCATTGATTTCGCAAGGAGGCTTTTTCCGCCCCCCGGCGGACCGAACATCAAAAGATTGTGTCCTCCAGCGGCGGCTATTTCAACGGCCCTTTTCGCCATTTCTTGTCCCCTTATCCAATCAATATCCGCTTCAAATGTTTGTTTCCTTAAAATTTCACTAAGATTTATTGAAAAAGGATTAATAATCCTTTTTCCAAGAAGATGGTCGGTCACCTGTTTTAAGCTATCGGCTGCAATTATTTTTATTTCCCCCTCTTTTTTTAATTCGTTTGCCAGAGAGGCTTCTATCGCGTTTTCTTTGGGAATAAAGATTTCTTTGATGCCCCTTTCTTTTGCGAGAAGAGTAATGGCAAGAATGCTTTTGACGGGTTTTAATGCGCCGCCCAAGGAAAGCTCTCCGGCAAAAACTTTGTTTGACGAATTAAAAGATATCTGTTTTGATTCAAACAAATAGCTTAAGGCGATGGGCAAGTCGTAAAGAGAGCCCTCTTTTTTCAAATCCGCCGGAGCAAGATTAAGTATGATCTTTTCCGGCCTTGATCCCGGCGGCCTTAATCCGCAGCTTTTTACTGCGGATTTTATTCTTTCTTTTGATTCTTCAACCGCCTTGTCGGGCAAGCCGACAATTTCAAAATTTCTTAATCCGTAGGAAATATCAGTTTCTATCTCTATCAATTGTGCGTCAATTCCGACGCTTGCCCCGGAAAAAATTTTAGAGGGCATAATTTTCAAAATTTTAAATCGGACGATTTCTGTCCTTTAACGCCCCTTTTGACACCTTAGGCACATTCGGGCGTCGGGATGAATTTTCATTCTTACTTGAGATATTTTTCCCCCGCATTTTTCGCAAAGCCCGTAATCCTTTTTGCCCTTTATTTTTTCCAAGGCCAATTTAACATCGCGAAGTCTAAGCTCTAAAACGTGTTCTAGGGGCAATCTGCTTAAGTATTCTTCAACCTCATCTTGAGCTATTTCAAGCTGGTCGCTTCCGCTTTCCATCGCGTCAAAAGAGGGGAATTCGGATTCCCAGTTGTCTTTAAGACTTTTGTCTTTTTGGGCGAAAGAAACCAGTTCTTTCTCGAGCCGATCTTTAAGCTCCTTCAATTTTTTTTCCTGCGAATCTATAAAAAGCTTTTCCATATTTTTTTATCTATTCTTTTATTTTAAGGAGCTTATCGCCTCCGAAACGCTTGCGCAGCAAGTTCCAAAAATTAAATAGTCATTATAGAGAGAATAGCAACTTCCAAAGCAATTTTTGGCTACGTAGCAATAGCGCAATTCATAGTCGGTTTTTTTTGCAGTTCCACAGGCCGGATTTTCAATTAATTCTCGATCCAGCAATGCGCCCAAAAGTTGAACATTCAGGGTTAAATTTTGCTCCCAAGACGACATTACCTTTAAGACGTCTGATCGGTCGGATGTATCTCCCGTGATTGCGTCTAAAATCCCGGGCGATTTGATTTTGGTTGCAAATCCCAAGGACTTGTTGTTGTTTTCGGCATAAAGATATATCGTGGCTTCATTCTCAACCGCTTTCAGAAGATCTTCTGGCGCGATAATGCCGATTCCTCTCAAAAAATCATTCAGGCCGGTAAATTTGTTTTCAGCCGTGTTTTCAAAAACGATCCTTATGAATTCCTTTTCTTCCATTTTTTGAGAGTAAACTTGAGGCACAAGAAGCGATATTTCTTCAGAATTGGCTATTTTATAATTTTGCGTTTTTTCAATTTTTGGTATTGCTGATTCCCAAAGCGCTGGAGGCGGAGGAATTATGTGAGAGGAATCTCCGTTTGGCGCCACAGGTGTTCCATTTGAAACATTCTCATTCGTTCTCGTTTGCCACATAAAATATCCTATGCCGCCCAAAAGCAGAAGAGCTATCAACGAAAATATTAATATTTTTAAGACTCTTTTTTTAGAAACAGTTGACGGAGATATTATAATCGGCGGTCGGCTGGCGGCCGGTGAAATTTCTTGTTTTTGGTTGGGCGAATATGGGGGAGCGGGAACGGTAATGCCGCTTCTGATCCTGCTCAAAATTTCTTCTTCCTTTCTTCTTTCGTCTTCTTTTCGTCTTGTATCTAATTTTTTAAGAAGTTCTTCCTTTTTTCTTTTTTCCTCCATTTTTTCAAGCAGTTCTTGGGCCTTCTTTTTCTCCCTTTTTTCTTCTTCGCTTTCTTCCTCGCTTGATTTTTTTCCATCCAAGTTTGTTGATTTTTGAGCAGGGGGCGGCTTTTGAAGAGTGCTTTCTGCTTTTTGATCGCTTTCCGCCACTGCTTCTTTTTGCCCCCCTTTTTCTATTTTCTCGGCCGTTTGGGTCGGCTTGGCAATTGGCTGATCGGGCGGAACGATGCCCAAGAACTTATTGATGTCATCGATCTCTTTTCTTAAAGCATTTTCTCTTTCAAGAAGATTCTGATAGCGGACATTAAAACGGTTTTCTTCTAAAACAAGCTTTCTTCTTTCATCTTCTTGCTGCCATTTCTTCTTTTCCAATTCAGCCCTTGTTTTTTCTAATTGTCCTCTTTCTTTTTCCACTCTTTGCTTTTCCGTTCCTTTCGCCACCATCTCTTCCTGCCTTAGAAAGTCAAGCTCTCTTTCTATTTTTTCCTCTTCGTTTTTTGTTTCGGCCAGCGATTCTTCAATTTCTCTTTTGCCTGCCACGATTTCATCTCTTTTTTTGATGACCTCTCTCTTTTCTTTTGAAATATTTTCTATTTCTCTTTCCTTTTCTTTTATTTGCTTTCTTTTTTCGTATCTTTCTATTTCTTTTTTTATATCGCTTAATTCTTGAAAAAGTTTTGCTTCTTTTTGGGCGATCTCTTGATATTTAAAATCCAGCTCTTTTATTTGCTCATCAAATTTAAATTGCTCTCTTTCATATTCCCACCTGTCTTGTTCGATTTTTTCTCTCTCTATTTCAAGAATTTGCCTTTCTTTTTCCGCCCTTCTTTTTTCCACGGGGATAACGGCGGCGAGCTCTTGCCTTTCAACCAGCCTTATGTTTTCCTCTATTTTTCTTTCGCTTTCCAAGATTGGATCTAAAAACCTGGTGATTCTTGCCTTTTCTTTGGAGAGATAATCTTTTGTCTGATCAAGCGGAGCCCTTTCTTTGGGAATATTTTCTATCGCCGCTTCTATCTTTTGCTTCTGCCCTAAAAGAAGTTCTTGTCTTTTGTTCTCCTCGGCCGCGATCATTTTAATCTCTTCCTCTTCTTCTCTCTTTTCGTATTCTTGGCCCATGATTTTCTTTACCATCTTTTCTCTTTCCCAGGCCCTTTTTCTTATTTCCTCAACGACCTTAGTCTCTGATTCTATTTCGGCCGCGGCTTCGGCTTCTTTTTTCTTTAATTCTTCCGCCTTCCTTTTTTCCTCTTCTTGAATTCTTCTTTGTTCCTTTTCTTTTTCTCTTTTTTGTTCTTCCTCCCTCTGCTTCATCAAAGACAGTTCTTCTGATTCTATTTTTCTTTTTTCCTCCGTTTCTTCCATTTCTTTTTGTCTCGCCATTTTCAATTCTTGCTCGAATTCAAAATCGGAGCCCTTTTTTTCAGCGGGCTCTTTTTTGAAATTATTTAAAACTTCCAATATTTCCGACTCGGCTAAAACCTCCTCCCATTCCTCAAAGACAATACCTGCCAAATCTTTTTGCATTGTTCTTATGGCGGCTCGAGGAATTTGAGATTGAGATTGGCTTTGATCCATAAATATTTCTATGCCCCCTTTTTTCTAAAAATTTTACCCGATTAGCCGGATGATCTTCGCCTCGCCTCTTTTAAAGAGAGGCGTATTTTTCCAGAATCATCCAGAGAGAGCACTTTTACTGGTATGGTTTCTCCAATTTTTACTATATCTTCCACTCTATTAACTCTGTATGGAGCCAATTCGGAAATATGAACCATGCCCTCTCTCTCGGGCAATATTTCCACGATTGCTCCGAAATCCAATATTTTTTTAACCTTTCCCTCAAAAATTTCTCCAATTTTTATTTCTTTTGTTATGCCCTCTATCCAGTTTTTTGCTTTTTTGATGGATTCGCGAGAGTTTGAGCTTATAAAAATGCTTCCATCTTCTTCAATATCTATTTCTACGGAGCATTGTTCTATTATAGTATTAATCACTCTTCCTCCCGAGCCGATAACCCCTCCTATTTTTTCAGGATCTATTTTAATTCGTTCAATTTTAGGCGCGAACGGAGATAAACTTTCTTTTGATTTTGATATTGTTTTTCCAGTTTTTTCCAAGATTTCCATTCTTGCTTTTTTTGCCAGATCAAGAGTCTCTTTTATCATTTGCCCGCTGAGCCCTAAAATTTTCACGTCCAGCTGAATAGCCGTAATTCCATCCTCGGTTCCGGCAACCTTAAAGTCCATTCCGCCCAAATGATCTTCCGGGCCCTGAATATCAGAAAGAAGCCTATATTTATCCCCCGACTCTATAATGCCTATCGCTATTCCCGCGGCCGGTTTTTTTAATGGCACGCCGGCATCCATTAAAGCGAGAGAAGAAGAGGAAACCGCGGCCATTGACGTTGAACCGTTTGACGAAAGAATTTCTGTTACTACTCTTATAGTATAGGGGAAATCTTCAAAGTTTGGAATAAGCGGAAGGATTGCTTTTTCTGCAAGCATCCCATGTCCTATTTCTCTTCTTGACGGTCCCCTGATTGGTTTTATTTCTCCGGAGCAGTAAGGCGGGAAATTATAATGATGCATAAATCTTTTTTTCCCCCTAAATTGCATGCCCTCCACCAGCCGTTGATCGGCCGGGGATCCGAGAGTAACGATAGAAAGGGCTTTTGTTCTGCCCCTGATGAATATTCCGGAACCATGGGCCCTGGGGAGAATGTTAATCTGCGAATCAATGGGCCTGATTTCATTTAATTTTCTTCCGTCCGGCCTTAATTCTTTTCCAAGGACGTTTTTTGCAATCAATTCTTTTAATTCTTGGGAGATGAATTCTTCCAAAAATGAAAGCTTCCCTTCGCCCAAATTTGCTTTAACAACTTCAGCCAGCTCTTCTTTTGCGCCCTCTAAGATTTTTTTATTTTTTATTTCGCAGGAAGTAAACATTCCATCCCCCAGCTTTTTTTTGAGAGAATCCTTGGCGATATTTTTTATTTCTAAAAGA
Organism: uncultured Candidatus Saccharibacteria bacterium; assembly: GCA_964644805.1. Lineage (GTDB taxonomy): Bacteria > Patescibacteriota > Minisyncoccia > Minisyncoccales > PEYH01 > JBBIKX01. The sequence goes on along the minus strand of CAZXXF010000002.1, from coordinate 22,550 downwards.
TCATTATTTTGAGCGATTTGGATTTTTTCTTTTCCGCATTTCTTGATAATTTCCTTCTGGAATTTTATTATTTTCTCAATTTCTTTTTGGGCCCAATCAACCGACTCTAAAATATCGCTTTCTTTTGTTTCGCTCCCTTGGCCTTCGATCATGTTTATAAGAACGCCTTTTTTGCCCTCTACTCCGCTTAAAAATATTTCCAAATTAGCGCCCTCTTTTATTTTATAGCTTGGGTTGATTAAAAATCCCCCCCCTTTTTTGACAATTGAGACTGGCGCGACAGGGCCATTAAAGGGTATATCCGAAATGCCTACCGCTAAGGAAGCCGCCAAGAGAGCGGGAACATCCGGATCGTTTTCTTCGTCAAAAGAATAGCAATCAACAATTATCTGGACTTCTCTTTTAAGGTCTTTTGGAAAAAGCGGCCTCAAGGCCCTGTCTATTAATCTCCCCGTTAAAATTGATTCATCGCTTGGTCGCCCCTCTCTTCTTATAAACCTTGATCCAAGAATTTTTCCAACCGCATAATATTTTTCTTCAAATTCTACCATTAGCGGGAAAAAGTCCAAATCTTTTAGGTCGGAGCAAGACATTGTCGCGGTTGCCAAAACCATTGTGTCTCCCAGTCTTACGAAAACGCTTCCGTTCGCCTGCTCTGCCAAATGGTCTATCTTAACCGATAGTGTTTTCTCTCCTATTGTCAGATTAAATTCCTTGTTTTCCATAAATTAAAAAATTAAATATTTTTTTGGATTATTTTCTAAGTTGATAAATTCGTCTGCCGATTCCTTAATTCTGGAAGACGTTGATTTTCCGAACGCGATTACTTCTACTTTTTTGCCTTGATTCTTGAGATATTCAAGCAGGGGCAAAAAATCTCCATCTCCGGAAGCCAGCACGATAGCATCCAAGCTGTTGGCGACCCTTATGGCGTCTATAACGATTCCCACATCCCAGTCCGCCTTTTTCAGTCCTCCATAAAATTCTTGAAGCGGTCTTACTCTTGTTTCTATGCCTAAATTTGACAGCGCGTCAAAAAAAGGCTTTTCTTCGCCAGTTTTTGTTTGCACTACATAAGCAAAAGCTCTTATTAATTTTCTTTCGAAAACAGCTAATTTTAGCACTTCTTGAAAATTTACTTTAGCTCCAAAAAGCTTTTTAGCCGAATAATAAAGATTTTGAGTGTCTATAAATACCGCTACTCTTTGGTCCTTATGCTTGCAGTCAGCCATTATTTTATTTTTTTGTATTGCGTTTTTGGGGACTCTCTTCCCGCTTTTTTATTTTTTTTACTTCCTTTAAGCCCAATTTTTTAACCACAGAACCATATCTTTTCCCATCCTCTGATTTTAACAGCTTTAATATCTTCCTTCTTTTGACAATCATCTTCAAAAGACCTCTTTTAGAATGGACATCCTTTGGATTTTTCTTCAAATGAGATATCAGCCGCTTGATTTGCTCGGTTAAAACTGCCGCCTGAACTTCCGGAGATCCCGTGTCTTTTTCGTGCACCCGATGTTCTTCAATAATTTTTCCCTTGTCTTTATTATTAAGCATATTTTTATTTTTTTATTGCTCTCCGAATCCTTTCGTTTTTAATTTTATATTGAAAGTAAAAAAAACACAAATGCCCCGTGAGGGGATCGAACCCCCAACCTTATCCTTAAGAGGGATCTGCTCTGCCGATTGAGCTAACGGGGCTTCCCCCTTTTAATTTTAGCAGATTTACAAAATCGAAAATTATCTCAGGAGAATATATATACGGTATATTAGGTAAGAAATCGATTCTCGTCAAGATTAGCAGGGTATCTCAAAAAATCCGCTCTCCCACCACGATCTATAAATGTCGGTGGTCCATTGGGCCAATCCGATGGCGCGCAGTAAAACTCCTATAAAAAAGTAGCTTCCATAAAGAATGACCAGCCCGATAATTGTGGAGGCAATGATTCTCTTCGCTTGAGTTACTCTCGCCGGACTGCCCCCGCTTGTTAAAAACAGGGCGCCGCCTATTACAAGCATAAGGACTGCAAATGGCGGAGCTAATCTAAACAATAAAAAATCGATTACCCTCCAAACCATTAAAAATAACATGCAGAGATCGCAAGGACATTCTCCTGTTGGATCGTTATGGCAGGGGACGAGCCCTTCTGTTATCGGACATTGGGCGGATGAATATATCGGAATCGCCATAAAAAATATAAGGAGGAAAAGGAGCCCTGAATATAAATATTTTTGCCTCATTTTTTTAATTAATTTTTGCCCCCTGAGGGATTCGAACCCCCAACTCGACGTCCGAAGCGTCGCGTGTTTTCCATTATACCAAGGGGGCTAATGGTTATTAGTTTATTTTAAATTAGAATTTGAAATATCGCAACATTAGAGATAATATAAAAAAATGAAGATTCCAAAAGAAATAAAATCTGCGATTAGAAAAATAGAAGATAACGGCTTTGATGCTTATATTGTTGGCGGATGCGTAAGAGATTTATTGCTCGGAGAAACTCCCAAAGATTGGGATATCGCCACTAACGCCGAGCCGGAAAAAATATCCGCCATTTTTCCGAAAAATTATATTGATAATAAATTTGGAACAGTCAAGATAATGACAGGGAGCAAAAAGAAAGGGCTGGAAATCATAGAAATTACCACCTTTAGAACGGAAGAAAAATATACGGATAAAAGGCATCCCGATAAAGTCTGCTGGGCCAAAACGATTAAGGAAGATTTATCAAGAAGAGATTTTACCATAAACGCGATCGCGATTAAATTGATTTATTCCGCCCCTGATTCGGTTCGCTCTTCAGCGGGCCGAAAAACAACAAAAAAAGAAAGCTGTGGGAGAATAGAAAGCGGAAATATAGAAATGATCGATCCTTTCGGAGGGATAAAAGACGCAGAAGAAAAAACAGTTAGGGCGGTTGGCGATCCCGATAAAAGATTTCAAGAGGATGCCCTTCGCCTGATGAGGGCCGTTCGCTTTGCCGCTTCTTTTGACTTTAAAATCGAGAGAAAAACCAAGATTGCCATTGAAAAAAACGCCCATCTTTTAAAATTTATTTCTCAAGAGCGGATTAGAGACGAATTGATAAAAATCATTATGTCCAAAAAGCCAGTCATCGGAATAGAGCTTTTAAGGGAAAGCGGGCTGTTGAAATATGTCATTCCGGAGCTTTTAGAGGGTTGCGGCGTTGGGCAAAATAAGCACCACATTTATGATGTTTACAGGCATTCCATAAAATCTCTTGAATTTGCAGCCGCCCAAAATTTTGAACTTCCGATAAGACTTGCGATCCTTTTGCACGACATAGGAAAGCCGCGCACGAAAAATGGAGAGGGGCCGGACTCAACCTTTTATAATCATGAAATTATAGGCGCGAAAATGGCCATTAAAATATTAGAAAGGTTGAAATTTCCCCGCAAACAAGCGGAAAGGATTGTTAAACTGGTAAGACATCATTTGTTTTATTATAATGTTGGCGAAGTGGGCGAATCTTCAATAAGGAGATTGATTAGAAAGACGGGGGCGGAAAATATAAAAGACTTAGTTTCGGTGCGGATGGCTGATAGAATCGGATCCGGATGCCCGAAGGCCCTTCCCTACAAGCTAAGACATTTTCTTTATTTGGCCGAAAAAGTAGCTCAAGATCCGATAAATGTCAGCATGTTAAAGATAGGCGGAAATGAAATTATGAGCATTTTAAATATCAAGCCCGGGCCGATAATAGGAAAAATTCTCAATATTCTTTTGGCGGAGGTATTAGACAATCCAGCCGGAAACAATAAAAAAAATATGATAAAAAGAGTCAAAGAATTAGGCAGTTTTTCTTTTCAAGAGCTAGATAGGATTTTTGAGCTTTCCAAAAATAAAACGGGCGATATCATTGAAAAAAGAGATGAAATGACTAAAAAGAAATATTGGGTAATGTAGCGCGCAATATTGAGTCGATTTATTTCGGGGATTAGTGTAGCGGTAACACGCATCGTTCGGGACGATGAAACGGTGGGTTCAACTCCCACATCCCCGACCAATCTAAACATTGCGAATTTTGCGGGTATAGTGAAGAATTAATAAAGTAAAATAAAAATATGGCCAATCAACAACTACTTGATTATATCAAGCAACAAACACAACAAGGAATAACCAGCGAACAGATTAAACAATCGCTTCTCGCTAATGGTTGGCAGGCTTCTGATATTGAAGCAGCCTTTAATGAACTACAGGCGTCAGCACAACCCAAAAAACGAAAATGGAAAAAGATTGTTTTAATTACAATAGGCATCATTGTTCTTTTAATAATTGGCCTATTATCGCTTCCAAGATTTCTAAATTTATTTGCGAAAGATATTGCGTTTATAAATGACCCCGATTTACAACTACAAAAGGTTTCGGTTGCCGATGAAGACAATGCTTATTTTGACTTAATAAAATTTAGCGGCGTTATTTATGAGCCAAAAGATGAATCGCAAACTATTCTTGATATGGTTGCTGGCAATGCTTGGGATAATCAAATTGCCGAAGATATAGTTTCAAAAAATTCTCAAGCGCTTGCATATTTCGTTGAAGCCGCACGCAAACCAAAATATCAAAATCCGGAATCGGCTGATCCGGCAAACATTACTCCGAATATTATTTTACCGCCGATGAATAGTTGGCGGCGAATGGCACAGTTCAGCGCAATTCGTGCAATCTATCTGGCAAGACAAGGAAAAGATAAAGAAGCGTTAGATGAGGTCTTAAATTCTGTAAATATCGGCCAAAAGATTCAAGATTCACAAGCTACGCTTATTGAATATTTTGTAGCAATGGCGATGAAGGGTATTGGTTTGGAAACTGTGCAAAAAATAACTCCTTCATCAAAATTGACAAGCGCTGAATTAAAGCAATATGCTCAAGAGCTGAATAAATTTTACAGTAATGAAAGTGGTTTGATTACTGCTTTTAAGATTGAACACCACGTTGGATCATGGTATTTAGACGCTCTTGCCAGCGGCAATAAAGAAGTATTAAAAGAATTTTTTCACGAAGAAAAAGACAAGAATCTAAAGACTATAATAATAGGAAGGATAGTAAAAAATAATTACTATTTTCAGCCAGATAAAACAAAATTGCTTTTTGCTGAATATGCGCATTTAAATATAAAAAGCGTAAATCAAGCGTGTGGAGAGATTGAGGCTGCTGAAATTCCTATGCTTGCGCCAACAAATTATGTAAGACTTTATACGGAAGAAAATGTGATTGGCAAAACTCTCCATGATCTTGCAGCGACGACTCTAATAAATGTGACCAGAAGAAAATGCGAAGAAGATTTGCTTGTTAGCGCAACACAAGTAATGATTGCCATCAATGCTTTCAAAAATGATACAAATAATTACCCCTCCTCGCTTAACGAGCTCATTCCTAATTACTTATCATCAGTTTCTCAAGACCCATTTGATGGAAAACCGCTAAAATATTCTGCTACAAAGAAAATTCTTTATTCGGTTGGCGAAGACTTACAAGACTCTGGCGGTAGCACCGGAGACGATTGGAGAAAAATGGCTGATCCGACGTTTGTATTGAATTTTTAGGTAATGTTAATTTTATTGGTATGAAATTCGGCGGGGGCGAAAGCGAGGGCGGGGCGGGCATTCATTTCCCCCCAACCCCCTTTCTTTTTGCCCGCCCGAGCGGTTTGGTTTCTGACGCGCCGCAGGCGCGGCATCATTCGGGATTTCGTTCAAAAAATGTTCGAGCTTCGTTCAGTAATTGCGACCAGATTATGTTTAAATTTTTTTCAAAAAACTTTCTTTGGGAATCGGGGGCGGCTGAAGGAAAAAGAGATAGAACCCGTCTGAAAAGAGGGCCGGTTCAATGTCGGAAATGCGGTTCAATTTCTTTTCGGGGTCGGTGGCATCGTCCATCGGATAAGATTGTACCCGGGCTAAAAAGAGAAAAAGAGATAGAGACGGCTTTATGCCCTGCTTGTTCTATGGTTCAGGAAGAAAAGTATTTGGGAGAGTTGATAATAGAGAATATCCCGGAAACTAAAAAAGAAGAGCTTATTAATCTTATAAAAAAATTTTGCAATTTATCATTTGAAGAAAATCCGATAAACAGACTTATATCGCTTGAAGAAATAGCCAGAGGCATGGCAAGAGTTTTGGTCACCGACAAAAGGATGGTCAAAAGATTATCGGACAAGCTGAAAAAAGTTTATAAATTAAAGGCTAAAATTATTCATTCTCCCAGAGAGCATTTTGTAAGGATCAGACTTGTTTTTTCGCCCGCCTTGGTTTAATAAATAATATTTGGAAGTATGGCTTAGCGGCAAGACGCCATATTTCCGGCCAATTAGAAAAGATACGGGCTCATAGTAAAATGGTATTACGCGGCATTCGCATTGCCGAGGTCCGGGTTCGACTCCCGGTGAGTCCACCAATAATTAATTTTCAATCACGTATTTTTAAAAATGGAAGCATAAATACAAGTTAAATCATTAAAATTCGCCAAAACTGGGGAAAACTTGGGGAAAAACAAAGGGAAAAAGTGGAAATCCGGTCAAAAGAACGGACAAAAGACATGACCGATCCTATTTCGGACAAAAAATTAGGCGATTTTGGAGAGAATCTGGCCATAAAATATCTTTTAAAAAATGGTTATAAAGTTTTAGAAAGGAATTATTTTTTTAAGATAAAAAATGGTCCGCGGCTGGGTGAAATTGATATAATCGCGGAAAGGGACGATAAAATATTTTTTTTCGAGGTCAAGACTCGATCCAAAAAAGACATAATAGGGCCAGAAGAAAAAGTAAATTTTAAAAAAATAAAAAAGATAGAACAAATCGCCCAGATTTGGCTTGATGCCAATAAAAAATATTTTTTCCGACAATGGGAAATAGGCGTTATTGCCATAACTATCAACCTTGCAAATAAAATCGCAAAGATTATGTGCTTTAAGAATGTTTGACTTGACAGGTGAGTTTTATTTTTTTATCCTTAATACTATTCAGTCCGCTTGTCTTAAGTCGGACTTATTTTTTATAATTTTAGAAAAGTCAAACCTATGTTTGGGGACTTAAAAATATTTGTTTCCGCCCTAACTCAAATATCCGAAGAAAAAGGGCTTGCGCCCGAGAAAATAGTTGAAGTGGTGGAAGCCGCCCTTGCGGCCGCCTATAAAAAAGATTTCGGCAAAAAGGGAGAAATAGTGAAGGCGAAGTTGAATTTGCAGACGGGCGAGATAAAATTCTGGCAAGTAAGGCAGGTGATTGATGAATCTATGATTTACAGCGAAAAAGAGTTGGCCGAAATGAAAGATGCAAAAAACGAAGATTCGGCGGGTAAATCGGAAGAAAGGGATCCTGTCGAAGAAGATATCGGCGGCGACAAGAAAATTGTATTTAATCCCAAGAAACATATTCTTCTTGTCGAGGCAAAATCGATTGATCCGAACATGAAGATCGGAGAAGAGATGATTTTTCCGCTGGAGGCAAAAAGCGATTACGGCAGAATCGCCGCCCAAACTGCAAAGCAAGTTATACTGCAAAAATTAAAAGAAGCGGAAAGAGAAAATATTTACAAAGAGTACCAATCCAAAGAGGGAGAGGTTATTTCGGGCGTTGTCCAGCGCATTGAAGGAAAAAATGTTTACCTTGATGTTGGAAAAACGCTAGGATTGATGCCATCAAAAGAACAGATTCCCCGCGAATATTATAAACCGGGCCAGAGATTAAAAGTGTTGGTTAAAAAAGTTGAAGAGACACCTCAGGGGCCAGTGATTTTGCTTTCTCGGGCCTATCCCAAGCTTGTTTCCAAACTTTTTGAAATAGAGGTGCCGGAAATCTCAAGCGGGCAAATAGAAATTAAGGCGATCGCCAGAGAGCCGGGAGCGAGAACAAAGGTGGCCGTTTCTTCCAGCCAACCGGAAATTGATCCAATCGGCGCGATGGTAGGGCAAAGAGGGACTCGAGTGGCAGCCGTAATTAATAATATCGGTGGAGAAAAAATTGATATTATCCGATGGTCCGAGAGTTTGGAAGAATTTATTACCAGCTCCCTTTCTCCCGCTAAAATCGAAGAAATAAGATTAGAAGATAATAGCAGGGCACTTGCTATTGTTCCCGAAGACCAGCTTTCTTTGGCCATAGGCAAAGATGGTCAGAATGTAAGACTTGCGGCTAAGCTTACTGGGTGGAAAATCGACATTTGTTCTAGGGCAGAATTAGAAAAAAGGGCAAAAGAACAATTTAAAGAAGCCGATCAAGAAGCTCAGAACAATACTGGGGAAGAAATTGTTGAAAATGAACAAAAAGACGAAACTACTGCCTCAGAAACTCCGACTGAAGATTTGTCGTCCAAAACAAAAAAACCAAATAAAAAAAGGCGCCATCAAAAAAAGATTAAAAAATCGGAAAATTAAAACAAAATATGACAATAATACTAATTGCTTTGTTATTAAGCTTAATTGATATCGCTTTTGTTTTTTACCTTATTTCTCAAATTAAAAAAGCAGATTCCGGCTCTGAAAAAGTGCGGGAGATAGCGCAGGCGATCAGGGAAGGGGCAAAAGCTTTTTTAAGAAGAGAAATCAGGTCGATGATTATCATATTTTTATTGGGAGCCCTTGTTTTGGGGCTAATCCAGAAGACTTTTTTTTCTCCGATTCTTTTTCTTTTGGGCGGGATAACATCAATGATCGCAGGATATACGGGAATGATGATTTCGACGATTGCGAATAGTCGAACAGCGTACAAAGCTCAAAGCAGCTTTGTTGGAAGCTTTAAAATAGCGATAAAAGGAGGAGAGGTGATGGGGTTTTTGGTTGTCGGATTGGGCCTTCTGGGGGTTACAATCATTTGGTCAATATTTCAAAATCCCGATCTGATGATTAATTACGCTCTTGGCGCTTCGCTTGTCGCTCTTTTTATGAGAGTCGGCGGAGGAATATTCACCAAAAGCGCGGACGTGGGGGCTGATCTTGTGGGCAAGACAGAGCTTAATATTCCCGAAGACGATCATCGGAATCCCGCTGTAATAGCGGATAATGTAGGAGATAATGTGGGAGATATCGCTGGAATGGGCGCGGATCTTTTTGAATCTTACATCGCTTCTATTATAAGCGCGATGGTTATTGGTTTATCGCGGTTCGGAACAAGGGGGGCACTTTTACCCATCCTTATAGCTTCAACCGGAATAATTAGTTCTTTGATGGGCAGATTTTTAATTAAGCTTCCGAAAAAATTAAATGACGGTCAGTTTATTGAACAGACAGCAGGAATTAGAAAAGCCATGGAGCGCGGAATTATGGCGGCAAATCTTTTTATGCTTGTTTTCGTTTTTCTGATTACTTTTTTCTATTTTAAGAATATCGGACTTTTTATTGCCGTTATTTCCGGCTTAGCCGCAGGATTGCTTATAGGGAAAGTAACGGATTATTATACTTCAGAGAAGAAAAAACCGACATTTGAAGTGGCAAAAGCCTCTCAAACAGGTCCCTCAAGCGTAATTATGGAAGGACTGGTTGTCGGGATGAAAAGCACAGTCTTGCCGGTTTTGAGCATAGCCCTGGCTGTTATTTTGGCTTATCATTTCGGAGGGTTATATGGTATTGCTCTTGCCTCTCTTGGAGTTTTGGGCGTATTGGGCTTAAATCTCTCCACAGATTGTTATGGGCCGATAGCAGACAATGCTGCAGGGATCGCGGAAATGTCTAAATTGGCGCCTGAAGCAAGACAAAGGACAGAAGCCCTTGACGCCGTGGGAAACAGCACCGCTGCGATTGGCAAGGGTTTTGCCATCGCGTCCGCGGCTCTTGCGGGTCTTGCTTGGCTGGCGGCTTATTCTCAGCAAAGCGGAATAAGGGAATTTAATCTTTTAGATTCAAAAATTTTGGCCGGTATTTTTATCGGAGCGATGCTTCCCTTTTTTTTCTCCGCTCTGGCCATAAAAGGTGTTAATCAGGGCGCATTAGAAATTGTGAATGAAGTAAGAAGGCAATTCAAGGAGAAAAAACTGCTTGAGGGAGAAGAGAAACCGGACTATAAACGATGCGTTGATTTGGCGACCAAAAGGGCAATTCATGAAATGAGCTATCCGGCTCTGATCGTTCTCTTTTTCCCAATTATTATCGGATTGTTTCTGGGGAAAGAAGCTCTGGCTGGAATGTTGATCGGATCTCTTAGCTCCGGATTTCTTTTGGCTCTTTTAATGGCTAATTCCGGCGCGTCTTGGGATAATGCGAAGAAATTCATTGAGGCGGGTAATTTTGGGGGAAAAGGATCCGATGGTCATAAAGCGGCTGTCGTGGGAGACACGCTTGGCGATCCCTTTAAAGATACGGCCGGACCTTCTCTCAATATCCTTATTAAACTTCTTAGCGTAATAGCGCTTATCATCCTTCCTTTTATATGAAATTTGAGATAAAAGACCTTGAAAAATGCAGGAAAGAAATCAGGGCGGAAATTGATTTTAAAGAGTTGGAGCCGTTCATTGCGGCATCAACAAAGCTGGTAAAAGAAAATTTCAGCCTAAAAGGATTTAGAAAAGGGAAAGTCCCGGAAGAAATTATCAGCAAAAACGAAGGAGAAAAAATTCTTTTTGAGTCGGCATGGAAAGCGATAGAAGAATTTTATCCAAACATTCTAAGAGATGGCCGGATAGAGGCCATAGGCAAGCCGGAAATTACTATTCTAAAAATGGCTTGGGGCCATCCCTTGGAATTTAAAATAGATATTTGGGTAATGCCCGAAATAAACCTACCTGACTATAAGACTGTTGCGGCCGGAGTCAGGTGGAAAAAAATTTCAGTTGAAGAAAAAGAGGTTGAAGATGCTATAAATTGGCTCCGCGATACGAGATCGCAAAAAGTTGAAAAAAATTCTCCATGTGGCGCCGGGGATTTTGTAGAGATTGAATACAGCTCTTCCGGTATCAACGGCGGGGAAAAATTAAAAGAGGGTTTTATTGTCGGGCAAAATCATGTCATGCCCGAATTCGAATCAAATATCATCGGCCTTGCCCCCGGACAGCAAAAAAGTTTCTCAACAAAGAAAAGGGAGCCCCAAGAAATTAATCAGAATAATGATCCCAAAGAGGGGGAAAAAACAGATTTTTTAAAAGAAACCATTTTTAACATTAAACTTGAAAAAGTTTATTCGCTGATCCCGCCAAAAATAGACGATCAATGGGCAAAATCTTTGGGTAAATTTGAAAATCTGGTTCAGTTAAGAGAAAATTTGAGAAATGGCATATTGGCCGAAAAAGAGGCGGGTGAAAGGCAAAGAGTCCAAACAGAAATTATTTCAAAAATAAGTGAAGGAGTAAAATTCGAAATACCAAAAATTCTGATAGACTTTGAAATGGCTCAGGCCGTCCGCGATTTAAAGGAAAGAATTCCTCAAACATTTCAAATCAGCTTTGGAGATTATTTAAAGCAGGCAAAAATGGCAGACGAAAACGATTTCAAAAAATCGCTTTTGCCCAGCGTAGAGAAGAAAGTTAGAAGCTCTTTGATTGTTAGGGCGATTCAAGCAAAAGAGAAAATCGCCGCCGATCCGAGAGAGATTAAAGAGGCGGCTGATGAAATTCTGAGCAGATACAATTCAGCAAAAGAGGCAGGAAGAAAGATTGACCCGGAGGATTTGTATGAGTATACTAAAGAAAAGATAGAAATCAAAAAAACCCTTGAATATCTAGAGGAATTAATAAAAACCCGATAGAAAAACCATATGAGAATCATCCCGACCATTATTGAAAGAAACGGATCGCGCGAAAGAGTTTATGATATTTATTCGCGTCTTCTGGAGGATAGAATTATCTTTTTAGCCGGGCCGATAAACGACGATTTGGCCAATTTGGTAATCGCCGAGATTTTGTATTTGGCCAGCAAGGACCCCAAAAAAGAAATTAAGATTTATATTAATAGTCCGGGCGGTTCCGTTACCGCCGGATTGGCCATTTACGATACAATGCAATATGTCAACTGTCCGATATCGACCGTTTGTGTTGGGCTGGCCGGGTCTATGGGAGCCGTTCTTCTGGCTTCTGGCGAAAAAGGAAAGAGATTCGCCCTTCCCAATTCGGAAATTTTATTGCATCAAGTGGCTGGAGGGGTTACCGGCGAAGCGATAGAAATAGAGATAACCGCCAAACAAATATTAAAACTTAAAAAAAGATTAAACGAAATTTTAGCAAAACATACCGGAAAATCGCTTGAAGAGATAGAAAGAGATACGGACCGCGATTTCTATTTATCTGCTGATGATGCCAATAATTACGGCATTATTGATTTCGTGATAGGGGGAGATAAGATCGGGAAGAAGCAATCTCAGGCAAAAACAAAATTAATCAAACACGAATAAGATGATTACGAATTATTGCAAATCTTATTCCAATATATACCATGAATCAATTTACTTCATTACTAATTGGGTTGTTGGGCATTATTGCGGGGTCCATTTTGGGTTATTATGCCCGAATTTCGCTTTTGAAAAAAAGATGGGGGCAAATTGAAGAAAATCTAAGAAAAAAAGTAGATGGAGCTCGCCAAGAAAGTGAAAACATAATAAAAAAGGCCCAGGAAAAATCAAGTCAAATTATTGAGGCAGCAAGAAAAGAAGAAACGGCGAGGCGCAGGGAAATAATAAGCGCAGAGCGGTTTTTAATTCAAAGGGAAAAAATACTGCAAGCCAAAACGGCTAAGCTGGAAAAAACAGAAAAAGATCTTTTCCAAAAAGAGGAGGGGGTAAAAAAAATCGCCCAAGAGCTGAATCAGGAAATTGAAAAAGAAAAAGAAAGATTGGAGAAAATTTCAGGAATAACGGCGCAAGAGGCAAAAAATGAATTGATTCAGCGCGTAGAAGAAGAAAATAAACAGGAACTTTTGGAGTCTTTGCAAAAACTGGAGGAAGAAAATAAAGAGCAAATCAAGGAAAAAGCCCAAAAGATTTTAGCAACCGCGATTCAAAGGTACGCCCTTTCCCAGGCCCAAGAAACAACTATTACGACGGTTGTATTGCCATCAGAAAAAGTTAAGGGTAGGATTATCGGAAAAGAAGGGAGGAATATAAAAACTTTTGAAAAGTTGACCGGAGTAGAGGTAATAATTGATGAGACTCCCGAAGTGGTAATTATCTCCAGCTTTAATCCATTAAGGCGTCACGTGGCAAAGATCGCGATGGAAAAACTTATTGAAGATGGCAGAATACAGCCGGCCAGGATCGAAGAAATTGTTAAGAATGCGGAAGAAGAGGTTTCAGAAGAGGTTAAAAAAGCGGGCGAGGCGGCAATTTTTGAAGTAGGGGTGATAGGTCTTCCCCCGAAACTTGTAGAATTTATCGGACGGCTTAAATTCAGAACGAGTTTTGGCCAAAACGTCCTTCTTCATTCAATTGAAGTTGCTCATTTATCTGGCATGATAGCGGCCGAAGTCGGAGCGAATGTGAAAATAGCCAAAAAAGCAGGTCTTTTGCACGATATTGGTAAGGCGCTTGATCATCAGATAGAGGGGTCGCACACGGATATCGGAATTAAAGTTTTAGAAAGATTAGGGATAGAAAAAGAGGTTATAGATGCGATGAAATCTCATCATGAGGAATATCCGTATCTTACCATCGAAGCTCATATTATTCAGGCGGCTGACCAAATATCGGGAGCCAGGCCGGGCGCCAGAAAAGATACACTGGAGGATTATTTAAAACGCCTTGAAGACCTGGAAAAAATCGCAATCGCTTTTAGCGGAATTGAAAAAGCTTATGCCATTCAAGCTGGGAGAGAAATAAGAATTTTTGTCCGGCCCGATGAGATTGACGATTATCATTCAAAAAAACTGGCGAAAGAGATAGCCCAGCGGATCAAAGAAGAAATTAATTACTCTGGGCAGATAAAAGTAGTGGTTATTAGAGAAAGAAAAACAATAGAATATGCTAAATAGCATAACCAAAAATAAAGGTCGAAAATATTTTAAAATTATTTAATAAAATGACCAAACAAGATTTAATCGAAATATTGGCTCAAAAATTTAATGTTCCCAAGACCCAAGCCGGAGATTGTTTAAACACGATAATAGACGAAATCGGGAAAGCGCTTAAAAAGGGAGACAGCGTTGTTTTTACAGGATTCGGAACCTTTATGGTTTCAAAAAGAAAAGCCAGAATGGGAAGAAATCCGAAAACCGGCCAAACAATAAATATTCCGGCAGGGAAAGTTCCCAGATTCAAGGCAGGAAAGGCCTTAAAGGATATGATCAAGTAGTTTTCTGTAAACGGCATTATCAAAAAGCCCCTCCGGTAGCGGAGGGGCTTTGGTTTTTTTGGAGCGGGTAACGGGATTTGCACCCGTGATAACTCCTTGGAAGGGAGTTGTGATGCTGCTTCACTATACCCGCGGAAATTGAGGAATTTAGGACTTTCGGAGGCCGCGGATTCGAACCGCGAGTCGCTCGCTCCCAAAGCGAGAATGTTGCCGTTACACCAGCCTCCGAAACTATTAACAGCTTAATAGATTTTTTTATTGCTGTAAATAATACGAATATGTTAAAATAAATAATATTTATCAGAAAATAAATGAACAAGGCAAATATTTTCAATCCGGTGCCAAGATATAAAAAAAACCCTCTTCCTTTTTGGCAGCAACCTTCTTTGCTCTTCGCAATTATGGGCGGAATTAATATTGTAAGCTGTATAACCTTTTATATTATTGGGGCCAGATATATCCAGGATCCAAGATTGGTGGCCATAATCGTTTTGGGAATGGCTTTTATAATGATTGTTATCACTTATGTTATTACCCAGAGCTTGGAAAGACTTGTTCAAATAAACGAAATTAAAGAGGAATTTATAAAGATCATTTCTCACCAATTAAGAACTCCGCTTACCAACATTAATTGGGCGATAGATTTTTTGATTTCCAAGCCGGAAAATTCCGCCCAGAACCAAAAAGAAGAATATTATCAAATTATCAAAGAAAACAGCCAAAAACTTTTAAAACTTTTCAACAATCTTCTCTTGATAACCAAAATAAGAGAGAATGAATACAAAAAAAACGAAGAGGTTTTTGATATAAACGATATAATAGATGAAATGATTGAAAATTATTCAAATTTTGCCCTGGCTCGCAGGATAAAAATAGAAAAAGATTTCCCCCCTGCCTCCCCTCTGATAATGGGGAATATCTTTTTAATTAAAACTCTCGTGGAAAACATTTTGTACAACGCTATTCTGTATAATAAGCCGGGCGGTTCTGTCAAAATAACGGTTAGTGAAAAGAACAAAAAGATCTTGGTGGGCGTTAAAGATCGGGGAATTGGCATCCCAGAAAAACATAGAAAATATATTTTTCAACAATTCTTCAGGGGAGCGGACGCTTTTCACGCTCAAACCCAGGGAGTTGGCATAGGTCTTTACATCTGCAAGATGATAGTTGAAAGCATGAAAGGAAAAATATGGTTTGAAACAGAAGAAAGAACGGGAACAACCTTTTACTTTTATTTGCCTTCGGCGCGTCGATAATTAACATTAATCAAAAAATATGAAAAAAATTCTTTTTATCGAAGACGAGTCGGCGCTTCAAAAGTCGCTCGGAGAACTATTAAGGGGAAAAGGATATGAAGTAATAAGCGCCCTTGATGGGGAAACCGGATTAAAATTGGCTCAGACGGCCAGCTTTGATTTAATATTGCTGGATCTTATTTTGCCCAAAATTCACGGGCTTCAGATTTTAGAACAATTGAAATCAATGTCAGAAACGAAAGATATTCCCGTGATTGTTTTGACCAACATCGAAGGGTCTGTGGAAGTGGAGCGTGCGATAGAGCTTGGGGCAAGAACATATCTTGTTAAGGCCAGCTATAACTTAGAAGATGTGGCGGAAAAAATTATAACCGCTCTATCTTAGTCCTGCTAATATAATATGCGCGTTGATCCTCAACAATTAAAGCTTTTTTTGCTTGATTCAGAATTGGTCAAAAAAGAGGATTTTGAATTCGCCCTTAAAAAATCCCACGAAAGCGGTAAAAAACTGGAAGATGTTTTGATATCTGAAAATTTTATCAAAGAAGAAGAATTAATCCGACTGACGGCATATATTTTAGGCATTCCTTTCATAAATCTGGCCAATGAAGTCGTGCCAAAAGAGGTGCTTGAAATAATACCAGAAGCGATTGCCAAGACATATAACATAATTGCCTTTAAGAAAAAAGAGAGGTCTCTTGAAGTGGCTATGCTTGATCCGGAGAATTTGCAGGCGATAGATTTCATCAGGAAAAAAACCGGCCTTAAGATCTGCCCGCGCCTTACGGACTCGGACAGCATTAAAAAAATATTGACTCAATACAGAAAAACCTTAAGTTTTGAATTTAAAGAACTAATACAAAAAGAAGCAAAAGACATAAAGTCCGGCAGAATCGAAGAAGAAGAAGAAGTAAGGGAAAAGGACGAGCTGGAAAAAGCGGCTCAAGAAATATCAATAATCAAAATAGTAGATACTCTCTTGAAGCACGCCGTGCTGGACAGGGCATCTGATATTCATATTGAGCCGACGGAGAAAGAATTGCTGGTCAGATATAGAATAGATGGTATTTTAAGGGACGCAATGACCCTTCCTAAAAACATTGCCTCCGGGGCAGTGGCTCGCATTAAGATTTTATCTGATTTAAAACTAGATGAACATAGATTGCCCCAAGACGGAAGATTCAAATTTGAAAACGAAAAAGAGAAATTTTCAGTCAGAGTTTCAATATTACCAGTGCTTAACGGCGAAAAAATAGTAATGAGATTACTGGCTGAGGAGGCCAAGGGCTATGGATTGGAGGATTTAGGGCTGACCGGAATCGCCCTGGAGAATATTCAAACCAGTCTGAGAAAACCGATAGGAATGGTTCTTGTCTGCGGGCCGACCGGGTCTGGCAAGACGACCACCCTTTATTCGATGATGGAGATTCTGAATAGCCCCGAGGTGAATATTTCTACAGTTGAAGACCCAATCGAATATAGAATACCGAGGGTTAATCAAACACAAGTTAGACCGGAAATAGGCCTGTCTTTTGCGAACGGTTTGCGCTCTTTATTAAGGCAGGATCCAGATGCCATTATGGTCGGCGAAATTAGAGACAACGAAACTGCTAATCTTGCCATTAATGCGGCGCTTACCGGTCATTTAGTGCTTTCAACCATACATACTAATAATGCCGCAGGGGCTATCCCCAGAATGATAGATATGAAGGTAGAGCCTTTTTTAATTACATCAACGCTAAATGTTATTTTGTCTCAAAGACTGATTAGAAAGCTTTGCGGAGGAAAAGAGGAATATTTTTTGGACGATAATACGATAAAACAACTTTTCAAATATTGCGATCTAGACCGCATAATCAAAACGCTTAAAAAATCCAACCTAATTAAAGGAGAACAGACCATTAAGACGATCAAATTTTTCAAACCGAAACCGACAAAAACATGTCTAAGCGGATATAAGGGAAGAATCGGAATTTTTGAAGTCTTGCCCATAACTGAAAGCATTAAGGCGCTTATTTTGCAAAACGCCAGCGCTGATCAGATCCAAAAAAGAGCGATTGACGAGGGGATGATTACAATGGTGGAGGACGGATTTCTTAAGGCCGTTCAGGGAATAACAACCATAGAGGAGGTATTGAGGGTAATTATGGAATAAAAAATGGCCACATATAAATTTACAGCAAAATCTTTTAGCGGAGGCTCAAAATCCGGAGACATTGAAGCCAGAAACGAAAAAGAGTTGGCAGAGACTTTAAGAAATGAGGGCTATATTTTAATTTCAGCCGCGGAAAAAAAGAAAAAAAGAGCCGTTTTCAATTTTAACCTCGGCAATGTTTCTATCGGCCAAAAGCTTATGCTTACAAGAAATTTGCGCGTCATGATAACTTCCGGCGTTTCTTTGCCAAGAGCTCTCCAAACATTGTCCGATCAAACGGGCAATAAAATTTTAAAAAAAGCGCTGGAAGACATAAAAAACGATATTTTAAAAGGAGAGACTCTTTCGCAATCAATAGAAAAACATCCTAAGATATTTTCAGATCTTTTTTGCGGCATGGTAAGGGTTGGAGAGGAAACCGGAAGCTTAGAAAAATCGCTTTTTATTTTATCTCAATACCTTGAGAGAAGCCATCAGGTAAGATCTAAGGTAAAAGGGGCCATGATGTATCCGATTGTGGTTGTTTCCGCGATGGTCATCATCGGGATAGTAATGCTTATAAAAGTTGTCCCCCAGTTAAACGAAGCATTTATAAGCATGGGAGTAGATCTCCCGCCGCTTACAAAAATAATAATTAGGGGCGGAGAGTTCATGGCCAAAAACTGGCACTTTATATTCCTTATTCTTTTATTGCTGGTCTTTGTTTTTAATATTTTCAAAAGAAAAGAAGCGGTTAGGAGAGTAAAGGATAAAATTTTTATCAAGATACCAATAGTTAAAAATCTTATTAAAAAAATAAACACAGCTTATGCGGCAAGAACCCTTGGTTCGTTGATTTCGGGCGGAGTGTCTATCGTGGAAACTTTAAAAATCGCCTCCAGCTCCGTGAATAATTTTTCCTTTCAACGCTCGCTTCTTTTAGCTTCCGATGCCGTTAAAAGAGGAAAAAAACTTTCAGAAATTATGAGTGAATTTTCGGATCTTTATTCCCCGGTATTCATTCAAATGCTTCAAGTTGGAGAAGAAACCGGAAAGACTTCCGAAATATTATCACAATTGGCCGATTTTTTAGAAGAAGAAGTAACCAACGCCGCTCAAAACCTTTCTTCAATTATTGAGCCGGCTTTGCTTTTAATAGTTGGGGCGGCTATAGGCGTTTTCGCCGTTTCTATGATACAGCCGATATATTCAATGATGCGAGCGCTATGATTAAAAGACCATTTATTACTAACAGAGAAGGAAAGAAAGGATTTGCCCTGATAGAGATTTTAATAGTTATAGGCATTTTTAGCATCATAGCGCTTATGAGTATTCCTTTTTTAGTTTTTTACCGCCCATCGCTGCAACTTGCTGGGCTTGTGCGGGAATTGGCAAGCGATCTCCGCTATGCCCAACAGCTTGCCGTTACCGAACAGATAGAATACGGAGCGCGCATATCAAGCCATGAATACTCGGTCATTAAGTTTGGAGAGGGGCAGGAAATCACGATTAAAACCAATGCTTTGCCCCAAGGAATTGAGGTTTATGAGGTCAGCGGGCTTACAAACAATGAAATAAGATTTAATCCTTACGGCGCCGTTAAAGAATCGGGCGCGATTATTTTAAGAAATATCAAAAACGAAAATAAAACAATAGAAATTAAGATATCGGGATTCGTAAGAATACAAAATTAAAAATGAAAATTTCTATCAAGCCCAAAAAAGGATTCACATTAATTGAAATAATAATAGCTGTTTTTATGATCTCGCTTTCTGTCGTAGCTATTTTGGCGATTTTTCCCGTTGGCATAAAAATAAACTCTTCCAGCCAGATGGAAAGCATCGCCATTCAGCTGGCCCAAGCCCGCATAGAAGAAAAGATTTCTAAATCATATTATGAAAATCCGGTGGGAACTGTTGTGGAAGATTATGGTACTATTGAGGAGTTTGGCGGCTACAAAATAGAAACAACGATAAATTTTGTCTACGTTGATCAGGGCGGGAATATCAACCCCGATCAAATATCTCAATCGGACACCGACATCAAAAGAATAAAAATAAGCGTTTTCTGGCGGTCTTCTTGGGGCGGAAGCGAAAAAAAAATTGAAACTTCAACCCTAACGAGCAAACAATGAAAAACCAATTCATTTTTGAAAAAGCCCACCAATCGGGATTTACCTTGATAGAATTATTGATAACGATAATTATATTTGTTTTTGTTTTGATAACGATATATTCGGCCTATATTTTAAGCCAGAGGAGTTATTTTGCGATTGAGAACTCGGCGGAAATTATGCAAAATGGAAGAATAGTCTTGGAAAGAATGGCGAGGGAAATAAGGCAATCAAGGGAAGTTATTACAATTCTTCCCGAGAAAAAAGAAAACGCTCTCCCGGAGATTATCTTTGAAGACGGACATATCCCGGACAGGCATCATTACATCAATTATTTTCTTTCCGAAGGCGCGATCAAAAGAAAGGTTTTAGGATACTATGTTTCCGGAGATCCCGGGCGTATTTTAGTGCCTATAAACTTAGCAAACGGCGCCCTAGAGACTATAATGATAGAAGAAGAAAAAACAATCGGAGAATACGTTGAACATTTAAATTTCTGGGGGCGTGGCATAATTAACATATCTGTTTATTTAAAAAAGGGGGGAAGAGAAATAGAATTATACACTAAAATTTTTGGTCGTAACTTATGAAAACAAAAAATAGAGCGGGAAAAGAAGAAAGAGGGGCGATAATCATAATTGTTTTCGCTGTTTTTGGAATTTTGCTTATTATGGGAGCTTATTTTCTTAATTTTATTATTACAGAATCAAGACTTAGCAAAAGCCAGAAGGTCGGAACGCAGGCATATTATTTGGCCGAAGCCGGCGTCAACGAAATTGTGTGGAAATTAAAACATGATAATGACTGGGCTCAAAACTTCATTCAACTTCCCCACTGCGAGAATTTTGAAAGAGAGATTTCTAAGGAATTTTCCGGAGGACAATATGAAGTATCAATTAAAAACTATGCATGCGGACGAGGAGAGATTATCGCTGTTGCAACTTTGCCCCTTGGCGCCGGGAAAACAGCCCAAAGAAAAATTAAAGCTTTGGTTTCAAGAGCCTTTGGAAGCCCGACCGAATATAGCTCTCTTTTTACAGATGGTCCTTCGGAAAATATGGACATATACAATACAAAACTGAATGTTTTCGAAGGCAATGTATACAGCAATAATAAAATTGACATTACGGGCTCCAGCCAGGTTCAGGTTGATAAAAAGGTTTTAGCGATTCATGATTTAAACTATCAACAGGGAAGGCTTTCGTCTCTTGCTAATTGCGCAAGAAACAAATGCGAACCTGACTCCGGAACATGTCAATATCCGCTAAGAGTCCAAGGCGGCACGACAGGTTGCCCTCCCGATCAATCAACGTTGCCGGCAGTTGATTTTGATTCCGACAATCCCAATTCTTTTAAAAGCCGCGCTCAAGCGCTCCAGAATTTAAATCAATGCAATGTTTTGTGCAACGGGAATCAATGCGGAAATAAATGCATTTATTCTTCTAACGAGTTTGATAATCTTTTGTGGCAAGTGGGGCGAGGAGGAATGTTGACCCTTAACAGCAAAATTACATATATCACCGGCCCGATAGAATTAAGGGGAGGCAGAAAGCTGATTGTTAATGGTTCCCTGGTTTCTGACGGAAAAATAGGAATCGGAATTAGCAGTAAATGGCAGAATCATGCCGGGGCCAATCAAATTAAAATAACGAGACCATCGTCCGACGCTTCATCAGGACTTTTAAGCAAGCAAAAAATAGAGATAGGCCAATACGCTTCTTTCCCTGACTTTTCAGACATCGAGGGCGTTATTTATACGAATCAACAAATAGAAATAAAGGGGATATCGGCCTCGGCGATTGACATTAAGGGCGGAATAATAGGGAGAAAAATTGAGTTATATAACCTTTTTCAGATTAACATCCTGTTTGATAATGAAATTATATTATATGGCCTCGGATATGTCATTGATGGAGCTTATATTCCTCCGGAAGATTCTCCGGTAATTACAATTGATCATTGGGAAGAACAATATTAATCGGAATTCATGGGGTTATTGGAGCTTTTGAACTTAAATCCAGAATCATTTGGCTTAGAAATAGCCGATCTCTCTTTAAGGTTGGTCAAAATTAGAAAATCGGGAGGGAGGTACAAAATGGATTTTTGGGCTAGAAAAGAATTGCCCCAGGAAATCATCAAAAGGGGAGAAATAAGGAATATTGATATCCTCTCCGAAAATATAAAAAAATTTATTTCTCACGAAAAAAGAATTAAAACAAATAGAGTCGCCGTTTCCCTGCCGGAAGAAAAATCATTTTCTCAGGTTATTCGGCTCCCGAAAATGGGAGATGAGGATTTAAAATCAGCCGCAAAAAATGAAGCTGAGCAATATATACCTTTTTCTCGGGAAAAAGTGTATCTTGATGTTGAAATTGTTTCTCCGCTTAAAGAGATTAAAAGATCGAAAAACTTTTCCGAAGCTTTATTAATCGCAGTGCCCAAAACGACAGTTGAATCATATCTCCAGGCGCTTAAAATGGCAGGGCTTGCGCCAATTATTCTTGAGGCCGAATCTCAGTCAATTTCCCGCTCGGTTGTAGCCGGAGGAAAAACTACCGCGCCTGTTTTAATCGTGAATATATATCAAACAAGAACCATCTTGACGCTTTTTGCCGGAACCTCTGTAAGATTTACCGCGCCGATACCATTTTCTGGCAATCTTTTAAATCAAAAAATTGCTCAAGCCATGAATGTTGATATTCATAAGGCGGAATCATTAAAAAATAAAAGCGGGCTTAAAAAGAAAAGCATGGAGGATAAAGAAATTTTTGAGATTATTCTTCCCGCCATCAGTGAGTTTAAGGATCAGATCAAAAAA
>CAZXXF010000001.1:0-37764 GCA_964644805.1 uncultured Candidatus Saccharibacteria bacterium | reverse complement strand
AATTCCGATTCTGCAACAAGTTTAGCATATTTAGTGCTATCTGTCAAGCCCAACAAAAAATCAGCATTTCTGCTGTTTCTTGGTCAAAATCCTATGAATTTAATGATTAAAAATTTTTCTTTTCTTCTTTCAGTTAAAACATGGTTCGAGCCGATTGTTTTTCCGGGCTCTTTGGCGGTTTTGAAATCTCACGGCGAAGCCGCTCCGAATTCGCGGGGGGTTCCTCGCCGCCGCAGGCGGCGAAATGCGTTCGGACTAATTCAAGAATACTGCACCATTTCGGAAATAGCAAGGCAGAGGAAGCCGCCTCGCTTCGCTCGGCGGCCAGTTTGTATTGAATTTTCGGGGCAAAACCGAATTGGCGATTTTGAAAGAAGAAAAGAAAAATTTTTAATCCAAATCATATGAGATACATATTATACGCAAGAAAATCTACCGAAGAAGATGACCGCCAGGTTTTGAGTATTGAAGCGCAGCTCGTAGAGCTGCAAGAGTATGCCGCCAAAGAAAAATTGGAAATTGTTGCCTCGCTTTGCGAGGCCAAAACCGCCAAAGAGCCCGGGCGAATGAAATTCGCAGAAATGTTGTCATTACTCGAAAAAGGCAAGGCGGACGGGATAATTGCATGGCACCCGGATAGATTAGCTCGCAATAGTGTAGACGGAGGCAAAATTATCCATTTCGTTGATCGCGGCTTGATTCGCTCCCTTAAATTTCCAACATTTTGGTTCGAAGCGACACCACAAGGCTTGTTCATGTTGAATATCGCCTTTGGTCAATCAAAATATTTTGTAGATAATTTGCGAGAGAATGTGAAGCGTGGATTGCGCCAAAAAATACGAAATGGCGTATGGCCTGGCTGGGCTCCGGTTGGCTATCTTAACAATGCAAGAACGCGAGGAGTAGATATTGACCCCGCAAAATCTCCACTGGTGAAAAAAGTTTTTGAGCTTTATGCCGCTGGAAATTATCCGCTTCATTCTCTCGCAAATTGGTGCGTCAAACACAATCTTCGTGGTAACAAGAACAACAAAATCTCAATCAGTAGTTTGCAAAAAATTCTACAAAATATTTTCTATATTGGTCTCATGAAATTTAAGGGAGAGGTTTTTGAAGGAACTCAAGAGCCGTTAATCTCGAAGAAACTTTTTGATACTTGCCAAGAAGTGATGAAAAAACGCGGAAAGTCAAAAGATATTCGTAAACATCATTTTGCTTTTCTTGGCTTACTCAAATGCGCTTCATGTGGTTGCGCCATTACTGCCGAAATACAAAAGGGACATCATTACTACCATTGCACCAAAAAGAAAGGACCGTGCCAAGAAAAGCATTATTTGCGAGAGGAACTTCTAACCGAACAGATCAGAAGTTATCTTCAAAAAGTTTCTTTGTCGAGCCAAGACACAGAAAAAGTTTTGGCGGAACTACAAAAAGACGAGGAGCGAGCAAAAGAGGAAGCTAAAACTGCTGTTCAAAATCTCAAAATGGAATTAACTGAAATCGAAACCAAGCTCGAAAAACTACTTGACGCTTATCTTAGCGAAGTCATTTCTGCCGATGATTACAAAGCGAGAAAAGATAAGTTACTTACCCAAAAGGTCGAGCTTGGCGAGAAAATTAGAGATTTTGAACAAAAAGGGTTGTCTTGGCTCGAACCGGCTCGTGAGTTTGTTTTATCCTTAAATCAAGCTGCGAATTTAGTTCAATCAGAAAACAAAGAGGAAATGACAACATTTCTGAAAACAATCGGCTCGAACCATGTTTTAGAAAATCGCCAATTCGGTTTTGCCCCGAAAATTCAATACAAACTGGCCGCCGAGCGAAGCGAGGCGGCTTCCTCTGCCTTGCTATTTCCGAAATGGTGCGCGGGAGAGGACTTGAACCTCTACGTCTTTTAAGGACACAAGGTCCTCAACCTTGCCTGGCTACCAATTACAGCACCCGCGCATTTAATCTTTTTCCCCTTCCATTTTTTCGTTTTTCGCTTTTTCCTCCTGATAGGTGACAACCGACGGAGTGAAATCCTTTTTTCTTTTTAAGACCGATTTCTTTTGAGACCTTTCTCTTAAATAATAAAGTTTCGCTCTCCGCGATTTGGTTCTTTTGATTATTTCTATTTTTTGTATGGTAGGCGAAAGGAGGGGGAAAATTTTTTCCACTCCCACCCCGTCTATTATTTTTCTGACGGTAATGGTGGCGCCTGTCTCTTTTCTATGTTTGCGAGCCAATACGATCCCTTCAAAAATTTGAGCTTTTTTTTGTTTTGGATCACCCGTAATTTCATGAATTTTTACGATATCTCCCGATCGCAGATCTAAATTTTTTCCTATTGATTTTGACGCACCGAATATGTCAGTTGGTTTCATATTTTTTTAATTTTTTTAAAACAATTTTTAAATCAGTTGGCATTGGGCAAATAAATGTTTTCCATTCTCCGCTTTTGAGCTTAATGCTTAATCGATAATTATGCAAGAACTGTCTTTTAAGCTTGTCAGACGCAATCTGGTTTTTGAAAGAGTATAATTTATCTCCAACAACAGGATGTCCGATGTGGGCAAGGTGCGTTCTGATTTGATGTTTTCTTCCGGTCTTTGGATAAACTTCCAAGAGGGTGTAATCTTTAAATCTTTTTTCCACCCGCCAACCGGTTTCCGCATCTCTTAACCCTTTTTGATGACAGATATTGAGAAGGGAGGGTATTGCCATTTGTTTTAATCTATTTTTTGATCTTCCGATAAGAGTTTTTATCGTGCCAGAATCTTTTTTTATTATGCCCCAGACAAGGGCAATGTAGGTTTTTGCGACATTTCTTTCTTTAAACTGTTTTTGAAAAAAAAACAAGGCCTCATTGTTTTTTGCAACAAGCAATAGGCCCGAAGTGTCTTTATCTAGCCTGTGTATTATTCCAAACCGAGGAGGCATGCCAATTTTTTTCAAATCAGGCTTTTGTGTTAAAAGATTCTCTATTAAAGAATCGGCGGCGCGCTCTTTTTCATTAAATACCGTTATGCCAGCGGGCTTGTCCGCGACAATTAAATCCTCGTCTTCATAGATTACATCTATTGTTTGTTTGTGGATCATAACTATCAACCTCCGAAAAACCAAAATTCTGATTTTTATTGCTGGCGGATATTCTCAGCTCTTGCTTAGTTTGAGATAGGAGCTTTTCATCTCTTTTTTATTGGGCGCACTCCGATTCGAACGGAGGACCTTTCGCGTGTAAGGCGAATGCTCTTGCCGCTGAGCTATGCGCCCATGGAATTAACGGTGTATTTCATTTTCGGGCAGCGTCCGCACAATAGAATTTTCTCTTTGGCCTGATTTTTTTGGTGAAATGCGATCTGACAATAAAAAAATCCCCGCTTCTTTGGCAATTTTATGACTATGGGCACGGTTGGATTTGAACCAACAACCTCGGCCTTATAAGGACCTTGCTCCACCCTTGAGCTACGTGCCCTTCATTATATCCGTTTTTTAACGATTGTTTCCAGCTCCTCCTTTTCGAGCGTTTCTTTTTTGATCAATTCTTGGGCAATTCTTTCGAGCAATTTTCTTTTCTTTTTTAAGATTCTAACCGTTATTATCTGAGCATCTTTTATAATTTTTTCCACCTCCTTGTCAATTTCCTCAGCTATTTTTTCAGAATAGTTTTTTTCTTCGCCCATATCTCTCCCGAAAAATAAATAACCGTCTTTTCTGCCGAAAACTACCGGGCCGAATTTTTCAGACATCCCGTATTCTTTTACCAGTTTTCTCGCGATTTCCGAAGCTATCTCCAAATCATTAGAGGCGCCGGTGGTAAGATCGTTAAAGATTAATTTTTCAGTGCAATATCCGCCCAATAAAACAGATATTTCTTCCAAAAATTCTTTTCTGGTTTTTAATCTTTTATCCTCGGAGGGCAGTTTAAGGGTATATCCGGCGGCAAGACCTCGTGAAACGATGGAGACTTTTCTTACCGGTCCGGTTTCGGGAAAATTAATCGCAACCAATGCGTGTCCGGCTTCATGGTATGCGCAAGTGTTTTTTTCTTTTTCAGAAAGAACCTTGCTTTTTTTCTCCGGGCCAAGGAGCACCTTTTCAAAGGAGTTTAAAAAATCTCTTTGTTCTATTTCTTTCTGATTATATCTTGCGGCGAATATGGCGGCTTCATTCACGAGGTTAGCCAAATCAGCTCCGGAAAATCCCGGCGTTCTTTCCGCTATCTCCCGTAAATTAACTCCTGAATTAAGCGGCTTGTTTTCGCAATGGATTCTTAAAATTTGCTCTCTTTCCTTTACATCGGGCAAATCCAGAACTATTTTTCTGTCGAATCTGCCGGGCCTTAGAAGGGCGCTGTCTAGCACGTCCGGTCTGTTTGTCGCGGCGAGAACGATTACTTTGTCTCCGGCTTCAAATCCATCCATTTCTACGAGGAGTTGATTCAGGGTCTGTTCTCTTTCTTCATGGCCTCCGATCACGGCCGGGCCCCTTGCTTTTCCAATAGCGTCAAGTTCGTCAACAAACAATATTGACGGTTGCTTTTTTTTCGCTTCTTGAAAAAGAGATCGCACCCTTGCCGCCCCCACCCCCACAAAAAGCTCTACGAATTCCGATCCGGAAATGCTAAAAAACGGAACATTGCTTTCTCCCGCTACCGCTCGAGCGAGCATTGTTTTTCCAACTCCGGCAGGTCCGACAAGCAAAACTCCTTTCGGAATTTTAGCTCCCATCTTAAGGTATTTTTGGGGATTTTTTAAAAAATCAACGATTTCGATCAATTCTTCTTTTGTTTCCTTCAGCCCGGCAACATTTTTAAAAGTAATTTTTTCTTTTGGATGGCCCTCGGCTCCGAATAATCTCGCTTTTGTTTTCGTAAAATCCATTGTTTGCATCGCGCCCATTTTTGCCTGCTTAAACATCATCCAGAGAAACCAAGCTATAAAAAGAAATGGAAGAAACCCGGCGATTATGGACAGCCCCAGAATCCAGCCGCCTCCTTTTTCCCCGACCGTTATTTCTATTTGGGCCAAATTTTCTTTTTTTGCGCTCAGACCCTCTAATGTTTGAAATATTGACGATCCAGATTCTTTTTTCGCTTGAGCGATTCTTTCGTCATTGTAGACTATCATTATTTTATCGTCGTAAACCTCCATCTTTTTTATCCTGTTCTCGTTAATGTCTTTGGAAAGCTGGGTAAGCGCTATTTCTTTTGCTTCATTGGCCGCAGGGGAGAAAATCGAAAAAACCGCGCTTAAAAAAAGAAAAAGAAAAACAACAAAAAATAAATTTTTAACAAAATTTTTCAAGGCAAAAGGCATATTTTCATTTAATAAGAGATATTTTTAATGCTTCAGGGTCAGGCGATGTTCTTTTGGGTCAATATGAGCAATTTTAAATTGATAGCTTTTGCCTTCTTTTATTTCTTCCTTAGATCCTCTTATGTCAAAAGAGTGGATGAGACCTCTTATCTTGGGAGCTATCTCTACAAACGCGCCGAATTGGTTTATTTTCACAACCTTTCCTTTTACGGCGTCACCCGCTTTGAATTTCTTTTCTATTCCTTTCCAGGGGTCTTTTTTAAGGGCTTTTAATGAGAGCGATACTCTTCCTTCTTTTGTAATATCGACGATTTGGGCTTTTATTTTTTCTCCGATTTTTACGATTTCCAGCGGGTCATGGACAAGCTGCCAATCAAGTTCTGAAATATGGATAAGACCTTCAATATTTGCCAGTTCATTTTTTTTGTTTCCTTTGCCGATGGCAAATCTTATAAACGCTCCGAAGTCTGCAACCCCGGTGATTTTTCCATCTATCGTATCCCCAACCTTATAATTTTTTAAAAGCTCTTGTATTGTTTTTGACTCAACTGCTTTTTCAGAGAAAATTAATTTTGATTCTTGTGGATCTAGGTCGAGGATTTTTACTTTCAGCTCTTTTCCGACAAATTGCTGAAGGTGTCCTAATATTTGAGAAGCGTCTCCCTCTTCTATTCTGGGATAATGCTCGACAGAGAGTTGAGAAAGAGGCAAGAACCCCTTTACTCCGCAATACTCCGCCAGCAAACCGCCTCTGTTTGTTCCGCTCGGCCTGATTGAAACCGTTTCGAAACTTTCTTTCAATTCTTTCAATTTTTCCCAGCCGATTTCTTTTTGCGCTTCTCTCAACGAAAGCTCAATAAAGCTATTTTCATTATCCACCTCGACTACTTTTGCGGATATTTTTTCTCCTGTGTTAAAATTTTTCCCGAACGTATTTTTGGCCAGATAATATTCTTTACCCATAATTACGCCCATTCCCATCGGGCTTAAATCAACATAAACGCAGGCGGGTCCTGTTGCCGCGATCGTGCCCTCAACTATTTCGCCCCTTTTGGGCGGGAGAGGAAACTCGTCTACAGATTGGCTTTCTATTTTTTTTGGCATATTTTGACTATTTTTGGTTTTAGCATAAATTATAATCTCTTTCAAGGAACTTTTGATATTAAAAAAACTAGCTCTTGCGCTTGCAAAAATAAATTTTTTTCGAAAAATCTTTCTTGAAAAGTTTGGCGGGCCCTGATAGAATAAAAAGGTAATATTTAAATATATGGAGATTCGATGGTTTGGTCAAGGATCTTTTTTGATTACGACGAACGGTGAAAAGAAAGAACCCGTAAAAATTTTGTTAGATCCCGCGGAAAAAGAGCAGTTAAAGACCGCCTTTCGCGGAGAAATCAACCTTGCGATAATAAATCATTTGCCGTATGCCGGCGGTTCTTTGAAAGAATTTAGGGGCGATTTTTATTTGATAGATTCTCCCGGAGAATATGACGTTAAAAATGTTTTTATCAGGGGGCTTGATGAGTATAATTGTTTTGACAAAAAAGAAAAAAGCTTCATTGCTTTGGTTGAGTCGGAAAATATTAAGATTTGCCATTTGGGAAAATTTTGTTTGAAAGAAATTCCTCCGGACATGCTTGAAGAGATTGGAGATGTTGATGTTTTGATGGTGCCGATAGGCGGGAAAGAAGTTATTGAGACGAAAGACTCTCAAAAAATCATAAATCAAATTGAACCA
Organism: uncultured Candidatus Saccharibacteria bacterium; assembly: GCA_964644805.1. Taxonomy (GTDB): domain Bacteria; phylum Patescibacteriota; class Minisyncoccia; order Minisyncoccales; family PEYH01; genus JBBIKX01. The sequence goes on along the minus strand of CAZXXF010000001.1, from coordinate 30,726 downwards.
AGAATTGTGATTCCGACGTATTATTCTGAAGATCGGGACCCGAAAACAACAGGGCTCCAATGCCTTGTAAAATCATTTGGCCAGATTGAAGGAGAGCCCGGACCAAAAATCTTGATTCGCAAAGATAAACTTCCGCTCCAAACGATCGTCGCCGTCCTTAAAAAATCATAAATTTTGGATTTTTTAAAGATCCAAAATTTGAATGCAAAAAAATATGAATTTTTTAAGAAAAATCCAAAATTTGGACACAAAAAAAAGAAAAATAATTCTTTGGGCGATAGCCATTGTTCTGGGAATTATTTTTTTAATTATTTGGGCAAAGATTACTTTATTGCGCTTTCGGGGCTTTAATAATTCCGGAGCTCTTGATCAAATAAAAAAACCAGAGATTGAAATTCCTTCTATTGAAATGCCTAATTTTTTTGAATTATCTCCGACCCTGCCAAACGATTCATCTAACTTAAATTAATTATGAATAAAGAAAATCCTGATAAAAACCTGAATAGTCTGGAAAAAAATACTCCTCAAAATCCAATCGGTAAGATCCTGCCGAGGGAAATTATACAGGAAATGAAAGAAAGCTATATTGATTACGCGATGTCCGTTATAGTTTCTCGCGCGCTCCCGGACGTTCGGGACGGGTTAAAGCCGGTTCACAGAAGAATACTTTTTGCCATGCACGAAGACGGCCTTGCTCCCGGCGCAAAGTTTAGAAAATCGGCCACGGTCGTTGGCGCATGTCTTGGCCGCTATCATCCCCATGGAGATCTGGCCGTATATGACGCCTTGGTCAGAATGGCCCAGGATTTTTCAATGAGATATCCTCTGATACGAGGACAGGGTAATTTTGGCAGCATAGACAATGATCCTCCCGCAGCTCAGCGTTATACAGAATGCAAATTGTCAAAAATCGGAGAAGAGCTTTTAAGCGATATTTCAAAAGATACGGTTAATTTTGTTAACAATTACGATAACAGCCGGAAAGAGCCGGTTGTTTTGCCGGCGCCCCTGCCCCAACTTTTGTTAAACGGATCTTTGGGCATTGCCGTTGGGATGGCGACCAATATCCCCCCCCATAATCTTGGAGAAATTTGCGATGCGGTCATTTATTTGATAGATCATCCAGACGCGGAGACCGAAGAGCTTTTTCAGTTTATAAAAGGCCCAGACTTTCCGACCGGCGGAGCGATATTCAATTTAAAAGAAATCGTTTCGGCTTATACGCAGGGGAAGGGAGTTATTTTAAACAGGGGCAAGGCCGAGATTTTGGAAAAGCAGGGAAATTGGCAAATTGTCATCACGGAAATTCCCTACCAAGTCCAGAAATCAATGCTTGTTTCTCAAATCGCGAAATTGGTTCAAGACAGAAAATTAGACAGGATAAAAGACGTCAGAGATGAATCCGACCGGGAGGGGTTAAGAGTCGTTATAGAATTAAAAAAAGGAGCTTTTCCGCAAAAAGTCCTTAACCTTCTATACCGCTATACCGATCTTCAGAAAAAGTTTTATTTAAACATGCTTGCCCTCGTTGACGGGATCGAGCCGAAAGTTCTCTCTCTGGCAGAAGTTTTAACTCACTACCTTGCCCACCGCAAAGAAGTTATTTTAAGAAGAAGCAAATACGATCTGTCGCGCGCGCAAGAAAGAGAACACGTCTTGGAGGGTCTTGTTAAGTGCCTGTCCAACATTGACAAGGTAATCGCGCTGATCAAAAAATCAAAAACCAGAGAAGAGGCGAAGAAAAACTTAATGAATCAATTCAAGCTTAGCGATATCCAGTCGGAAGCGATTTTAGAAACAAAACTTGCGGCTCTCGCGCGGCTTGAAAGGGAGAAAATAGAAAATGAATTGGCCCAAATAAGGGCCAAAATAAAAGAGCTTTCCGCGATTATTAAAAGCGATAAGCTGATAAAGAATGTTGTCAGGCAGGAAATTAGGGAAATCAAAGAAAAATACCAAGACCCCAGAAGGACAAAAGTTTTTGCCCGGGAACCGGAGAAAATAACAGAAGAAGATATTATTCCAGAAGAAGAAACGATAATTACCCTTACTCAAAATGGATATATAAAAAGCATCGAACCGGCGGCCTACAAGATACAGCATAGGGGGGGAAAGGGGGTTATAGGCGTTGAAACCAACGAAGAGGACTTTGTCGAGCACTTTCTTTTAGCAAACACTCATGACCAATTATTATTTTTTACCGACTCGGGAAAGGTTTTCGGTCTTACGGCTTATGAGATTCCCAAGGGAACCAGATCGTCCAAGGGCAGGGGGCTTGTTAATTTTTTGGAAATTTCAAGCGATGAAAAAGTTTTCTCTATTATTTCAATGGGCAAGGCGGACAAGGAGGGCGGCGTTAAATATCTCGCAATGGTTACCAAAAACGGAATTATCAAAAGAACCGCGCTTGATAAATTCGAAAACTTGAGAAGCAGCGGGCTGATAGCCATAAAACTTAAGAAAGGAGATTCTTTGCGAGAGGTTCAAAAAACAACAGGGGAAGCCCAAATAATCATTATTACCAAAAAAGGGATTGCCATCCGCTTCAAAGAAAAAGAGATAAGGGCAATGGAGCGCAATTCCGCGGGAATAAGAGCCATCAAACTTCATAAGGAAGATGAAGTCGTCGGCGTGGGCGTTGTGGATCAGACAACAAAAGGACAAAACATTTTAGTTGTTTCTGAAAACGGCTTTGGCAAGATGACAAAAATAAGCCAATACCGGCTTCAAAAAAGGGGCGGGCGGGGGCTCAGAACGGCAAAAATAAATCCTAAGACCGGCGATCTGGTCAAAACTAAAATTTTAAGCGGGAATGAAGATTTGATTATCATATCTAAAAAAGGACAGGTAATCAGAATCCCGGCTAAAAACATATCGATTCTTGGAAGAACCACTCAGGGAGTGAGGTTAATGCGCCTTGATAAAGACGACAAAGTTTCATCGGTAATATATCTGAATTCTTGAAACTTAAAATGCAAGGTGCAAAATTTAAAATTACAAATTTCCAATCAAGGGCAAAAGTGGTACGATAAAACAACATGGGCTAAGCTTTAATTTGGTCTTTGGATTTTTATTGATATATGATTTCTTTTTTTGATCCGGAGAAGATAACAGAACAGATTTATTTTCCTCCGAATTCAATTGCGGCTGATTTCGGGTGCGGATCTGGCGGATTTACCATTCCTCTGGCAAAAAAAATACTGGGAGGAATTGTTTACGCCTTTGATATCCAGTCGGATCCTCTTTCGGCTCTGGAGGGCAACGCGAAGCTTTTCGGACTGAATAATATTAAGTGCATAAGATGCAATCTTGAAGAGCCGGGCGGTTCAACCCTTCCCGATGAATCCATTGATTTTGTTTTCATCATTAATCTCTTGTTCCAAACCGAAAACGACAAAGCCGTTTTAGGCGAGGCAAAAAGGATATTAAAGCCCAGCGGAAAAATTATTATTGTTGAGTGGAAAAAGAATTCGCCATTCGGCCCGGATGGAAAAAGAATGGAGACAGAAGACATTAAACCAATTATGAGGAAACTGGAGCTTAAACTATCCGAAGAAATAGACGCAGGAACATATCACTGGGGAGTAATTTTGGAAAAATAAAATTATGATAAAAGAATATAGCTTTAAATTTAAAAAACGGTTTTTGATTTTCAGCATTTTTATCTTTTTAGCACTGTCTTTCGCATTAAAAATTGAGGCTATAAGCGTTTTGTTTGATTTTAATCCGCCAGATCCTTTTGTTGGGGATAGCGTAATCATTTTCGTTACAGCGGCCGGATTTGGCGCGGGGCCCAGCCAATTTTTTTGTTTTGATTGGGGCAATAATTCCTGGACAAGGCATAGTAAGGTCAATTGCGATTATAACAACACCACAAACAGATATGATTGTCCTACACAGACTTATAGCGCAAGCTATGGTAGCCCGGGAGAATATATTGTAAGGTTTGGCATTGGCGATGCGCTTGGCTGTGGAAATCCTTATGGAATACAAACGTCCAAGATTATGGTTCATTCTAGGGATTCACCAGTGGTATCTTGCGGAAATGGCGCCATTGACGCCGGAGAAGATTGCGACGGATCGGAATTAGCCGGCAAAAGCTGTCAGGATTTTAATGATTCGAGCGGGAAAAAATACGAGAGTGGATCGCTTTCTTGCTATCCACCGGATCATAAAAATCAGTGCAGGTTTGACACTTCTGGGTGTATTTCTCCTTCTCCTCCGCCCCCCCCACCTCTTTCGACGGGATACGATGATCCCTTAATTTGGGATTCAATAATTCAATTTATTCTCTATTTCACAAACTTTATATTCAATATTTGTCTCGGACTTTCTGTTTTGATGATTTTAATCGGAGCTTTTGTTATGGTTGCGGGCGGAGGAAATCCTTTGAAAAGAGAAAAAGCGAAAAGAATAATTATCTGGGCGCTGATAGGATTTTCAATGGCATTGATGTCTCGAGGAATTTTTGAGCTTTTGAAATTAATTTTAGGGGTGCAGCAATAATGAAAATTACAAAAACAATAAATTTAATAATACTTCTTTTCTTGATTTTGTTTTTGCCCACGATTATTAACGCCCAATGCGCCTTTGATATAGAGTATCTAAATACTAATTATAGTGGTTTTGCAGGCGCTACCGGACAGGCAGTTCAAGGCAAGGATGTCACTTTTTCTTATAATATATCTAGGACGGGTAGTGTAAAAATTCCCACTGTTTATTTTTATTTCGATCCGGGAGATGGTTCTGAATGGATTCTTATGGCTAATGATGTGGGCAGTGGAACGTTTAAGCATAACTATTCTTCTCCCGGTCAACATAATGCCAAAATATACCGCTGTGTTGGACTTAAGCGTCAAGGCGCGTGTTATGACGTTGCCCAATGCTCTATACAAGTAAAAGAAAAAGAAGACGAAAAAGGAAATGGCGGCGGGGGCGGGGGTGGGGGGAGCTCTATCAATAAAAGCAAGCTCAACCCTCTCTTCTATCAAAAATTCGGGGATCTTTTTGACAATATTGCCGGATTTTTGCTTTATTTATCCATCATTCTTTTGGTTTTGGGAATCATATCCGGCGGATTTTTAATGCTTAACAGCGGATCGCTTCAAAATATAGAAAAAGGAAAAAAAATTATTCTATTGGCAATCGGTTTTTTTGCCATAATGCTGATAATAAAACTTGTGACAAGTTTCAGCGCCAAAGACATCACCTTCCATTAAAATATTATGAAAAACATCGCTGTTTTATTGTCATCGCTGTTGTCGCCTTTTTTCTGTTATGCCGGAGGAGTAAAAATAATAAATCCAACAACAACCAATGACTGGGAAGAGATGATTCAAAAAGTCGGAAGCTGGCTTTTTACTATCGCCCTTGCCGTAGCGCCGGCAATGATTCTGATAGGGGCTTTTCTAATAATAACCGCGGCCGGAAATCCTTCAAAAATCGCGACCGGAAAAAGGATTATTTTATACACAATCGCAGGATTCGCGATAATAATGTCTGCAAACGGAATTATCGCCCTGATAAAACTGATATTAAAAGGTTAATTTCAAAAATTATGAAAAAATATTATTATATTCTTTTATTGTTGGTTTTCTTAAATATTTTTATGCCCCTTTTGGTAAATGCTGCAGCGGTTGTAGTCTGGAAGGTAGATAGCGCTAAAATAGAACCTCAAGTTGTTTTTAAGGGCGAAGACATTTCTGTGTTTGTGACCATAAGAGGGGATGGATTCTTGCTTCCTTTATCGGGCGGAGGGAGCTGTTCTTCGGCAAAGAAATGCACAGCGATAAAAATAGACTATGGAGGAACTGGCGGAGCGTATTCTCCCGCTCATTCTACCTGCTGCCTTGAAATTAGGGGCTCTGTGGTTGACAATCGATGTATAGGATCTAACTCGGTTTCTTGCGATTATAATTTCGGGTGGGAGTTTTTCAATGAAGGAAATTATAAAATAACCGTTACTGGTACCAGTTTTGAGGGCGGAGGGGCGCAAAACACTATTTCCGAAACTGTTATTGGCAATGTGAAAGTTATAAAAAAGCCAGAAACGCCAGATCCAATTGACAAGAATAAGATAAATCCGATAAGGGCGACAAGAATTGAGGAATTCATCGATAAAGCAAGCGGATCGGTTTATTGGATTGCAACCGGCATTTTGATTCTGGTGATGCTGGTTGCCGGAATCAATATCTTAATCGCGGCCGGCGATCCATCAAAAATTCAACAGGGGAAAAATGCTCTTTTTTACGCATTAATAGGTTTTGCGCTTATGGCAATGTCAAGGGGAATTATAGATCTTGTTCAGCTCGTGATCGGCGTTGATAAAAAATAACATTTTCTTGACTTTGGTTTTTAAAACCTGATATAATGATATTAATTGATAAAAGGTCGGAAAAAGCAATCTCCCCAAAATTTTAATAAAACAATGAATTCAAAATTATTGGGATTAGTAATGCTCCTCGGATTGACAATATGGAGCGTAGCGTTCGCCACGGAGCCGGAGAAAATTCCTAAGATGACTGCCCAAGAAGTACTTCAGGTCATATCAAGAATAACGAATTGGATATTCACCTTTTTAATGGTTGTTGTTGTGATTATGGTTGTCGTGGCCGGATACCTCTTTGTCACCGGCGGAGGAAATCCTGATCAAGTTGCCAAAGCAAGGCAGATGTTAATTTACGCCCTTGTTGGTTTTGCAGTAGCGATGGTTGCAAGGGGAATAATAGCCCTAGTGTCAATGATTATTGCAAAACCAGTAGAACTACCGAAAGACTTGCAATAAATTTTTTCATGGAGCGAATAAAAACAACCCTTCTTGGGGTTGTTTTTATTCTGGTTTTTATATTATGCTGATTTTAGCGATCAGCCAATGAGCTGGGGTGGCGGAATCGGCAGACGCAATGGCCTTAGGAGCCATTGAGATTATTCTTGTGGGAGTTCGAATCTCCCCCCCAGCATTATAAAAGTTTTTTTATTTAATAAAAAAAGATAATTCAAAGCCCTGCCTTTATGAGCGGGGCAACAAATTATTTAATTTCTATTTATTTAATTTCTATTTTTATTTCTTCAGCTTCCGTTTTTTTTGGTATTCGGAGATGAAATATGCCGTTTTTTACCGTCGCTTTGGCCCTGGAAATGTCTATTTCTTGGGGCAGGATTAATTTCTTTACAAACCCTCCCCAAAAACACTCTTGGCAGAAGTATTTCTTTTTTTTGTCATCATTTTCTGGTTTTTTCCTCGCGCCCTTTATAGTAAGCATCTGGTCTTCCAGCGAAAGCTCTATGTCTTTGGGTGTGATTCCGCCCACTGCCGAATAAATTACAATTTCCTCATCGGTTTCATAGGCGTCGATTATCATTTCGCCGATTTTTTCCTGATTAAACCAGTCCCTTTTTTCCTCGCTTTTTTTCTGTTTTTTTTGGAATAATTTAAACATCATATTTTGCAGACGCTTTTTAATTTTCTGACATTTTGGAACTGAACCATCGCCATTAAAAAGAAAAGCGATAGAACCAAAAATGTTATTGCGATTTTGTAATCTCCATCCATATTTATACCAAGATTATATATTCCGTGCAAGAAAGAAGAAAAAACAATTCCAAAAGTTACGATAAAAAAACGATATTTCCGGTGGTACAAAGAATACGCCCAGAAATATCCGATATTTGCCGAAGCGAGGGCATGGAGAACGGTCGCGCTGATCGCCCGCAAAAAAGATATTTTTAAAGTCGCTTCAAAAATGCCGGGTGCGGTTAGAGGAAAAAGAACAAGAATGTTTTCAACTGCCGCAAATCCAAGTCCCGCGACAACCATATATATCATTGCGTCTATGGGCTCGTCAAATTCGGAATTTCTTGAAACACCCAATCTTACTACCACATATTTCGCGAATTCTTCTATAAAGGCAACGCTTATGAAAAATTGAAGCATTATCAGGGCAAAATAAGAAAGATTGAGTCCCTGAAAATAATTAAAGACCGCGATTTCCAAAAAAACGACAAAAAAAGTGACAATCATTCCAAGGGCGAAAACTTTCATTATCATTTCTTTTGGCTCCGGATAGACGTCTCTTTTCAAATAAAAAAAGAGCCAGAGAATACTGGGCATCATGCCAAAAAAAACGAAGAGCATTATAGAAAAAACAGATGGCATTATTCTATCCTAAGGTTTGCGAGAGCTTCACTTTTTTTCCAATGCTTAAAGAGGCCTTTTTTAATTTTAACATTGTTTTTGAGATAAAAACAGGCGCAAGCGGCTATCATTTTCGCGTTATCTGTAGAAAACTCTTTTTCAGGGGCGATGAATTTCGTATTTTTTAAAGCGCCATCATTATTAATTTTTCTGACAAATTCTTTTTTTAATTCGCTGTTTGCCGCTACGCCCCCCCCCAAAATGATTGATTTGCAGTCAAAAAATCGGGCCGCTTTTATTGTTTTTGCCGTCAAAACATCAACAATCGCCGCTTGGGCGCAATAAGCCATTTCTCGGATGTAATCTCTCGATCTTCCAGCTCTTTTACCCCTGCTTTTATGATCATATAGAACAGCCGTTTTAAGTCCGGAGAAACTAAAATCGAAATTCTTGCTATTTATCATCGGCCGCGGGAGCTTTATTCCGTGCTTTGGCTTTATGTGGGACAATTGCCATTTTTGAGCTTCTTTTGCTATGGCTGCTCCCCCGGGATAAGACAAGCCCAGAACCCTTGCGATTTTATCAAACGCTTCTCCTGCCGCGTCATCAAGCGTTTCGCCGATAATTTTGTATTTGCCGAGTTTTTTCATTAAGATAAGCTGGGTATGGCCCCCCGAAACAACCAAACACATGGCCGGAAAAATATTTTCGGATTTTGACTTTTGACTTTTGATTTTTGATTTTAAGCTTATTGGCGCAAGCCAATTGGCAAAAATATGCGCCTCAATATGATTGATGGAGATTATAGGAACGCCCCAAAAAAGACTTAATGCTTTTGCAAAATTTATGCCTGCCCAAAGACAAGGTTCCAACCCCGGGCCGACCGTAACGGCTATCAAGTCAATATTTGGTTCTTTATATTTTTTAAGAAAGGTTTTCGTCCTTTTTCCAAGCTCAAATTCTTTCTGGAAAATTTCATCCATTATCCGCTCCTTCTTTAAATTGTTTTCCGATTTTTTCTTTTCCAGCAGATTTGCTTTTTTAAGCGCATCGGCAAGCGCTGGAACAAGATTTTTTTGATGTTCTCTTTTTGCCAAACTCGGATACACCCCGCCCCATTTTTTATGGACTTCAATTTGAGAAGCGATTGATTCGGAAATAATTTTAAAATCGCCCCAGTTTTCTTTTTTTCGTTCAGGGCTTGTTTTGGCAACCGCTATCGCTGTTTCATCACAAGATGTTTCAATGGCAAGAATTTTCATATTAAAGCTTTTTTCAGTCTAATATTGCTTATTTAAAATGTAAATAATATAATTTTAAAACAATAATTTGTCCCTGTAGCTCAATGGACAGAGCGTAGCCCTGCGGAGGCTAAAATCGAGGTTCGACTCCTCGCAGGGACACTTTTGATCATGGATTTTTATTCTTCCATTCGCGAAATTCCGTATATCGGCCCCCAGCGCGAAAAAATAATGAATCGCTTCGGAATTAAAACGATAGAAGATTTTTTATATCATCTTCCCGCCCGCTACGACGATTTCTCAAGAATTTCATCAATAAAAGATTTGAAATTGAATGAAACTTCTTGCATCTGCGGTAAAATAATAAAAATAGAAAATATTTTTACGCGCAAAAGAGGTTTTGCCCTAACCGAAGCGGCTATCAGCGACGAAACGGGAACGGTGGTCGCTTTTTGGTATAACCAGCCATATCTTAAAAATACGCTCAAAGAAGGCGGTTTTTTTTGTTTCGCCGGAAAGCTTGTTCTTACGAAAAAAGGATCTTATTTTAGCAATCCCGTTTATGAAAGAATTGAAGATTTAAAAGTGAAACCCTTTTCTTATCGCCTTATTCATACGGGGCGGATCGTTCCGGTTTATCCGGAGACCCGCGGAGTAAGTTCAAGGTGGTTGCGTTTTGTCATCAAAATTATTTTTGAAAAAATCCGGTTTATTCCTGAAATATTGCCTTCAGAAATAGTGAAAAAAAACAATCTTCTTTCTTTGGATCAATCTTTAAGGATTGTTCATTTTCCGGACTCTTTTGCATCCCAGAAGGAAGCGGCGAAAAGATTTTCCTTCCAGGAATTGTTCTTTTTGCAACTTTTTGTCTTGGGCCAAAGGATAAAAAGAATAAGGGCAAAATCTTTTTCTCTTCCTATCAAGCTTCCCAGAATCCAAGATTTTGTAAAATCGCTGCCATTTGAGCTTACAAAATGCCAGAAAAAGGCAGTTTGGCAAATATTAAAAGACATGGAAAAACCAAGGCCGATGTTTCGTTTATTACAGGGAGATGTGGGATCGGGCAAAACTATTGTTGCTGCCATCGCCGCCCTCAATGTTGTAAAATCGGGGGGTCAGGCCGCCTTTATGGCGCCCACCGAAATTTTGGCAAAACAACACTTTGAGACGATACACAATTTTCTTAAAAATTCCAATATAAACATAGGGTTGCTTACTTCAAAAACGGACAGGTTTTTTTCCAAAAAATTAAAAAATCAAGTCATAGAAATTTCCAAAAGAAAATTGATAGAAAAAACCGAAAAGGGCGAAATAGATATTTTGATAGGCACCCACAGTCTTATCCAAAAGAAAATCAAATTTAAAAATCTTTTTTTGGCGGTTGTGGACGAACAGCATCGTTTTGGCATAGATCAAAGATCGGCCGTTTATCAGGACAACAGCCGGAACCAAAAACCGCTGCCTCATTTTTTGTCCATGACCGCGACCCCTATCCCAAGAACTCTTGCCCTAACGCTTTACGGAGATTTAGATATTTCAATTTTAGACGAGATGCCAAAAGGGAAAAGAAATGTTCGTACCATGATTGTTTCTCCGAGCCAAAGAAATAAGGCCTACGCACTTGCCAGAAAAGAGATGCTTGGGGGAAAGCAGGTTTTTGTGATTTGTCCCCGCATTGAAAAAGAAGAGGACAATGAAGACGAAGGAGAGATTCAAAATCTGAAAACGGTAAAAGAAGAATATCAGAAATTATCCAAAACAATATTTAAAAATTTGAAAGTCGGGATTTTGCACGGAAAAATGGGTTCGAAAGAAAAAGAAAAAGCGATGAAAGACTTTAAAAGCAAAAAAATAAATGTTTTGGTTTCCACTTCCGTGATTGAGGTTGGAATAGACATACCGGACGTTACGGTGATGATAGTCGAGGGGGCGGAAAGATTCGGATTGGCGCAATTGCACCAATTCAGAGGAAGAATAGGGCGGGGCGGAGACCGCTCTTATTTTCTTTTATTCTGTCAGAATCGTTCAGAAAACGTCCGGCAAAGATTAGCGGCCGTAACCAAAACCGACGATGGCTTAAAATTGGCCGAAGCTGACTTAAAAACAAGGGGGCCGGGAGATTTTGTGGGCAAAAGGCAATGGGGCAGGATCGGTTTTTTGGCCCGTTCTTTGGCTGACATTTCACTGATAGGAAAAACCAGAGAGGCGGCAAGGGAAATTTTAGAAAAAGACCGGGATTTAGAAAATCATATTTTGCTTAAAAAAGAATTAGCCCGGTTTAAAGAGATTGCTCTTTTAGAGTAGTTTTTATAGATCCGCGAGATTTCGGCGTCACCCAAAAAGAAATATATCTTCCTAAGATCCAATGCGTCTGCGCGCTTAAAGCCGGCAGGGCCGTAAAGAAAATCATTGTCATTGGCAAAAGAAGCCACTCCAAAAAAATGAAAACAACATTAAACCGCCTTTTTTTTGTTTTCGGAGGGAGGATATAGAAAGCATAATAAGCGGAGGTGATTAATCCGACCATGGCGATTGTTAAAATTTTGCTTATGATTCTTGGAAGGTTATACCCAATAAGACTTTGAGAAAAAGCATAGCCGCCTATTGTGGTTGGCAGCCATCCAAGCAGGAAAAGCAAAACAGGGGCGCAAGCCCAACTCCAATGCCCCTCTATTAATTCCCAGCCAAGACTGATTTTTTTTCTCAGCGGGATTTTTTTATTTTTTATAAAGCCAAACAAAAAATAAGCGATATCGCCCGCCCCGTAAGCCCATCTTTTTTGTTGTTTATATATGCTTAACATTGTTTTAAAAAAACTCCGGTTCATATTGGCGTCCATAGAAATGGGATAATAAAGAGGAACCGTACGGTAATCTCCGTCATATTTCAGGAGACATTGCCAAAAAATTCTTGAATCGTCTGAAATGACGTCGCTTTTTTTGAAATTCACTTCTATGAGGGGAAGAAAAGACATTGAATGGGAAGAAAATGTTATAAGCCTTTCTTCCCGCTCCTGATTGGTCAGGTGCCAGAAGGTTGTGGAAAAAGAGAAAATCCTTGAAATAAAAGGCACCTGCCAAATATTATTCAGAAAAAGGGGAATGGGCTGGAAGCTTGCCCGAGTCGGATTTTTAGAGGTGAGATAGCAAAAAGACAGTCTGGAGAAATAGTGGGGATAAATAACAGTATCTATGTCAAAAGAAGAAAAAATGATATTTTGATAATCTATTTTTCTTTGATCTGCGAACTTTTTTGCCCGTCTGGCGGCCCAGGTTTCATTGGCTGACTTTGCCGCGATTTCTCCGGGCAGATTCGCCGGATGAAGCACAGTCTCAAAATGAAAAAATTTGTCGCCAAATTCATTTTTAGCCATTTTTTCTATTTCAAGAGAGTGTTTCCCCGCCCTTTCTTCAAGGGCAAGAAAAATAATCATTTTTTCTTTAGGATATGCCGATTTGACGATTGAGTTAAGAGACTCGCGCACTATTTCAATCGGCTCTTTGTACATTGGCAGAACTATTAAATGATAAATTTCCCGCCAATCGTTTATGGGAATGGAATATTTATTTTTTGGCAGGGATTCCAACTCTTTTAACCAATCAATTTTCTGGTTTTCTTTCATTTTTCTGTAGCCAAGCTTAAGATGGGCGGAAAAATAAATCGCCTTTGCGAACCAATAGAAAACGAAGGAAACAATAAAAATAGCCATCCAAAAGGGCCTTATTCCGCACAAAATAATCGCGCTTATTATCGTAATCCAGCTTAAAAAACCCGGTAGCATTTCAAATAAGCGGTAGACAAATCTCTCTCTCTTTTTTAGGAGATCTTTTGCATAAGAAACGGAAAGATAATATTTTTCTTCTGCCGAGCCCATAAATTTGAATCCGAATTCTAACACGATTGGCCAGTTTTCATAAAAAGTCGCGGCCCGGGATGGTTTAAGGTTTAATGCTGGTGGCGCATACGGGAATCGAACCCGTATTTTGGCCTTGAAAGGGCCATGTCCTAACCGCTAGACGAATGCGCCGATTCAGCCATTTTATTATAATTTTTTTTGAAAAAATTTCAATACTTTAATTTTTTAATAAAAATTTTAGTTGTATAATTTTTTTTGAAAAAATTTCAATACTTTAATTTTTTATTGACCCCAAATCATTTTTAAAATAAACTGATGGAATACGGAGGGGTGCGCCGAAAGGCAAGGCAGCAGGTTGCTAACCTGTACTCCGCCAAAAACGGAGTTGTGGGTTCGATTCCCACCCCCTCCGCTTCGGGATTCTATTCTCTCGCGATAACCGCTCCCCATGCGCTTTTAGCGCCGTTTTCTTTTAAAATTTTCGCGGCTTCATTTATTGTCGCTCCGGTTGTCAAAACATCGTCAATCAAAAGAATATTTTTCTCTTTGATTTTTTGCTGAAATTTTTCTTCAATAATAAAAGCGTTTAAAACATTATTCCGCCTATGGTCTTTGTCAAGCGTTGTTTGGGGGCTTGTGTTTTTTATCCTGCGGATAATTTTTTCCATGGGCAAATTTAAAAGCGAAGATAATTCTTGGGCTATTTCTTCGGATTGGTTAAAACCCCTGAATGAAAGTCTTTTATTTGAGATGGGAATGGGCGTTAGAATAAAATTACGGAATCTTGATTCGTTGTTTGTTAATTTCAAATGATTTATAATTAAATAAGAGAGATGGCGCGACAATTCTTTTAAAAAAGGCGGATATTTGAAAAGATGGATTGCTTTTTTTACCACAATATTTTCTAAGTTGGTTGCGCAGATCAATCCGTCCAAAAAATAATCTTTTTTGCAGAAAGAACAAGTTTTTCCTCCGGGCGTGATTTTTGGGGGGAAGCAAAAGGGGCAATAATCATTCTCTAAAATTTCAATAATTGAAAAACAGTCTTCGCATATAAAATCTTTTCCCTTGCCGCAATTAATGCATTTTTTGGGGAAAAACAGATCCAGAAAAATTTTATATAATTTTTTAATCATTCTTGTCGGAGATGCGCCATCCGCAAAGATAATATATAATTAATTATTACATAAAAAAAGCTGATCGTGATATAATAAATCAAATATGGGCTTTAATCCACTTAGAATGCTCGGTTCAAAAAGTTTTTTGGGAGTAGACATCGGAAGCGCCTCGCTTAAAGTGGTTGAAATAAGCGGAGCGGGCGGAAGAAGGTTGGAAAATTACGGACAATTGAGGACAGAATATTTTCTCGGTCGGGCAAGCGATGTCGTTTCATACAGCAAAGAGATTTTTCTCTCAAAAGAAATGATAATCAGCGCCCTGGGCGCGGTATTGCAAGAAGCGAAGATAAAGAAAAAAAGAGCTTTTTTTGCCATTCCCGATTACGCCACTTTTTTTACCACTTTCCAGCTGCCTTCGATGAGCAAGCAAGAATTAGAAGAGGCCGTCAAATATGAAGCTCCGCGCCACATTCCCATGCCGCTTGCCGACGTGACTCTTGACTGGGAAATAGTGAAAGGGGCTCCTCAATTTGATGGCCGCTCACCCCTTAAAGTGTTATTGGTCGCCGTTCCCAACGAAACAATCAATCAATATCAGGCGATAGCAAAAGCTATCGGATTGGAAATCGCCGCCCTTGAGAGCGAAGCATTTTCTCTTGCAAGGGCGCTTATAAAATATCAAGACCGCCGTGCGACAGTATGCCTTATAGATCTTGGAGAAAGAAGCGCAACCATTAACATTGTTTCCCAAAGCGTTCTAAGAGTTTCTCACAGCATTGATATCGCCGGCCAGGAAATTGTCCGTACATTATCGGAGAAATTAAATATAGATGTTCGTAAAGCCAAAATTATTAAAAAAATATACGGCATTAAAAAGGAAGAAACGATAAAAAATATTATTTTTCCCCTGATTGAGTCTGTCGTTAAAGAAACAAAAAATATTTTGAACAATTATTTTCTTGAAGAAAAAGAAAAAGCTGAAAAAATTATTCTTGCTGGAGGCAATTCTTCCCTTCCGGGCCTAAGAGATTATTTTGCCGAAGCATTTCGCGTGCCGATAGAAATAGGAGATCCTTTCGTTGATGTTTCTTACCCTCCGGGATTGGAGCTGATCTTGAAAAGAATAGGACCTGAATTTACAATAGCAGTAGGTGCCGCTTTAAGAGGAGTAAATAAATAATTTATGGTAAAAGTCATTCCTCAGGAAGAAGTAGTAGAAAGAGAATCGTTTGCAGCTTCGTTTTTGTTTTGGTTTTCCATATTGGTGCTTATAGGCACAATAGGCGCTTTTTTCGCGCTTAACATAAATACCCGAAAGGTAGGCGCATCTTTAGAAGCCGTCGAAGAAGAGTTAAAAAAGATCAGTACGCCAGAACAGCAAAATATGAAAAAACAAGCTTACGATTATAAAGAAAAGCTTGACGCCCTGCCCAGACTCATCGAAAGACACGTAATCTCCACAAGCGCATTTTCTATAATAGAAAACAATGTCCATCCAAAAGTTGTT
Organism: uncultured Candidatus Saccharibacteria bacterium; assembly: GCA_964644805.1. GTDB lineage: Bacteria > Patescibacteriota > Minisyncoccia > Minisyncoccales > PEYH01 > JBBIKX01. Next base: position 14,870 of record CAZXXF010000001.1, on the reverse strand, counting down.
TTTAACTCAATATCGTTAGTATTGAGAGACAATAAGGCGATTTTGACCGGCACGTCCAGCGATATGATTAGCTTGGCGCAGCAAATAAGAGCGTTAGAAAAAGAAAAGCCGAAAATTGAAAAAGTATTTCTTTCCGATGCCGATCGGGTAGAGGACGGCAAAATAGGATTTAAAATTGAAGTTTTTTTCAGCTCAAGCGCCCTTATAATAAAATGAAACATCCAAAAATCGTCATTTTAATTTGTCTTTTTTCCGCCCTGTTTGTCGGATTGGTGTTTGTTTGGCCGAAATATCAGGGATATATTAAGGCGCAGCATAATTTAGCCCATAAAGAGGAATTTTTAAAAAACCACAGCCAGTATTTTCAGAAAATAAGGGAAACGTTTCTTACTTTGGGAAAAGATAAAGAATTGGCCGCAAAAGTCGTTGCGGCTATTCCGAGTGATCCCGATTACGACAAGCTAATCGCTTACTTTGAAAAAACAACCGCTGAAAACGGATTGATCATAAGCAGAATAAGCATAAGCGAGCCAAAGGAATTTAAAGAGATAGAAGAAATAAAAAAAATCAAAGAGATAAAAATCTTTGTCAATCTTGTCGGGACATACGCTTCTTTTAATAATTTTTTATCAAAGGTGGAGAAAAGCGCCCGACTTTTCGAGGTGGAAGAAATTTCCTTCACTGCCCCCCAAAAGGGATTAAATCTTTTTAGTTTTGAAGTGAAGCTAAGGGTTTATTCTTATTAAAAATATGGCAATTGTTTTTACCAAACCGCAAAGAAAAGATCTTTATTCTTTGATTATTCTCATAGCGCTTATAATAGTTTTTATATTGATTGTTTTAAACATTTTTCGGAAAAAATCAATGCTTATTGAAATCAGTCTGGAAGAAATAGAGCCGCCCCAAATAAATTTTTCCAACCTGAATAATCCTGTTTTGAAAATCCTCGAATCGTACGAGTCGTTTCCCGCATGGGAAGAAAGTCTTGGGCGAGAAAATCCTTTTTCCCTTCCGCAGACACAACCTACCCCGTCTAAAAAATGAATTTAATTGAAGAATTAACAAAAAGGGAAATAATAGACCGATCAAAGGTCACCTCTCTTTTACAAGAAATAAAAGAATCGGGACAGAGAGAGGAAGAAATTATTCTGGAAAAGAGATTAGTCCCTGAAAGTGTTTTATATGAGATTAAGGGCGAGATTTTGGGGGTGGATTTAAAAACAATATCCGTCAATGAAATTTCCTCCGAAACGCTGGAGCTTATTCCAAAGGATTCCGCTCAATATTACAGGATGATACCCGTTAAAAAAAAAGATAATCTTCTTGAAATAGGGATGGTTTACCCCGATGATTTAAGAGCGCTTGAGGCGCTTAAATTTTTGGCCCGCCAGCAAGATTTTGAATATCGCGTTTTTCTTATTACTCCGAGCAACTTCAACGAAATATTCAGAAAATATCAGAGTTTGAAAAAAGAGGTGAAGACCGCCCTTGAAGACTTGGAGAAACAGCTTCAGATAAAAAAAGTAGAAAAAGAAATATCGCTTGTCCGCCCCGAAGATATCGGCCAAAGAATAGCAGAAGCGCCCATAAGCAAAATGGTGGCGGTTATATTGAGACATTCAATCGAGGGCGGAGCTTCGGATATTCATGTTGAACCAATTAAAGACCGGACCAGAGTGCGCTTCAGATTGGATGGGGTTCTTCATTCAAGTCTTTTTCTGCCGCAGAAAATTCATCCCTCAATAGTTTCCCGCATTAAAATAATCGCTAATTTAAGGATTGACGAAACGAGAATTCCCCAAGACGGCCGTTTTTCAATTGCCATTAACGAGCAAAATATTGATTTCAGAGTTTCAACTTTCCCAACCTTTTTTGGAGAAAAAGTGGTAATGAGGGTTCTTAATCCGCAGAAAAGACTCCAAAACTTTGATAGTCTTGGATTAAGAGCCGGCGCGCTTGAAGTTCTTAAGGGAGCGATAGCGTCGCCTTATGGAATGTTGCTTGCCACTGGTCCGACTGGATGCGGAAAAACAACCACCCTTTATGTTGTCTTAGAGTCTTTGAATAAAGAGGGGGCCAATATCATCACGCTTGAAGATCCGATAGAATATTATATAGAGGGGATAAACCAATCGCAGGTAAAGCCGGAGATCGGATACAATTTTGCGAACGGTCTGCGTCATGTTTTAAGACAAGACCCCGATATTATCATGGTGGGAGAAATAAGAGATTCAGAAACAGCCGAATTGGCTATCCATGCCGCGCTTACGGGGCACCTTGTTATTTCAACGCTTCATACCAATAATGCGGTCGGAGTAATCCCCCGGTTAATCGACCTGGGGGTTAAGCCTTTTTTAATTCCCGCGACATTAAATGTTGTCTTGGCCCAAAGACTGGTCAGGCGGGTTTGCCAAAAATGCAAAAAAAGAATTGTGCCCGATTTAAAAATTAGAGAGATTATTTCAGAATCAATGGTCGATCTGCCGGCGCGCAGCAGAAGGCGGGCTGAATTTGCAGGTTCGGAATTTTATGTTTGGAAGGGCGAGGGGTGCATTGACTGCGGAGGCACCGGTTATTCCGGGAGGATAGGCCTTTTTGAGATTTTAAAAATGACCAAAGAATTAAGCAAAATTATTTTGTCTCAGCCAAACGAAGAGAAAATTTTAAGGGAAGCAAAAAAACAGGGAATGCTTACGATGAGGCAGGACGGAATTTTAAAGGCGATGGAGGGACTCACAGCGATAGAAGAAATTATCGGAGCAACGGAGTTTGAATATTAAGAAAAATTTTATGAAAGACTATTTAAAAATATTTCACGAATTATTGGAGATTACGATAAGCAATAAAGCGTCAGATCTCCATCTTTCTTCAAACAGGAAGCCGATCATCAGAATTTCCGGCAGACTTGGGCAAATTGAAGAAAAAGAGATTTTCTCGGCTAAAGATCTTTTCAATTTAGTCCAAACCATCCTTCCAAAAGAAAAATTCGCAAAACTATTGCAAGAGAAAGAGGTTGATTTTTCATATCCGTATCAGGCGAAGGGAAGGTTTAGGGGAAACGCTTATTTTCAGCAAGAATCAGTCAGTTGCGTTTTGCGCTTTATCAGAATGGAAATTCCCACTCCGGAAGAATTAAATCTTCCTCCGATTCTTCATCTTTTTACAAGGGCGACCCAGGGATTAGTTTTGGTTACGGGCCCTTCCAATCAGGGGAAATCCACAACCCTTGCTTCTTTGATCGATGAAATCAACCACACAAGGGCTGATCATGTTATTACGATAGAAGATCCGATAGAATATCTTTTCGAAGATGATTTGTCGGTGATAGATCAAAGAGAGGTTGGCATAGATACCAGATCTTTCGCAAAGGCGCTTAGATCTACTTTTCGTCAAGATCCGAATGTAATAATGCTTGGAGAGATGAGGGATCCGGAAACAATATCAACCGCTGTTACGGCTGCAGAAACCGGACATCTTGTTTTTGCTACCCTGCATACAAATTCCGCCGCCCAAACAATTCACAGAATCGTTGATAGCTTTTCAGGGGCAAGGCAAATCCAGGTCAGAGCTCAATTATCCGGTTCTCTTTTGGGCATTGTTTCTCAAAGACTTGTTCCAAGAAACGGGGGGGGATTAATTCCTGTCGCCGAAATTATGCTCAACACCCCCGCGATAGCGAATCTTATCAGGGAAAATAAAATTCACGAAATTCCTCTCGTAATCACGACTTCGCTTCAAGACGGAATGATGAGTTTGAACCAGTCAATCGCAATCCTTGTAAAAGAAAAAAAGATTTCCGCAGAAAATGCCTATAATTTTTCGCCCCATCCCCAAGAATTAAAAGAATTGCTTAAAAGATGAAATTTCAATATCAAGCCAGAACAAAAAACGGCCTTATCCAATTGGGAGCCATTGACGCTCCGAGCCGTCAAAGGGCGGTTTCGCTTTTGCAGGAACAGGATCTTTATATTACCTTTCTAGAGCCCGAAGAAAGGAGGCCATTTTATGCCCGAGAATTAAATGTTTTTAACCGGATAGGGAAAAAAGACATAATGAATTTTTCAAGACAGCTTTCTTTGATGGTAAAATCCGGAATCGGCCTTGTTGACGCATTAAGAACCATCGCCCTTCAGTCGGAAAAACAAAAAATAAGAGAAGTTATTTTAAAAGTGGCCGATGAAGTTGAGGGCGGGATGTATTTTTCAGATGCCCTTGCCCGCTTTCCAAAAATATTTTCCTCTTTCTTCATTAATATGATTAAATCGGGAGAGGCATCCGGAAAGCTTTCGGACACCCTGAAATATCTCTCTGAAAATTTGGAAAGAGAATATAATCTTTATCTTAAAATAAGGATGGGAATGATTTATCCGGCCTTTGTTTTGGTGGTTTTTGCCGTTATTGGAATTTTGATGCTTTTTTTCGTGTTTCCGAGCTTTACCGAAACAATCGCCTCGTTAGAGGTCCAGCTTCCTAAAATAACAATGCTCGTTATCGCTTTTGGAAGTTTTTTGCAAAAATTTTGGTGGATGATAGCCGTATTTTTAATTTTTGCTGTTTTTGGGCTTGTTTTTTATGTCAAGACCCCGGAGGGGAAAAAATATTGGAACCATCTTGCTCTTAATTTTCCGGTGATAGGCAAAATTATGAGAAAAATTTATGTTATCCAGATCGCCGAAAATCTTTCAACTCTTATTTTTGCCGGTCTTCCCATTACCCAGAGTCTTGACGTGGTAAGAGGCATCGTGTCCAATCAAACATACCAGAATATCATCATAGACGCCCGAGACAGCGTTCGGAAAGGGGATTCTTTAAGCAATGTTTTGGCAAAACATCCAAAAAGCATGGCTCCGACAGTGGTTCAGATGGTAAAAGTGGGCGAGAGAACGGGCAGATTAAACGAGGCGCTCACGAAAATAGCCGATTTTTACAGGGTTGAAGTTTATTCAAGCATTGACGGTCTTATAAGTATTATTGAGCCGGTAATGATTATCATTGTCGGCGGGCTGATCGCGGGATTGGTCCTTTCCATTTTCCTTCCCCTCTACAAGAATCTTTCCACAATTGCCTTTTAATTCAAGGTTAACCGCTTGCCAGTCGTGTTGACCGTCAATACTTTGTGAAATATAATTATATTATTAGACATAGAACGCATAAAAATATATCAAAAGGTCGATCAACGTTAAAATATAAAATCATTAAACAGGAAATAACATGAAATCAAACAAAAGAGGTTTTACGTTAATTGAGCTTTTAGTGGTTATCGCCATTATCGGAATTCTGGCCGCAATCGTGCTGGTTTCATTGAGAGGCGCAACTTTAAGGGCAAGAGACGCCAGAATTGCCAGCGCTTTCAGCCAGATAAGGACGCAGGCAGAATTGTGGAATTCAACTAACAATACATATGTTGGATTCGGCTGCGCCACAAACAGTGAAATGACTCAGCTTTGTGGTGATATAGACACGCAAAATGGGGCTAACGGACCCGCTCCATCCTTCATGTTGGGTGCTAGTGAATATTGTAGTCATGCGATCATGGCTTCAAGCACAACCAGATATTTCTGCATTGACGAAGGAAGAGCCTATGAGGGAACGGTAAATCCGACTACCACGTGTACCTCAACCGTCCATAATTGTCCGTAAGAGATGAAAATAGTTTCACTCTGTCATAAACTCCAAGGGTTTAAATGAATTTCTCTTTTGAAAAGATTTGACCCAAGCTCTGAAATTTTTAACAGGGTTCATAAAAAAGAATGAAATCAAGGGGTCTTACATTAATGGAAGTCTTAATAGTGGTAATGATATTTGCCATTTTGGTCGTATTGATTGTCGCGTCGGCAAGAACGGCTGTTTTGCGGTCCAAAAACACCAAAATAGCTTCTGATTTGGCCGAGGCAAGAAAATTGGCCGAGAGAATATTCATGGGCGCCACAGACGGTTATGTTAGCTTGTGCGCCACTCCGCCCGGCGGAGATTTCAACAGCGCCAATTTCAGCTGGCCGGCTCTTGTGCATATTCAGCAGGGAATAAGTGAAAGCGGAGGAAGAGTATATTGCTATGCCGATAGCGACAGCTATTGCGTTAATGTAAGATTGACCGAGGCAAATAATTATCTTTGCATTGACAGCGTCGGCCGGTTCGCAACGGATGTTTCTGCGACGCAATTATGCGCCAATGCAAACAGTTTCTGTCCATAGATTGAATAATTGCCCCGGAAAGAAAAAACTCTCTCAAGATGATTTATGAGGGAGCTTTTTTTTGGTAAAATAAATTAATATGTTTTTATCTTTTTTCATTCAGGGATTTATTTGCTTAATTTATTTTTTTGTTTTTTTCTTCGGGGCGGCAATCGGCTCTTTTTTAAATTGCGTGATTTGCCGTTTGGGCACAAAAAAAAGGGCTTTTTCGGAAAGATCGGCCTGCCCCAAATGCAAACATAACCTTGAATTTTTTGATCTCATTCCTGTTTTAAGCTTTCTCATTCTGAGAGGAAAATGCCGCCATTGCGGCAAAAAAATATCTTTTCAGTATCCGCTGGTTGAAATAGCAACGGGGCTTGTGTTTATCTTGATTTTAAGCTTTCATCTCCCAGTCGTTCATTTTTACCAACTTGTCAATATTGTCTTTTTGCTTCTTTGCGCCTGTTTTTTGATTATTATTTTCGTTTATGATTTAAAGCACTATCTTATAGCCGATGAGATTCTGTTCCCGGGCATATTCATAGCTTTGGGTTATCGTCTTTTTGAATCATTCCAAATCAATAATTTTCTTTCCGTTGATTTTAAATTTTTCTTTAATTACATATTGGCCGCCCTGACCGCCTCGGGATTTTTTCTCATTATTTTTATTTTTTCCCGCGGCAAATGGATCGGTTTTGGCGATGTTAAGCTGGGAATTTTTTTGGGTTTATTCTCCGGCTGGCCCCGGATAATAGCCGCCTTATTTCTGGCTTATATGATAGGTGGTATAATAAGCACAGCGCTTTTGATTCTGAAAAAAAAGAACATGAAAAGCGAATTGCCCTTTGCCCCCTTTTTGATTACGTCCGCGTTTATAGCGATGCTTTGGGGCGAAGCATTAATCGGCTGGTATTTAAAATTGATTCAATGAAAAAAGGATTTGCCCTGTTTAGAAATCAAGGGATTATAGCGGGGTTCACCATAGCGGAATTTTTAGTGGCGATCATGATTATCGGGATTTTGGCGTCTGCGTCTTTTTGGGGATACGGCGAAAGAAAGCAAGAATTAAAGCTTCAGAAAGAGGCGAATTTTCTTGTTTCAAAGTCCGAGGAAATCAAGGAAAGGGCTATTTCCGGAAAACATCATTGCGGTATTTTTCCCGCGGGCGGCTATGGCGTCTATTTTGATTCGGGGAACCTGACAAGATATATTTTATTCGCGGATTGCAACAACAATAGAATTTATGATTCATCGGGTTTGCCCTGCAACGGAAGCTGTGCGGAAACGTTGGAAATAATAACGATAGATCAGGCAATTTCCATTATTGTTCCCTCTCCGGTCAACATAGTTTTTGTGCCTCCATCTCCATCGGTCATCATCAACGGCAATCCCCAAACCGTTTCAAGCGCAAGACTGGGAATCACCGGAACGACAAAACAGAAAACAATTTATTTTAATTCAGCCGGCTTAATTTATGTTCAGTAAAAATAAACAAAACAAAGGCTTTACTTTGGCGGAATTGCTGATAGCCGTTTTTGTGCTGACTTCGGGCATAATAGGCGCCTACATTATGATACAAAATTCCATCAGCGTTGCGACAGGCGCCAGAATGAGGGCGACGGCCTCCCATCTTGCGCAGGAAGGAATAGAAATAATCCGCAACATAAGAGACACTAATTTTTTAGAAAAAGCAAGCGCCCCGACCAACGAATGGAACGAAGGATTGTCTTCGGGAAACTATCAGGCAGATTATTTTTTGCCCCGTTCCAAAGATCCAGCGCTTAGCGTTTGTCCGGGCTTGTGCGGATTTTCAGATCTGTGGTTTTTGAGAAAAAACAATAATGATTTCTACAACTATTCTGCCGGAGAAAATACGGTTTTTAAAAGAAGGATAACCATTCAGCGGCAGCCGGATGTTTTAAAAATAATTGTTACTGTTTACTGGCTTGAAAGATCAATGGTCAAAGAAGTAAGCATGCAGGAGAATTTATACAATTGGTTTTAAAAAATGAAAAAGAAAAAATATAAAAAGGGATTCACCTTAGTTGAGCTTGTGGTCTCGGCCGGAGTTTTCTCCATTTTAGCAACAAGCATCGTTGGCGTGTTTATAGGCGCGATGCGGACCCACCAGAATGTTTTATTAACCAAAAAAATATTAAGTGAGACAAGCTACGCCATGGAATTTATGAGCAAAGCCATAAGAATGGCGCCTCGGGATAGAAACGGAGCTTGCGTATCGGCTGGAACAACCTATCAGCTTTTTGACGCCGGCACAAGAATCAGATTTATTAACGCTCTTCAATCAAACGAATGCCAGGAATTTTACCGGGATCCCGTAAGTCGGGCGACTAAAATAAGAAAAGTGGCGGGCGGGCAAATAATAGATTTAACTTCCCCCGGCACGGAGATTATCACTCTGAAGTTTGAAATAAGCGGCAATCCTTCCGGAGATGAACTGCAGCCGACAGTCACCGCTTATCTTGAGGCAAGAGAAGGAAACATTCCACCGATAAAGATTCAGACAAGCATTTCCCAAAGAAATCTTGATTTTTAATTTTTCTAAGACATAAAAAAAGAAAATGAATAAAAAAGGTTCCGCTCTGTATTTTTCATTGGTGATACTTTCCATTTTAATGGTAATGGTTTTCGGATTGGGCTCGGTCATGGTTATTCAAATCAAAAACATCAAACAATCCGGAGATTCCGTTGCCGCTCTTTGCGCCGCTGATTCAGGAGTGGAAACAGCTCTTTATGGAATATTTAAGGGCGCCATCGTGCCGCCGTACGGCCCGGCAATCGGCTTTCTGGAAAGCGGAGCTTCTTTTGAGTTTTCCGTTACGAATAGATCCATAGATCCTTCCTGCGCAAGCGACCATTACTGCATCAAATCAATAGGGATTTTCAGGGGCACCAGAAGAGGAATAAAAATAACGGGAATGTAAATTATGGATATCGAAGAGGCAAAAAAGCGAATTGAAAAATTGCGCCGGCTTATTAATCATCATCGCTATCTTTATCACGTCCTTGATCGGGAGGAAATGCCCCCCGAAGTTTTAGATTCATTAAAGCATGAACTTTACGGCTTAGAGCAGAAGTTTCCCGGTTTAATAACGCCCGACTCGCCAACCCAAAGAGTCGCTGGAAAGCCTCTAAAAGAGTTTAAAAAAACCGCCCATAAAATTCCCATGCTTTCGCTGGAAGATATTTTCAGCGAACAGGAGTTTTACGACTGGCGCGATTATCTTAAAAGGCTTGAACCGCTTACAGATTTTGATTATTTTTGCGAATTAAAAATAGACGGCTTCGCGGTTTCTCTCAAATATAAAAATTGCGTTTTTTTCGCCGGAGCGACAAGGGGCGATGGAAAAATTGGCGAGGACATCACCCAAAATCTAAAAACAATAGAAAGCATTCCCCTTAACATCGGAATCAAACCCGAAATCAAGAATAAAAAAACAGAAAAAAATATCCTTAACCGTCTGGAGGAAGGCGAGATTGAAATCAGGGGCGAGGTTTATATGGATAAGGAAATTTTCAAAGAGGTTAACCAAGAAAAAATAAAAAAAGGAGAAGCTCCGTACGCGAACCCGAGGAATCTGGCCGCAGGGTCCATAAGACAGCTTGATCCCAGGCTTGCCGCTTCAAGAAAATTAAAATTTTTAGCTTACGATATTATCACGGATATCGGCCTGACCACCCATTCCAAAAAACATGAAATTCTTGAGATCTTGGGATTTAAAACCGATGCCGGGAAAATGTGCAGAAATGAAAAAGAAGTGCTTGATTTTTGGCAAGATGTTGGCGGGGCGAGGAACGATCTTCCTTTTCAAATTGACGGAGTGGTAGTAAGCGTGAATGAAAATTCTTTGTTTAACAAATTGGGTATTGCTGGCAAAAGCCCAAGAGCGGCTAGGGCCTTAAAATTCAGTCCTCAAAGGACAACAACCAGAATAAAAGAAATTAGGGTCCAAATCGGCAGAACAGGCGCCGTTACCCCGGTCGCAATTTTAGAGCCGGCAAAGATAGGCGGGGTGGTTGTTTCGAGGGCAACTCTTCATAACGCTGATGAAATAAAAAGACTTGGGCTTAAAATAAGAGATACGATCGTGCTTGAAAGGGCCGGAGACGTGATTCCGATTATAAGCGAAGTCTTGAAAGATTTGCGAAGCGGCGAAGAATTGGATTTTAAAATGCCGTCAAAATGCCCTGCCTGCGAAGAAAATCTTTCAAGGTCAAAAGACGAGGTTATTTTGAGATGTTTAAACAAGAATTGTCCCGCTAAAAAGAGAGAATATCTTTATCACTTTGTTTCCAAAAAAGCATTCAATGTCGAAGGGCTTGGGAAAAAGATTATTGACCAGCTCGTTGACAATAGTCTTGTTCGTTCTCCGGCCGATATTTTCCGCCTTAAAGCAAGCGACCTGATTTCTTTGGATCGGTTTGCCGAAAAATCGGCTAGCAATTTAATAGAAGCAATAGAAAAGAGCAAGATGATCACATTGGCTCGATTTTTATACGCTTTGGGCATCAATCATGTGGGAGAGGAAACTGCGGCCGATTTGGCAAAATTTTTCGGAAATATCAACGATTTAAAAAAAGCTTCCATTGACCGGTTGATCCAGGTGCCCAATATAGGCGAAGCAGCGGCAACAAGCATACGCGGATGGTTTAATGATTCTAATAATCTTAAGCTTTTGTCCCAATTATCCAATTTTGGAGTGTCGATTAAAAGTTCCCTCAAAGTTAAAAATATCCTATCCGGGAAAAAATTCGTTATTACCGGAAGCTTGAAGACAATGACTCGGGAAAAAGCCAAAGAAAAAATTGTTTTTCTGGGAGGAAGGGCTTCTGATTCCGTGGACAAAAAAACCGATTATCTCGTTTGCGGGGAAAATGCCGGCAGTAAAATTAAAAGGGCAAAAAAGCTCGGCATTAAAACAATATCCGAAAACGATTTTATTTCCATATTATCCGGAAAACCTTAAAAAAATGACATTTTTAAATTATTTTTTAAAACAAATAAGCGGTTTCAAGAGGTTAGATCTGGGAATAATAATTCTCATCATTATTTTAACCGGAATCGGAATCCTCTCTTTATACAGCTTTTCCCGCTCAAGCGGTGATTTTTTGAATTTTCAAAAGCAGATTATATTTTTGGCGATCGGTTTTTCCCTGATGGCCATAACGGCTTTTTTTGATTACAGGATTCTAAAAAACAATTCTTATCTTGTTTTGGTCCTTTACGCTGTTTCGATTATTTCATTAGCCGGACTTTTTATTTTTACTTCTCCTATCAGGGGGGTAAAAAGCTGGTATAAAATAGGAGATTTTTCAATTGATCCTGCCGAATTCGCCAAGCTTGTTTTAATAATTATTTTGGCGAAATACTTCTCATACAGGCACGTTGAGCTTTATAAATTAAGGCATATAATTTTTTCCGGGATATATATGATTATTCCCGTAGCGCTTATCTATTTCCAGCCGAATTTAGGCTCGGCGCTGATCTTAATTTTTATATGGTTTGGCATTTTAATTGTTTCCGGAATAAGACTAAGGCATTTTTTGCTTCTTTCTCTTCTGGCAATTATAATTTTTTATCTCGGTTGGTCGTTTTTTTTGCAGGATTATCAAAAAGAAAGAATAATAAGCTTTTTAATGCCCGACTATAAGCCCCTTGAAATAGGATGGAACCAAAGGCAAGCGAAGATTGCCCTTGGAAGCGGCGGGTGGTTTGGAAGGGGCATAAGCGGGGGATCGCAAACGCAATACGGCTTTTTGCCGGAACCAAAGACGGATTTTATATTCGCGGCGATAGGAGAAGAGTTCGGATTCGCGACAATTTCGGGAATGCTCGTTTTATTTTTCATCCTTTTTTTAAAAATTATTCGCGTCGCTTTCGGGGCTGATAATAATTTTTCGCGGTTATTCGCTTTGGGGCTTTTGATTTGGATGTTTTCCCATTTTTTAGTAAACATCGGTAGCAATATCGGCATTGTGCCTGTTATCGGCCTTCCCTTGCCGTTCGTAAGTTACGGCGGATCTTCCCTTATAACGATGTTTTTAGCGATTGGAATTTTGCAAAGCGCAATAATTCGCTCAAGAAAATAAGAATAGCCGCCATTAATATTTTGGACAGGAAATTTTTTTTATTGTAGAATTAATAATCAAAACCATACATGAACAAAAAAATTTTCGAGACAATATCTAAATTCTCCATCTATTCAATCGTTTTTTCCGCCCCGTTATTTTTTCTTCCTTTCTCGCAGGATTTCTTGGGATTCCCAAAGCACCTTCTTTTGGTTTTTTTGCTGGCGGTCGGATCGATCGGATATTTTTTTGACCGCCTTTTTTCGGGCAAAACGCCTTTTAGGGGCGAAAAAATGCTATATATAGCCCTTATTGTAATTTTATTTTCCTCTTTTGTTTCTTCGGCCCTTTCTTTATGGAAAAATAATTCTTTTTTTGGCAATCCGTTGGACATAGCAGATAGTTTTTCCGCAATATTCGCCTTCGTCGTTTTTGTTTTTCTGTTCATTCAATTATTTGCCGATAAAAAAAACGCTTTATTCGCCTTAAAGCTTATTCTGATTTCTTTTTCGGCATCCGCGGCGTTGGCCATTCTCCAATTGCATCGGATTTTTATTTTGCCGATCGATTTCGTCAAGGCGGTTGCTTTTAACACCGTCGGCTCTATTAACAGCGTCGCGATTTTATCGGCCATCTTTTTTCCGATATCAATTGCTTTTCTTTTCCACCGCTCCCAAGGAAAAAAGTGGATTTTTTGTTTAACTACCTTTATTTTGCTTTTATCTATTATTCTAATCGGCTTTAAAACCGCCTGGTTTTTGCTGGTTTTTTCCGCATTTATTATATTCTTGTTCGGAGTGCGTAAATTTCAAGGAAAGAGCGATTTTTATTGGATGGCGGCGCTTATGACCATAACCGTCATTTCCATATTTTTTCTGTTCTTTCCATTGCGACCAAAGATTTTTCCGGCAATACCGGTTGAAGTTTCGCCCAGTTTTAGTTCCGAAGTGGATATTTTAAAAGGATCCTTTGGCGAAGGCGCAAAAAATGTATTTTTTGGATCAGGTCCCGGCACTTTTGTTTTTAATTATTCTAAATTCCGGTCCGAAGCGATCAATCTAAGCATTTTCTGGAATAACAGATTTTTATCGGGCAATGCTTCTTTTTTTGACTGGATCATAACCAGGGGAATATTGGGCCTTGGATCAATGGTGTTTTTAATCTGTTTGCTGGTTTTTTCCGCATTTAGAATTTTTGTAAAAAAAATATCCCCGCAAGATGATAATAAAATAGACATCGCGTTTTTTTCTTCAGCCGCAGGATTAATAATTTTAACTCTTTTTTATGCTTTTAATTTCGTTTTGTGGTTTATTTTTTGGTTTTTTGCCGCCCTTATTTTTTCTCTGAGGGCAAATGAAAACTATAAGGCGAAATCTCTTGGCGGGCCCTTTCAACCGGGGAAGCTTAAAAAATTATTACCCCGGGTATTCAATCCGGCCATAGCGGCGGCAATGATTGCCATATTGAGCGTCAGCTTATTTTTCATTCAGTCAACAAGATATATGGCGGACGCAAACTATTTTGAAGGCACCATTGCTCTCCAGTCCGGAAATTTTTCACGGGCAATCGATTTAACCAAAAAAGCTTTCGAACTTAATCCATCTCATGATTTATATGGACGAGACCTTGGCCAGCTTCATCTTGCGAGAGCGAACGAGATTTCAGGCGACGTTAAAATAACCGACCAAAAAGAAAAAGAAACCCTTATTTATCAAGAGATTGCCAAGGGCGTTGAAGCGATCGGCAACGCGGTCAATATTGGTCCTTTTAATGTTGCCAACTGGAACGTAAGGGGATTTTTCTATAGAAACCTGATCGGAATTGATAGTGCCAATAAGGCAGGAGAATTGGCGATAGATTCTTATAAAAAAGCGATTGAGCTGGAGCCAAATTCGCCTTTTGCTTATGGAGAAATAGGAAGGGTTTATATTTTGATCGGCCAGAATTTTGAGAAACAAAAACTGGATGAAGAAAAAAACGAAGCTTTTTCTTTCGCGATAGAAAATCTTAACAGGGCGATTGAGCTCAAACCGGATTATGCTCCCGCCCATTATCTAATGGCTGTTGTTTACGATCAGCAGGGGAAAATTGAGGAAGCGATAAAAAAACTCGGGGTCGCTAAAAATATCGCGGCGCATGACGCTGGCATCGCTTTTCAGAGAGGTTTGCTTTTTTGGAGAAAGAATGAATATAGAGAAGCGAAAAAAGATTTTGAGCGCGCAATAGAACTGAATCCTGAATTTTCAAACGCCAGATACATGCTGGGATTAGTTTTGGACAAGATTGGATCCAAATTGGAGGCGCTCAACCATTTTAAAAGAATAGAGGAGCTGAACCCGGAAAATCAGGAGATCAAGAAAATAATAGAAAATTTAAATGAAGGCCTGCCCGCCCTGTGGGGCATTAACGAAAGCCAAGAGACAATGGAGGAAAATCCGCCCGAGATCCAGACCCAATAATCAGGCGGTTTGGCTTCAATATTATAGCCCAAGCAAAGATTAAAAGTTTTTAATCTCTTTTCAATTTGATTTTTGATTATGTATTTTGACACCCACGCCCATCTTAATTTTCATGCCTTTGATAAAGACAGAAACTGGGTAATTAAAA